>CAZRTG010000087.1:0-13028 GCA_964602895.1 uncultured Wenzhouxiangellaceae bacterium
TCACTGAGTTTTTGCAAGCGCGTGAGGATGCGCTCGGCATCCACACCTTCTGCCAGGCGTGGACGGCCACGGGTTTGCAGGTGCTGCTCCGGGTCATCGCCTTGTTCGTTCAGGATCACCGGTACGATTTCCAGGCTCACCAGCTCATGCTTCGAAAAAACCGTATGGACGATGGCGGTTTCCCAAACTTCGGGCGGGTAATGGCCGATGGCGGTACGTGAATGAAACACCAGGCTACCCAGGCCGTGCAGCAAGGGCTTGCCGCGGTAAATCTCAACGCCTTTGAGCAAGGGTGCGCCATGACTGAAAAACAGATCCGCACCGGCATCCACACAGTCATGGGCAAATTGCCGGGCCCAGTCGTACAGCAGCGCCATGTTCTCACCCCATTCGTGATTGTGCAGGCAGACCAGCACGGTTTTGCCGCTGTTCTTTGCCTGGCGGATGGATGCCAGATTGCGCTGCACATCGTCCGGGTGCAGTATTCCCGGTTCCGGCATACGCAATTCATTGACCCCCGCTCGCGTCGCGGTTGCAGCGGCACCATCGCGGATTTTGCCCACCGCCATGCCGATTAAAGCAACATCGGGAAAATCGGGACTCTCTCCGGCCGCACTGGCAGCAGCCAGGTCCGGCCCGGTACCGGCATAACCCAGACCCTTGTCAGCAACCGCTACGCGTGTAGCCAACACACCGGCCGTGCCCAGGTCCCAGGCATGGTTGTTGGCCAGCGACAACAGGTTGAAGCCCATCTCCGCAATGCAATCCAGTACCCCGGGTTGGGCCAGGTGCATAAATTGCCCTTCGCGTGTGGGCGCGCCGGACGCCGGGGTTTGAATGGCGATTTCCAGATCGCTGCTCAGCACCTGCCCGCGCTTCAGCTCTGCTACCACGGCAGCAAAACCCGGGTAAGGCTGTACACACAACGGGTGTGTCATCAGCAGCTGCCCGCTCAGTGTGATGCGTCTGGTCAATCCGTTTTCTACCAGGGTATTTGCAGCCTGACTGGTATCAACCTGATTGTTTCCGGCTGCCTGACGACAGGAAGCCAGCGGCACGCTGAAAACAAAACCACCTGCGGCCAGGCCCTGGATCAACTGTCGGCGTGTAGTCATAGGGCGGTCAGGGCTCGCTGGAACTGATGGGTAGGACGATGGCAGAAGGACAGTCGGTACCGC
Organism: uncultured Wenzhouxiangellaceae bacterium; assembly: GCA_964602895.1. Taxonomy (GTDB): domain Bacteria; phylum Pseudomonadota; class Gammaproteobacteria; order Xanthomonadales; family SZUA-36; genus JAWXBM01. The sequence continues at coordinate 1,179 of CAZRTG010000087.1, forward strand.
AGTAAACCCGGTTACGCGCTACTCTGAATTCAGTATTGGTGCCAACATACTCGCCGTTATTGGGGTTGATATCAAACTGCGGGAAATTGCTGCTGGATATATCCAGGCGCACACAATGACCGGCTTTGAAACGATTGCAGGTGGGCAGGGTTTCGATATGGATGGGGTACACGCGCCCGGGTTCCAGGCTGACCTCACGCTCCCAGCTCTCACGGTAACGCAGTCGCAGAATGCCATCCGTGATGTTCATGGCAAAGCCGTTCGGGTGGTTTTCATCAGGAGGATATACATCCACCAGCTTGATGGTGATGTCGGTGTCCGGGCAGTCCGAACTGACCCATAAATCGGCTTGCAAGGCGCCATTCAACACCAGGTCCTGTGCCAGGGGTTCGGTTTGAAACACCAGTACATCCGTTCTTTTCGCCAGCGGTTGCCGGGCCTCATCCGCCACCGCAGAAAACAGTTCAGTGCCGGCTTTCTGATCGAAAGCCCCACCAAACATCAAGGGTTCGCCCGAGGTGATGGCGCCACCCACGGTCGGTACCGGGTTGCGTGGATCAAAGACGAACTCAAGAAAATCCTGAGTCTGATCAGGCTTTTGCCGCACCAGCGTGCCGGCAGCATTCAGAAAATATACCTGTGAATCCACGTCTGCCGGTGGCCACTGAGGCGTGTAACGCCATTGCCCGCCATGCTGCAAGCGGCCTTCTGCGTCATAAGCACCACTGCCACCGCCCATTTCGAACCAGGTCACTCCGGGTTTTGGCCCCGTATCAGCCACCGCTTCATTTGCCAGATAACGCCGGAACCAGGCCAGACGATACTGCAGATAATCGCGATCAATATTGCCGTCCAGGGTTGAGCCGGGGCCAAAATCAACATCACCCGAATGGGTCACAGAGCGGTTGCCATGGGTCCAGGGACCCATCAACAGGCAGGTGGGTTGTTGGTGCCTGTCCGCCAGGCCAAGGTAATTCGCCACACAGGCAGCCGCATAAGGGTCATACCAGCTACCCACGATGGCGATGGGAATATCCGGAATCTGCTGATAATAACCGTGCGCATACAGGCCGACCTGCTGCCAGTATGAATCGAATGTGCTCTTGTCCCATTGCTCAAATAAATAGCGTTCAAACTCAGGCGCCGCTGCCAGCGGCGAATGGCCGAGCCACCAGGGCAGGTTTTTGAACCAATGCGCCAGATCAACCCGTTGCAAAGCCTCAAGACGTGCCGGGTCGGCCGCTGTTGCCGGGCTGAGCAAGGCATGGCGGTAGGCCCAGGTAGCTTGCTTCAGCTCAAAGGCACCACCGCGCCGGATACCGCCCTGATAGGCATTGGCGAAACCACCGGAATCGAGAAACATGCAGGCCAGTGCCGGTGGTGCCAGACAGGCCATGGCCAGTTGGGTGTGTGCGCCATAGGAAAGTCCCATCGTACCGACCCGGCCATCACTCCAGTCCTGCCCGGTGATCCAGTCCAGCGTGTCACAACCGTCATTGGCTTCGGACAGATACTTGGTAAACACGCCTTCTGAAGCATAGCGTCCACGCACATCCTGCATCACCACAGCAAAACCGTGGCGGGCAAAAAAGTGCGCCACTTCGGGGCGGCTCATGGCTTGCGGATTGTCACGCGTACGCTCGGAACGGCTGATACCCCGCTTGTCATAGGGTGTGCGTTCGAGGATCACGGCCAGCGGCTTTTTGCTGTCTGCCGGCAGATAGACATCGGTGGCCAGATGTACACCATCGCGCATGGGCACCCTGAGGTTGTGTAGCACCCTGGTGCGTACCGGTGGCTTTGAGCATATAGATTGAGCCACTTCAGACACCCAGGCTCACGGCCAGCACCAGCAGGCCCATCGCGATGACAACATAAATCACCCACAACCAGATTACGGCTCTGGCCCAGTCGGTCCAGTTCACCTGCGCCGTCGCCAGATAGGCCAGCAAAGTGCCGGAGGTGGGTGTCAGCAAATTGGTAATGCCGTTGCCGAACAGGAAAGCGAGCACCGTGCTTTGTGCCGGTACACCGGACAACTGGCCCAAGGGTCCCATGATGGGCATGCTGACGGCGGCCTGCCCTGAGGTCGAGGGAATCAGGAAGTCCAGGGTCAGCTGGGCGCCGAACATGCCCAGTACCGCATGTATGGCATTGCCTTCACCCAACAGGCGGGTGAGTCCATGGACCACCGAATCCAGTACCTGTCCCCATTCCAGCGTGATGGCGACGGCGGAAGCCACCCCGATCAGCATGCAGGCCATCAGGATTTTTTTCATGCCACCGACAAACGACCCTGCTGCTTCCCGGGCGGACAAACCTGCAGCCCCTGCCAGTACGGCGCTGAGGCCGATGTAATAGGCTGATAGTTCCTGGTGTTTCCATTGCCAGTGGTTGGAGGCAAAGACCAGAAAAGCGACACCCAGTATCAACAAGCCCAGCACCAGGTTGTGCCGGGTGCTCAGGGGTGCGGCGTCAAACAGAATGTCCGATTGCATGCTGTCGGCGTGCTGCCGCCGTATCATCAGCAAGACAAAGGCGATACCCACCGCCAGGAAGATCAACCAGCAGATGAAACGAAAACCGGCGCCGCTGAAGATCTGTAAACCCACCAATGGTTGCGCGATGGTTAACGGAATGGGGTTGCTGACTGAGGCCATGTAGCCGGCTTTTACGGCCACCGTCACAATCGCCAGACCAATCAGGTTGGACATGCCCAGGCGATTGGACATCGCCACCATGATGGGAATGATCAGCAAATATTCAGAGGCCAGGCCAAGAAAAGTGCTGCCGGCAGAGAAAATCACCATCAACACCGGCACCAGCACGTAGAGATTGCCGCGCAGGCTGCTCAGTAAACGTTCCAGGCCTGCATCAATGGCGCCACTGCGGGTGAGTATGCCGAACATGCCGCCGATGATCAGCACCATGAAAATCAGGCCGGACATGCGATCCAGCCCGGCCGGTATGGCCATCAAAGCGGTGACCAGCCCTACCGGTTGCGCGGCATCTGGCGCGCGTTCACCGCCGGTTTGCCACAGCTGGCTGATGGAGCGGTCTTTCTCCAGTGTCTGGTAAGTACCGGCGATCACCACCTTGCCGTCCCGCTGGTAGCGCCCCGAATCCAGCACCCAGGTCAGCAGCATGGCGAGCAATAGTATGCCCAGCATGATGATGATGGGGTGCTGCTGTTTCGTTTTGGCGCTTGCTTCGCTCAATGATGGTCCTGTATTGCGGTTCACTGAAATGCTGCGGATGGCACAGCCAACGATCGGCCGACTGCTATGGGCAACTCCTGTCTCTGGCCAGGCAAATGCCTGGCCAGATGAGTATGCGTGTCAGGTCAATATCAAGGATAGTCCCTGGATAATCAGAGACCGAAATCCCAGGTCACTTGTGCGTAGTAGAACCGGCCAATCGCCGAATAGGTTGCAATATCAAAGTTGATATTGGTATTGGTCAGCGACGCAGGTGGCTGCCGATCGAACAGATTGTCTACACCGAGACGGAAACCCCAGCTGTCATTCATCTGATAGTTGCCGGACAGGCTGTGGTAGGTCATGGAGTGGATTTTACGGTCTGCTCCATCGGCAAATTCCGTCGTGTTATCGATATAGCGCCAGCTGTAGGTGGCAGACCATGCATTTTGGCTCCATTTCAGGTTGGTCATGGTTTTCCATTTCGGGTAGGACTCACGCGACATGGCCCGGCCGGTTTTGTCGTCTACCAGCAAGCTGCCATCCGTCAGGGTCGAGACTTCAGTGAAGTCCAGCAAACGGGATACCGAAACACTCAAATCCCACAAGCCGACCCGACTGTCCAGGGCGTAGCGGCCGACGATATCGTAACCTTCAACCTTGGTACTGTTGAGGTTGATGGGGCCATCGGTGATGTTGACCAGTTCACCGGAAGCGTCGCGTTTCACAAAGTTGCAACGCTGCCCTGAATTGGCACACAGGTTCAACACATTCTGCGCACCGTAAGCGCTGATGGTGTCGTCCACGTCGATGTTGAACCAATCGACCGTCAGGCTGGCGCCTTCCAGCGCAGCGGGCGTGAGCACGATACCGAACGAAAGGTTTTCAGAGGTTTCCGGCTGCAGGTTCGGGTTGCCGCCCACTGTGGCCGGGGCATTGCTGGCGATTTGCGTATAAGACGCCGGAACTTTGGAACAGCCGGGCAAACCGGCGCTGCCACCGTTACCACTGCAGGGGTCGATCACAGGTACGGAAGTTTCTCTCAGTCCTTCAAACATCTCCAGGATGGACGGTGCACGGAAGCCTTCAGCCCAGGTTCCGCGGAACATCACCGCATCGGTCGGCCGGAAGATGAAGCCGGCCTTGCTGTTGGTGGTGCCGCCGAAGGTGCTGTAATCGGAGTAGCGTGTGGCCAGCTGGATTCTGAAATCCTTCATGGCGGAGCGATCGCTCAGAATCGGAATATCCACTTCCACGTACACTTCATTCAGATCGTATTCACCCTTGGTGCCATCACGGGGTGCCGAAGTGGTGGTGCGATAGGTATTAACGCGCGGGTCGGAGTTATTGTAGGAGTCGGGTGTATCCAGGCCTTTTTCCTTGCGGTACTCGTAACCGGCAGCAAACGCCAGTGGGCCGGCGGGCAGTTCAAATAAATCACCGGTGATGTTGAGGGTGAAGTCCATCTGTTCGGCTTCGTTGTAATCCACACCGGTAAAGTTGATGTAATTGACCATGTCAGTGGTCAGTGGGTTGAACAGGTTGACCGGTACACAACCGGCTGTGAGATCGGAAATATCAGCACTGATACCGGTGGTATCACAGGCGCGCATGCCCAAAGCCAGCTTGTCCAGATCAATCTGGTTCCTGGCCGTAAAAACAGCCTCATTCTTGGCATAAGACAGGAAAGCATCCCAGAACCAACCGTTGCTCAGATCGCCTTCGAGGCCCACGCCCACGCGATAGGTCTCCACTTCCTGCACATTGACGCGCTGGCCATTGTCTTCAAAGAAGTTGTCGATGCGGAAATCGGAACCGGCGAACGGAATACCAAAGGGATTCACACGTGGGTCGGCAGGAATGAAGAAGCCTCGACTGCCACCGCGGACCACAGCGGCCGCACCATTGAACAACTGGTCCGATTCGCGCTTGTTATAAAGAGCCTCCATGCGGAAAGCCATGGAATTGTCAAACTCGGTCAGGTTCTGCAGGTAAACCGAGGTCAGTTCGTTCGGCGCTACCAGGTAATTGTTGTGGTAACGATTGAACCGGTCGGTGGCGGTATTTGTTGCGCGCCAGTTACCGATCACATTGCCATCGGTGCCCGGGTCGCGGGTGATGCCGGCCGATGGAACCGGAAAGCCCACCACACCGGACAGGCCGCTTTCGCGGAAAAGACCTTCGGGTGTACCGACTGCCAGACCGTTCAGTGGAATGGCTGAGATGGCGCGATCCTGAGTGTAGATCGGGTCTTCATTCACGTAGCTGACGGCCAGCATCCAGTTGCTGTTGCCAAAGGTTTTGCCCAGCAACAAGTCGATGGACTCGGTATCCCGATCACCTTCGGAACTGGTGCCGTAATAGGCGCGCGCCCGGCCACCTTCAAAATTCTGGTACGTGCGCATATTGACCACACCGGCGATGGCGTCGGCACCGTAAATGGCGGTCGCGCCATCCTGCAGCACTTCAACGCTTTCGATCATCACCTGTGGAATGGTGTTCAGGTCGACAAAGTCGCGGAAACCGCGTGTGCCGGCACCGTTCACCCAGCGATGACCGTTGACCAGTACCAGGCTGCGGTTGGCACCCAGGCTGCGTAAGTTCAGGCTGCGTGTGCCGTGACTGGTTCCGGCTGAGCCGTTTGAGTTCAGGCTGGAGCCCACTGAAGGCAGGTGCTGCAAGGTTTCACCCAAGGTCAAGGAACCGTCAATGCGCAGATCCTCTTCGCTGAGTGTCTGTACCGGACTGGCCGAGGTTTCATCCTGACGGCGGATACGTGAACCGGTAACCGTCACTTCTTCAAGTACCTGTTGAACCGCGGTATCGCTGGAGCTTTGCGCAAGCAAAGGTGCACCGCCGGTGGCACCAAACAGGACCAGGCCGATACTGAGGCTTAGCAGTTTGCGTGAAAGATGAGTGTGACGAAATGTGCTTGACATGGCTTGGTCTCCGGCTGTCGGTCGTTTGATCAGATTCACCCGCCTTCCCCAAGGCTGGCTGACGGTGCTGGCCCGATGCTATGTAAGCCCGGTAGTGTATGCAATAAGATGCAAATATCACATTACTTCATTACACTTTGTTATATGGTTGCTCATCCCTCATTCAGCATCAATCTGAAAAGCCTGGAATGCTTTCGCAGCATTATCAACCTGGGTTCGGCTACGGCAGCAGCCCAGCAACTGGGTCTCACCCAGCCAGCCGTCAGCCGCTTGCTGGGCCAATTGGAAGACCGTATTGGCTTTCCCCTGTTTTACCGCTCCAAGGGCAGGTTGGTGCCCACCGATGAAGCCCTGGCTTATTACAAGGAAGTCGATATTGCCTTGCAGAGCGTGGAGCGGGTGCATCAATTGGCTGACAACCTGGGCAACGAGAATTTTGGCGGCTTGTCCATGGTGGCCCCACCCAGTCTGGCCGAAACCATTTTACCGCGCTTGATTGCTGAATTTTTGCGGGAACATCCCCGGGTTTACGTCAACCTGGTTTCACAGAGTATGGAGACCGCCCATGACATGGTGGCTTTGCGTGCCGTGGACTGTGGTTTTATCCGCATGCCGGCCGAGTTTCCAGGGCTTGCTTGCGATTCGCTGATACGTACGGATTCAGTCTGTGTGATTCCCGCCGATCATCCGCTGGCTGCACGCAAAAAAATCCAGGTGCACCAGTTGGATAAACAGGCACTGATCCTGTTGGGCAAGGGTCGACAGTCACGCCGCGCGGTGGATGATGCTTTCGAGCAGGCCGGCATCAAGCCGGATGTGCGGGTAGAGACCCATACCGTAGGTTCGGCTTGTGCACTGGTCAGGGGAGGTGTGGGTATCGCCATCGTCAATGAAATGCTGGGTTTGCAGTATTGTGGTCCTGGCATTGAGTTCCGGCCTTTCCTGCCGCGCATGCAGCACGAATACGGTTTCATGCGCTCAGCCGAAACGCCCATGACGCGCGTGACACAGCGCTTTTTCGAGCAATGTCGGCAGCATTTCAAGGACCATAAAGCGGAGTACCGGCTGTAGGAGCGAGCCACGCTCGCGACCCACATCAAAGTCGGCAGCGCGGCTGCCTCCCACAATGTAGTAGGCCGCAGTGTACTAATTGAATGCTTTTAACCCAACACAAAATACTAGAAACTTCCATAAAATGGAAGTTTCAGGCATTATTAAATTTAACTTTAGCAAAGAGAGTTGATAATAATCCGGGTTCATGCAGACTTTAACCACATTGATAATTGAAGAGGGATTGGCGGATCGGGTGATTTCCGATGCCCAGCTCGCTCGCCTGATCGAAGGTACAGATCAGCGCCGCTATCATCTGGTCAACCGGGCGATCAAAGCCGGTGAGTTGATCCGATTACGTCGTGGCCTCTACGTTCTGGCGAATAAATTTCGCAGCACGCCTTGCCATCCTTTTTCTATGGCGCAAATGATTGAACCTGGTAGTTACGTATCTCTTGAAAGTGCTCTGTCGTATCACGGCTGGGTTCCCGAAGCGGCATATACAACAACTTCCATCCTGCCGGGACGCAAGGCCAAGGAATACCGGCATAAGCAATTCGGTTCGTTCACATTCAGATCTTTGGCACTACGAACTGGTTGCTTTCTCGATTTGGTGCAACGCCAGCAAGTAGATAAGCAAGTATTTTTGTTGGCCAGCCCTGTGCGGGCGTTTATGGATCTTGTGTGTTTGAAGAAAATGGATTGGCAGGGTATGGACTGGATCGAGAACAGCATGCGTGTTGATCCGGACGTATGGGGCGGTGTTACAAGTTCCCAGTTACGCGTGTTGAAGGAGGTATACAAACACAGTCGGGTCAAGCACTTCATTGCTGAATTGGAAATCGCCCTTGGTCTGGAGTTGGGTGCAGAGGGGAGTCGTGGATGAACGAAATCATTCAACAGAGGTTGGACAGTTTTTCGCCCACGAACGCTCGGGAGGAAGAGCATGTGCTGAAGGAGATAATTCAGGAGGTTGCCCTGTATGCGCTTTGGCGTGCCGACTTTTTTAAAGTGGCCGCTTTTCAGGGTGGCACCAGCTTGAGGATCCTGCATGGGTTGCAACGATTCTCAGAAGACCTGGATTTTATTCTGATCACACCGTCGCTCGAGTTCGATTGGTCGAAATACCTTCAGCAGTTGCTGACCGTTTTTGAAGAATACGGCATTCGTTCTGAAGTCTTACCACAAGGCCGGGTGGACAAAGCAGTTAGAACCGCAGTCATCAAGGACAATTCGGTGGTCAACCAGCTAAACCTTTCATTCTTCAAAGGTCAGCCGGGCCACAAGCTCAGAATCAAGTTGGAAATAGATATCAATCCGCCAATGGGGTCTGGCTTTGAGTACACCTATCTGGACTTCCCGACAGATTATGAAGTATGCCACCAGGACCTCAACAGCAACCTTGCACTGAAGATACATGCGTTGCTGTGCCGTGGATACTTAAAGGGCCGGGATTGGTATGACTTCAATTGGTATATGAGGCAGCGAAAGTCACCCAATCTGGAGCTTTTGAAAAATGCACTGGTTCAAGCTGGGCCTTGGGCGGGTCAGGAGGGCTTAACCGTAAATTTTGATTGGCTGAAAGAGAAATTGGCGGAAAAGATCAACAGTATTGATTGGCAAGAGGCCGCAGAAGATGTGTCGCCTTTCCTGCAAATAACCGAGCAGGAAAGTCTGAAGCTTTGGAGTACCAGGTTTTTTAACGACAGGTTGGCAAGAATGGAATAGACGTTAAAAGGCAATGCCCCGGTCGCGACCTTGGGTCGCTCCTACATGTAGGGAGCCGCTCTTGGGCATCCTGCCCGCTGCGGCACCGGTGCATCCCTGCACAATGGCAGCCTTGCTGCCGACCTTCGGTTTACCTGCGGCTGAAGGCTAAATTACGCACACGGCCTGATTGCAGTTTGAAGCCGGTTACCCGGCCACCGGCATCGCGTGTAAATGTGAAGGCGCCGTAATCCGGGTTTTCAAACGTTTCTCCGAATAGGGCGGTCAGTTCCTGTGGGCCTTCATCGTCCAGGTTGAACCACAGTTTGTCTTCACCCAGGCTCAAGGTATAAACCGTGTCCAGTTCAGCACTGTAATAATCGCCGACGTAGGCGGCCAGTTGTTCGGGCGACAGAATCAGTCGCTGAAACGGCTGGAACACACCGCGTGCTTCACCATTGATAAAGCGGCGCATTTCGACGATACGTGCACCGTCCATGTCGAATTCAATCAGTACCTGTGCCGGCACCCCGATCATGCGGAAACGGTTGGGTGAGAGCGGCAGCAATTCATTTTTACGAGTGGGTGAATGCACCGCCCACAGCTTGCCGTCGATAAGCCGAGACTCGGCCGCAAAGGCTTCTTCAGGCTCCCAGAAGTCACCCGAGTAGCGTTGCAGTTGGGCTTCGCTCAGCGTGAAACCGGGTTCGGCAATCAACTCCACGTTTTTTTCTTTGGGTGCGAGTTGATCGGCCAACAATGCATCAGCCACGCGACGAGCCAGCTGTTCGGGTTCGGCATCGGCACGATTGCACAATACGGCTACGCCGAAACCCAGTTCCGGAAAATGCATCATCTCGGCACGAAAGCCAACGAAACTACCGCCATGGCTGATGAGTTTCCGGCCACGGTAGTCATCCACTTCGAGCCCGAAAGCATAGTTCTGCTCAGTTCCATCGTTGAGCTTGCCGGGAGTGGTGAGCAGCTCAATCAGTCCGGCCCCGCTGTTACCGAGTTGGTTGCCAAGTTGGTTGTTGTAGAAATTTCGATCCCAGTTGATCAGTTCATTGATGCTGGTGAACACACCGCCATCACCCACCATATCCAGCGTGGTCATGCTGATATGAAAGCCGTCTTCATAAGGTGCATAGCCACTGGCGCGGTGTGGCACGATTTCGGTGTGATCGTCGTGATAATGGGTTTTCGTCATACCCAGCGGATCAAACAGATTTTGCTGCGCATACTCGCGCAAGCTTTGTCCTGTAGTTCGTTTCACCAGTTGCGCAAGCAGCAGGTAGCCCGAGTTGCTGTACAAATAGCGCGAACCGGGTGGAAAATTGGTTTCCTGCTGACGGGCCAACATTTGCAGCACCCAATCGTCGGTGTAAAAGTCGGCATCATCACCCTTGCCCGCAAGATAGGCCAGCGTCAAATAATCGCGAATGCCGCTACTGTGATGTACCAACTGGCGAATCGTGATGTCATTGGCCCAGGGTGGAAACTCCGGAAAATACTGGCTCAGCGGGTCATCCAGGTTGATGATGCCCGACTCCGCCAGCAGTGCAATCGTTGCAGCAGTGAACTGTTTACCCATCGAAGCGGTGCGAAATACCGAATCTGAATCCAGTGGAATGGCGTATTCGAGATTGGCCATGCCGTAGCCGCGGCGGTAAATGAATTCACCATCCTGGATGACCCCCAATGCACAGCCGGGTACGTTGCCACTGCTGTAGTCAGAGAACAGGGCATCAATAGCAGGATTGGATTGCTCTGCACCCAGCGCCAGGGAGTTGATGCAGCACAGGGCTACCAGCAGGCAGGCTTGTGTGACCGGATGAATCATGATTTCAATCCTCTGGGTGACCGGAAATCAGGTCAAAAGGATAGTGGGGGAGTGAGGAAAGTACCAGAATATTTGGAGCCAATATTTGGGGCCAATATTTCGGCCCGGAATAAAAATCCCGGACTTTGATAATTGCCACTTTTGTGTTCGCTAAGTGTCAGGTTTTTACGCTGACTCCAAATTTCAAGGTTAAACTGGAGCAGAGTACCAAGGCAGGCAAGTCTGCTCGCCCGCTGTTTCGGAGAATGGTAATGAAAAATCTTTGTCGGTTTCTGGCATTGCTCAGCCTGCTGGGATTGGCTGCCTGCGAGTCCGTGTTTGTTGAACAACCACTGGGTGATGAGGTTGTGGTTCTGGATAAGGCGTTGTGGGAGGGTCAATGGACCAATGGTGAAGCCGTCATCACCACCACGGTCATGGATGCCGAAAAAGGCATTTTGCAGGCCGCCTGGGTAGAGCGTGGCCAGGACGGCGCCAAGCTGGAAATGGCCACAGGTTTTGTACGCAAAACAGGTGATGTGATTTATCTTAATCTGCCCAACGATGACGCTGAACACAGCGATGGTCTGAAGGCATCGGATGCTTCAGACGCGGAACCTTCGAAGTCATTGGCTTCAGGGCGGGGGTCTTCGGGGGCTGAATATCACTGGGCGAGATTGGTGCTCGATGAGCACCGTGCATTGATGTGGTGGCCCAACCAGGAGCGCTTTCGGGCTGCGGTGAAAGCGGGTAATTTGCCTGGCAGCATCAAGGAAGACAAGGATGTCGTGCTGGGCGAGTTAAGCAAAGAGCAAGAGCAGATGATCAATTCACCAGAGGCGAACCTGTTGAGCTGGACAGAGCCCCTGGTATTTGTGCGAATCGGGGATTGAGCAATACTGTAGCAGCGACCCATGCTGTGGGAGCGAGCCATGCTCGCGATTATGTACAGGGCTGGTCGGCAGCACGGCTGCCTCCTACATGAGCGAGCCATGCTGTGGGAGCGAGCCATGCTGTGGGAGCGAGCCATGCTCGCGATTATGTTACAGCGCTGGTCGGCAGCACGGCTGCCTCCTACATGAGCGAGCCATGCTGTGGGAGCGACCCATGCTGTGGGAGCGACCCATGGTCGCGA
>CAZRTG010000088.1:0-12814 GCA_964602895.1 uncultured Wenzhouxiangellaceae bacterium
CCTGACTTTGAGCGAGGCTGCTTGCAATTGCTGGCGTAGTTCTTTCCGGTCGAGATGGGCAATGTATTCGCCCACTGCCTCGCGGATAACCGCGCTTTTGGTGCTGCTCAACCGAGCTGCCAACTTGGTTAGTTCGGCATCGAATTGTGGGTCGGCTTTTAGAGTGATGGTTTTCATTGCTTGAAATGGGGATACCGAATCAAGTAATTTTCAATGGGTCCCGGATAGTGGCTCTGCCACTTCCGGGATGACGTTCGGATAGCGGCTTCGCCGCTTCCGGGATGACGTTCGGATAGCGGCTTTGCCGCTTCCGGGATGACGGTTTAGAAGAGCTATTCCGGGGTGACGGTTTAAAAAAACTATTCCGGGATGACGTTCCTTATGAATCGTCGATCAAAAACGATACCCATACGCATCAAAGAATCGCTGCTGGATTTCGTCCATGCCGGGCTTGTGGTTTTGCGGGCCCTGGTGGGCGATTTTGATGGCGCCCATGACTGAGCCAATGCGGCAGCTGGTGACCAGGTCCAGATCGTTCAGAATGCCGTGAATCAGGCCGGCGCGGTAGGCGTCGCCACAGCCGGTGGGGTCCTGGATGGAGTCGGGTCTGGCGGCTTTGACCTGGGTTCGCTCATCTGTGGTGATGATTTCGGAGCCTTCGCCACCGCGCGTCACTATCAGCGCCTCAACGTGTGTCGCCATTTCATCACCAGTCCAGCCGGTACGTTCCCGCAGTATCTGGAATTCGTAGTCATTTACGACCACCCAATTGGCCTCTTTGATAAATTGGCGGAATTCCTCGCCGTTGAACAGGGTGATGCCCTGACCGGGATCGAAAATATGTGGAATGCCCTGTTGGTGGAAATCGTGACTGTGCTGCAGCATGGCCTGCCGACCGTCCGGTCCGACAATGCCAATCTTGATGCCTTCGGTTTCACTGACTTTGGTGAGGTGACTGTGCATCATCGCACCGGGGTGGAACGCGGTGATCTGATTGTCTTCGATATCGGTGGTGATAAAGGCTTGGGCGCTGAATTCTCCGGGTAACTCCCGTACGTATCGGGTAGAAATTCCCAGTGCGTCGAAATGCGCACGATAAGGCCCGAAATCTTCGCCCACGGTGCCCATGGGGTAGGGCGTGCCGCCGAGCAGGCGCAGGTTATAGGCAATATTGCCGGCGCAACCACCAAACTCACGACGCATTTTCGGCACCAGGAACGAAACATTCAGGATATGTACCTTGTCCGGCAGGATGTGATTTCGGAAGGGTTCCGGGAACACCATAATGGTGTCATAAGCCAGGGAACCACAGATTAATGCCGACATGTTTTTACCCGCCAAGTGATATATAAACCCCGCGCATTCTAACGGAATTCAGTAAAAGTGGTGACTTGCACACCGCAATTGGTCAAAATATTCCTAGAATCGTGATATATCAGTCCTGTGGACAACTCAACAACCAGCCAGTCAAAAAATTATTTCAAATCGCCAAATGCCGCATAAATACGTGGTTTCAGAGGATTTTTCTGTTGCGATGCCGTTCTGTCACTGATACATTAGCCGCCCTGACGCGCATATTGCATCCCAACACCTGTGGATAACCTCAAATGGTCATGAAAAGTCTCCGCGGCCTGTTTTCGAACGATCTGTCGATCGATCTGGGCACAGCCAACACCCTGATTTTTGTACGCGGTCAGGGCATCGTTCTCAATGAGCCCTCGGTGGTTGCCGTTCGCATGGACCGGGGCCCGGGTGGTCCACAGCATGTAGCCGCGGTGGGTATGGAAGCCAAACGCATGTTGGGCCGTACTCCGGGCAATATCCGCACGGTCCGGCCCTTGAAAGACGGCGTTATTGCCGACTTCAATATGACGGAAGCCATGCTGCAGCACTTCATACGCAAAGTGCATACCTCAAAGTTTTTGCGTCCCAGCCCGAGGGTGCTGGTCTGCGTACCCTGCAGTTCCACCCAGGTAGAGCGCAAGGCCATCAAGGAATCGGCCGAAGGCGCGGGCGCACGTGAAGTGTTCCTGGTCGAAGAGCCCATGGCGGCAGCCATCGGTGCCGGCATTCCGGTGCATGAGGCGCGTGGCTCCATGGTCCTGGATATCGGTGGCGGTACATCGGAAGTGGCGGTGATTTCCCTCAACGGGCTGGTCTATTCCAACTCGGTGCGAGTGGGGGGCGACCAGTTTGACGAAGCCATTGTCAACTATGTACGTCGCAACTACGGCACGCTGATCGGAGAAACCACTGCCGAGCGCATCAAACTCGAGATCGGCTGCGCCTGGCCGGATGAAGTGCCCACCACGTTGGAAGTCTCGGGTCGTAACCTGGCAGAAGGCGTACCGCGCAATGTCACCATTGGCAGTAATGAAGTGCTGGAAGCCTTGAATGAAAACCTGTCCAGCATTCTGGATGCGGTGCGCACTGCGCTGGAGCAAACCCCACCTGAATTGTGTTCCGATGTATCCGAAACCGGTATTGTGCTGACCGGTGGTGGTGCGTTGTTGCGTGGCATCGACCGATTGATTGCCGAAGAAACCGGCCTGCCGGTGTTCGCCGCTGATGATCCGCTGACCTGTGTGGCCAGAGGGGGTGGTCGGGCACTGGAATTGATGGATCAGAACAACGGTGATTTCTTCTCCAGTAACTGAGTGATTTTCTCTTATGGATTATTGCCCTGAGACCTCATTTCAGCCCACCCTCAGTGGCAATGGGTATCTATGCCGGGTGAAATCAACTCACTATTTTCCCGTTCGGAGTTGAGTCTTGGCCTGGGGTGATGCGGTAGTTGGTGCGAAATTTTCGGACCAGGCTGCGCTTACAGCCCGACTGATGATGTATGTGCTGTTGGCCATTGTGCTGATGGCCATGGATCATCGCGGCAAGTACGTACCGCGCATGCGCGCCTATGCAGATTACCTGGTAGAACCTGTTTATCACGTGGTGGAATGGCCCATCCGCGCACTGCGCGGCACCTGGGCATTTTTCCAGAGTTCACAATCCATGGTCCGCAAGAACAAGGACCTGGCTGATCAATTACTGGCACAACAATCCCGCTTACAGCGTTTGGACGCCCTGGAAGAAGAAAACCGCCGTTTGCGTGAGTTGTTGGATGGTTCAAGCAAATTGGATATTGAATTCCAGTTTGCCGAGTTGATTGATGTTGATCTCGATCCCTTCTCACACCGGGTCATGATCGATCGGGGCAAGGATCGCGGTGTTGAGGTGGGTCAGGCGGTGATTGATGGTGCCGGGGTGATGGGCCAGGTGGAGCAAGTGGACCTGCATTTTTCACGCGTGCGACTGATTTCCGATCCGAATCATGCTTTGCCGGTGCAGATCAACCGCACCGGCTTGCGCACGGTGGCGTTCGGGCTGGGTAGTACCAGCCGGCTCAGCTTGCCCAGTCTGCCGCGTGAGTCCGATGTGCGTGAGGGCGACCTGGTAGTGACTTCGGGTTTGGGTGACCGTTTCCCTGGCGGTTATCCGGTGGCCGTAATCGAGTCGGTGGATCGTTCGGAAGGACGCATGTTTGCTGAAGCCATGGCGCGGCCACTGGCAGCGCTGGACCGTGGTCGGGAAGTTCTGTTGCTGAAATCGCCACCGCCGCAGCCTTTGTCACCGTTGCGGGATGAAAATGACAACCAGTCCAGCGAAGAGATCATCCGCGAAGAAGCCGCCGGCGACGCGGAACCGCAACCATGACAGCGCAACGCGAGCGCCTCGCACCCATCATCACCAGTCTGTTGATCGCCATGGTGTTGAGCATCGTCCCATTACCCGCAATGGTCGAACCCTTGCGCCCTTACTGGGTGGCGCTGGTACTGATTTTCTGGTGTCTGGAAACACAGGGCATCATCAATTTGGGCGCTGCTTTCCTGCTGGGCCTGGGCCTGGACCTGCTAACCGGTAGCTTGCTGGGCATGCATGCGCTGGGGCTGGTCATCATGACCTATCTGGTCACACGCTTCCGTCCGCGATTACGGTTCTTCCCGCCCTGGCAACAGGCGCTGTCGGTACTGGCTTTGCTGATCAACGATCAAATCATTGTGGTGTGGATCGTCACCCTGCGGGGAGACTCCTTGCCCACGGCGTCCTACTGGCTGGCACCCGTGGTCGGCATGTTGGTATGGCCGTGGCTGTTCCTGCTGCTGGATCGCTATCGTGGTGCTTCGCGCCAACGCGTAAATTCCTGAGCAGTGGTGCCAATGAGCGGCGAGCCATGAAATTCAGGCGTCTGTTTCTACCTGACCGCCATGGGCAGCCGCTGAAAGACCCCTGGCTGGAAACCCGTTTATTTCGTGCCCGCATCATCACCGGCTTTGGACTGTTACTGGCGGTGGTTGTCGGCCTGCTGGCACGCTACTTCTGGCTGCAGGTGATCAAGCATGAAGAGTTCAGTACCCAGTCGATCAACAATCAGGTGCGGCTGGTGCCGGTGGCGCCCAACCGCGGCTTGATTTATGACCGGCGCGGCCGTCCGGTTGCGGAAAATCTGCCCGCCTATCGCCTGGAACTCGTGCCGGAAAAAGTGGCGGATATCGAACAAACCATCAGCGCTTTGGGTGAATTGGTGGAATTGCCGGAAGACGTGCTGGAGCAATTCAACAAGGATCGCAACCGCTATCGTAGCTTTGAGGCGGTCCCGCTCAAGTTCAATCTGGATGAAGTGGAAGTCGCACGTTTCGCGGTAGACCGGCACCGCTATCCGGGTGTGGATGTGGTGCCTTATCTGTCACGCTACTACCCTTACAAGGGTTTGCTGACCCATGTGCTGGGTTATGTGGGCCGCATAGACGAAAACGATCTGGCCGGTATCAATCCCGATGACTACCGTGCCAACAGCCATATTGGCAAAAGCGGTATCGAGAAGCAGTATGAACAACGCTTGCACGGCCGCAGTGGCCTGGAGACGGTTGAGACCAATGTGCAGGGCCGGGTGATCCAGGTGCTGAATCGTCGCGATCCGATCCATGGCGATGATCTGGTGCTGTCGCTGGATATTGCAGTACAGCAAGCAGCCTGGACGGCATTGGGTGACCGTCCGGGATCGGTGGTGGCCATCAATCCCAACGATGGCTCGGTGCTGGCCATGGTCAGCAAGCCCGCGTTTGACCCCAACCCGTTTGTTTATGGCATCAGCTCTGCCGCTTACCAGGCCATTCTGGATGCTCCAGGCCGGGCTTTGTTCAATCGGGCCATTAAAGGCAGTTTTGAGCCCGGTTCCACGATCAAACCCTTTGTCGGATTGGCGGGCCTGGAAGTAGGTGTGACCAGCATCGACCGACGAATCTTTTCCAGCGGCCAGTATTTCCTGCCCGGTGTGAGCCGCCCCTATCGCGATTGGCGGGAAGGCGGACATGGCTGGGTGACCATAGAGTCGGCGCTGGAAATGTCGGTCAACACTTATTTTTATCAGATTGCTCTGGACCTGGGCATAGACCGTTTCCATGATTATCTGGCGCAGTTCGGCTTTGGACAGGTTACCGGCGTGGATTTGCCTGGAGAGTCGGCAGGCGTTTTGCCCTCACGCAGCTGGAAACGGGGTCGCTTCAATCAGCCCTGGTATCCCGGTGAAACCGTGATTGCCGGTATTGGCCAGGGCTTTAACGTGGTCACACCGATACAACTGGCGGTGGCGCTGTCTACCCTGGTCAATGGGGGCAAGCGTTTTGAACCGCGTTTGCTGTATGCCGCCAAAGAACCGGGTGATGAGCGCGTGCAGCGCATTCGGGCACCGCTGATCGGCCAGGTACCGATTGTCAACGAGGCCAACTGGGATGCGGTACGCAATGGCATGCACCGGGTGATTCATGGCTCGGCCGGCACAGCCCGTGCCCTGTTACCGCTGGACGGTTACGAGATGGCGGGCAAGTCAGGCACGGCGCAAGTGGCCAAAATGGCGCAGGATCAACAAAAGCAGGACAGCGATGTTGCCGATCATTTGCGCCACCACGCACTGTTTATTGCCTACGCACCTTTTGACCACCCCGCCATTGTGGTGGCCGTGGTGGTGGAACATGGTGGTGGCGGTTCGCGTGAGGCAGCACCGGTGGCGAAAAGTGTCATCGATGCCTGGTTGTCGCAGGAGCCTGAATGATCGGTCGCATGTTACCGGGCTGGATTTCCGCGCCAAGACTTGATTGGCCTTTGCTGACGGGCCTGTTGTTGATGATGGGTGCAGGATTACTGGTCCTGTACAGCGCTTCCGGGGAAGATCTTGATGAAGTCATTCGCCAGGCGGTTCGCATGGGGGCCGGATTGGCCGCCCTGTTAGCACTCAGCCTGGTGCCGCCTTATATTCTGCGTTCCTGGTCGCCCTGGTTGTATGCCGTGGGCCTTTTCCTGCTCGCTGCTACCTGGGTGGTGGGTGAAGGTAAAGGTGCTGACCGCTGGCTGGATCTGGGTGTGTTGCGCTTTCAGCCCTCCGAGATCATGAAACTGGCGTTACCGATGACATTGGCCTGGTATTTTCATCCGCGTAGTCTGCCCCCCAATTTAAAAATGACACTGGTTGCGTTCGTGCTGGTGGTTGCGCCGGCGCTGTTGATTGCACGTCAACCCGATTTGGGCACTGCTTTACTGGTGGGTGTTTCGGGCTGCATCGTTATTTTTCTGGCCGGTTTGCGCTGGCGCTGGATACTGGGTCTGTTGGGCCTGGCGGTTATCGCCGCCCCCGGCCTGTGGATGATGATGCACGAGTACCAGAGAAACCGCGTGCGGACCTTCCTCGATCCCGGTTCCGACCCGCTGGGTACCGGCTGGAATATCATCCAGTCCAAAATTGCCGTAGGCTCGGGTGGCTGGACCGGTAAAGGCTGGCTGCATGGTACGCAATCGCGCCTGGAGTACATCCCGGAACGACATACGGATTTTATCCTGGCGGTATTTTCCGAAGAATTTGGCTTGTTGGGTATAAGCCTGCTGTTTTTGGGTTACCTCTTCATCATTGGCCGCAGCCTTTACATTGCCAGCATGGCCAAGGATACTTTTTCCCGCCTGCTGGCTGGAGGCCTGGCCTTCACTTTCTCGGTCTATGTATTGGTCAATGCCGGTATGGTCTCGGGATTGTTGCCGGTGGTCGGTGTGCCGCTGCCGCTGGTGAGTTATGGGGGTACCTCGATTGTTACCCTGCTGGCCGGCTTTGGCATCCTGATGTCCGTTTATGGACATCGCCGGTTCATGCGCTGATGAGCGCACGGAAGAACCCGCAGTGCAAACGGGCGTGCAGAACCTTTGGTCGCGGACGGATGTCTCAAACCACTTGCTGATTCAGTTAAACTGCACCCGACTACTACCCATCAACCTTGCCCATTCATGAATGGGTGAAAAATACAGGATTGAAAGAGTGACCCATACAAGCAGTTCCGAGGTGCCCCTTTTGCAAAATTCAATCGCTTCAAAAGCCCGCTCTCTGGCGCCAAGGCCTTTCATACCAAGGCCTGGAGCATTCCGGTCATTGGCGCTACGGTTGAGTTGTTTGTGTCTGGTTGCCGGTTTGAGTTCCTCCTGTTTCGCCGAGCCACCCGCTGTGCCGCATCCCGGTGTGGAAGAATTTGCTGCCAAAGCAGCGGCAGAACATGATCTGGATGAACAGGCGGTGTTGGAGTTGTTGCAACAGGCAGAATTCAAACAGTCCATTGTTGATGCCATCAGTCGTCCGGCAGAAAGCAAGCCCTGGTACGACTACCGGCCCATTTTTCTCACCCAGAAACGCATTGATGCCGGTGTGGTGTTCTGGAACGAGAACAAAGAGCGCATTAGCAAGGCCGCGGAGCGCTATCAGGTAGATCCGCAATACATCGTGGCCATTATTGGGGTGGAAACTTCCTACGGCCGCATCACCGGTAGTTACCGTGTGTTGGATGCCCTGGCGACCCTGTCATTTCATTACCCCGATACGGGCAATGACCGTTCCGCCTTCTTTTCCAGCGAGTTGATGAATTTTCTGGTTCTGGGCCAGGAAGAAAGCCTGCCCTTGGACCAGGTCACGGGTTCCTATGCAGGCGCCATGGGCTTGGGGCAATTCATGCCCAGCAGTTATCGCGCCTACGCGGTAGATCTGGACGGTGACGGGCGTCGTGATCTGTGGAGTTCGCTGGATGACATCATCGGCAGCGTTGCCAATTATTTGCACGTGCATGGCTGGGCTTATGGAGAGCCGATAGCCATGAAAGCCACCCGGTCGGCTGATGCCGACATGAGTCTGGTGGCCGAGCGCGATTACAAGGTCAAAAACAGCGTGGCCGAATTGGCCGCAGGCGGTTTCGTGGCGGCAGGCGCCGACCCCGCTGCGATGGCAACGGTAACGGGGCTGGAAGAAAAAACCGGTGAAGAATACTGGCTGACCTTCAAAAACTTTTACGTGATCACGCGTTACAACCGCAGCCCGTTGTATGCCATGGCCGTATACGAGTTGAGTGAAGAGATACGCAAAGGGATGCAGCCTTGAGAGCAGGTTTACGCAGCTGCTTTCCTTCGCTACGATCCGTTAAATCCGACAGGCTCCTGGGGTTTCTGGCAAGCAGCCTGCTGCTTCTGTTGTCCGCCTGTGGCAGTACGCCCAAGGTGGATAAACCGGCGCCGGGGTCACCTGCGTACAAGGACCTGCGCGACGGACCCTCCAGCATGCAGATATCCGCTGCCGATGTAAAAGATGCGGTGCCACGCAACGAGCCGTTGGCTTCTTACGGTAATCATTCGCCATATGAAGTGTTTGGCAAGAAATACCGCGTGCTGAAATCTTCCAGGGGCTACAAGGAACGTGGCGTCGCTTCCTGGTATGGCACCAAGTTCCACGGCCGGCGTACGTCCAGCGGTGAACCTTACGACATGCATCTGGCGACGGCGGCACACAAAACCCTGCCTCTGCCCACCTACGCCGAAGTCACCAACCTGGATAATGGCAAGAAAATCATCGTCAAAATAAACGACCGTGGCCCATTCAAAGACGATCGTTTAATTGATATGTCCTACGCGGCGGCGATACGGCTGGACATGACGCGCAAGGGCACGGCCAATGTGGAGGTTCGGACGATCGACACCAGCAAGATGCCGAAAGCCACTGCCAGTGAGCTGCGCGTTCCAGGCGTCACCGGTGGCGAAGAGACCGTATTCCTGCAAATGGGCGCGTTCAGTAAAGAAAACAGTGCAGAAGAGCTGGCTGGACGCCTCGAAGGCGTGGATCTGAAGCCCGCCAGTATCCGCAAGGCTGATAAAGTCTATAGAGTATGGCTGGGGCCCTATACCACGGCTCGCGAAGTGGATTCGGTGATCCAGCGCGCTATTGAACTGGGCTTTGAGCGCCCGCATAGAGTAAAGCCTTGATCGTGTTTAGCGTGAAACCTTGAGCACAATCCGCAATAATCACCCCTCTGCCCGCACAGATCAGAGCCAGGCAGATTGAATCCGGACAGATTGGATCAGGTAGATTAAATCCAGGCAGAGCCAATCCAGGCAGGCCCAACATGAAACAGATTGAACATAAATGAATAGATTGATCATGCTTACAGCCATGCTGTTGGCCAGTGCCCTTGCCGGCGGTGTCGTGGCCCAGGTACCCAACCTGCCTACGCCCGACGTACCCACGGGTCCGGCACCCATTCCCGCCGCACCGGTGTTAGGGGCCAACAGCTATATCCTGCAGGACTTTTACAGCCAGCAAGTGCTGGTCGAACACAATGCCGATATGCGGGTAGAGCCCGCCAGCATCACCAAGTTGATGACTTCCTACGTGGTGTTCAAAGAGTTGTCTGCTGACAAAATCAAACTGGAAGATACGGTCGTGGTCAGTGAAAACGCCTGGCGTACCGGCGGTTCCCGCATGTTTATCGACCCCAGTATGAGCCCAACGGTCCTGGATTTGATCAAAGGCATGATCATCCAGTCCGGCAACGACGCCTGTGTGGCATTGGCAGAACACATTGCCGGTACGGAAGAAGCGTTTGCCGATTTGATGAACCATTATGCCAACGAGTTGGGCATGACCGGCACACATTATCTGAACTCAACGGGTTTGCCACACGAAGATCATTACACCACGGCCCGTGATGTGGCTCTACTGAGTTCCGCCATCATCAATGAATTTCCTGAATACTACACCTGGTATTCCGAGAAGGAATTTACTTTTAACGAGATTCGCCAACATAACCGCAATACCCTGTTATGGCGCGACCCGGCGATTGACGGCCTGAAAACCGGCCATACCGAGTCGGCCGGCTATTGTCTGGCTTCGTCGGCTGTGCGTGACGGCATGCGTCTTGTAGCTGCTGTGATGGGTTCGGATTCCGAATCATCGCGTGCCAGTGAAAGCCAGACCCTGCTCAACTATGGATTCCGCTTTTTTGAAACCATCCAGTTGTATGAAGCCAAAGCGGTACTGGCCACCGCCAAGGTTTGGAAAGGCATGAGCGAAGAGGTGACCACAGGCCTGGCACAGCCGCTGTTCATCACCATTCAGCGCGGTCGGTATGACGATCTGGAAGCCAAAGTCGAGCTGCAATCGGAACTGGTAGCCCCATTGCCCGAAGGCACGGTGGTGGGAAGCATCAACATCAGTCTGGATGGCCAGACGGTGGCCAGTCGCGACCTGGTGACACTGAGCACCATAGAAGAAGCCGGTTTCATGGGCAGGACCTGGGACGGTTTGATGATGTGGATTGACGGAATGATGGGCAATGACAGCGAGTGAAGAGCGCACCACGCTGCTGGAGTTTCCGTGCCGTTTTGCAGTCAAAGCCATGGGCCGCAACGATGAAACCTTTGTCAGCACCGTCAGCGAAATCATCCTGTCACAGGCAGAACTGTTCGAGGGTGAGGAAATCACCCGAACACCCAGCAAAGCCGGAACCTATCTGTCTTTGACGGTGACCATCAATGCACAATCCTTGCAACAACTGGACAGTATTTACCAGGCGCTTACCGACAGCGATCAGGTCGTGATGGCTTTGTAATGAATACCGCACCGCCACTGTCTGCCGGCCACCCGGAAAAAACCACTTCAGGTTTGACCGGCCAGTTGCGGGTGCGGCAGTTGGGTCTGAAGTCTTACGAGCCCGTATGGCGGGCCATGCAGCGCTTTACCGACAGCCGCAGTGACGAAACGCCCGATGAGCTTTGGATGGTGCAGCACCCACCGGTTTTCACCCAGGGCCAGGCAGGCAAAGCCGAACATGTGCTGGCAGCGGGTGACATTCCGGTCATACAGGTAGACCGTGGCGGACAGGTGACCTATCACGGCCCGGGTCAGATCGTGGCCTATCCGCTGGTGGATCTGCGCCGCCGCGACATCGGTGTGAAAGCCTTGGTATGTAAAATCGAAGAGGCCATCTTGCGCGTGCTGGCATACTATGGAGTACAGGCACTGCGCAGGCCAGGCGCACCGGGTATTTTCGTAGGCGAAGCCAAGATCGCTTCGCTGGGCTTGCGCATACGGCGTGGCCGCTCTTTTCACGGTCTGGCTTTCAATATCCGGATGGATCTGGAGCCGTTCCAGCGCATCAACCCCTGCGGTTATGCCGGCCTGGAAGTGACCGATTTGTCGCACTTCGCAGCGACTGAATTTGCCGATGTGGAGCAACACCTGGTGCAGGAACTTGCGGAGCAACTGGGTTTTGAACACATTCAAGTCATTAATGATGGAGAACTGCCCGCATGAACGACGCGGATAAATTGGTGCTCAATATTCCCCAACCCAAGGCAGCGAATGCAGCTGCCAGCGCCACCATTGAGGCCGGGGTAAAAGAGCAGGGCGAGGCCAAGATGGCACGCAACACGGCGCGGTTCGACAGCAACGTACCCGTTTTACGCAAGCCGCCCTGGATACGGGTGCGGCTGCCTTCCGGCAATGCGGTGGGTGATCTGAAAGCGCGGCTGCGTGAGCGCAAACTGGTCACGGTTTGTGAAGAAGCCTCCTGCCCGAATATTCATGAATGTTTTTCCAAAGGCACCGCTACTTTCATGGTGCTGGGCGAAATATGTACCCGTCGCTGCTCGTTTTGTGATGTGGCGCATGGCCGGCCTTTGGCTCCAGATGCCAATGAACCGCAGCAGTTAGCGGCCTCAGTGCAGGAAATGGGCTTGCGTTATGTGGTGATCACATCGGTAGATCGCGACGACCTGCGTGATGGCGGTGCTGCACATTTCGCTGAATGCATCAATGCCGTCCGTGCGGCCAATCCGGGCATACAGGTCGAGATTCTGGTGCCGGATTTTCGTGGCCGCAGCAAGTTGGAAAAAGCCCTGGATATATTGAGTGCATCGCCGCCGGATGTGTTCAACCACAATGTTGAGACGGTGGAAGAGTTGTATCGCAATGTACGTCCTGGAGCCGATTACCAGTGGTCGTTGCGGTTGCTACAACTGTTCAAGCAGCGCCAGCCCAGGGTTCCAACCAAGTCCGGCATCATGTTGGGCCTGGGTGAAACACGGGAGCAGGTCGAGCAAACCCTGAAAGACATGCGGCAGCACGAGGTGGACCTGGTGACCATAGGTCAATACCTGCAACCCAGCGCCCATCACCATCCGGTCATGCGCTACTGGACTCCGGACGAGTTCAAAGAACTGGAAGTGCTGGCCTACGAGCTGGGCTTTACCCATGTGGCCTCAGGCCCGTTGGTGCGCTCTTCGTACCATGCCGACCAAATGGCCCATGATTCCGGCCTGTTGTAGGAGGCAGCCATGCTGCCGACCAGAGCCCCTGGGCATTGTGTGGGAGCGAGCCATGCTGTGGGAGCGAGCCATGCTCGCGATTTTGGCATATCGGCAGCATGGCTGCCTCCTACAGGGGTATTGTGTGGGAGCGAGCCAT
>CAZRTG010000089.1:0-12789 GCA_964602895.1 uncultured Wenzhouxiangellaceae bacterium
TTAAATGGTGGATCCATCAGCCTTCGGCTGACTTGATCCCGGAGCCATAGCAGGTTGCGAATATGAGCATTAGTGAACTCGGTGCCATCGGTGAAATCATTGGAGCTTTTGGCGTCATTGCATCGCTGATTTACCTCTCTGTCCAAATCCGCCAAAACACACATTCCATGGAGGAGGGTCGGCGCCTGGCGCTGGCCCAAACTTACCAGATGCGCGCGGACGCGCTGCAGCAGATGCTGGTAACCGCCGCCAATTCACGCGTCGGTGAGATCATAGTCAAGCTGCAGGAAGATGGCTATCCGGAAGACATTGAGTCATTGAATCGACTCACATTTGAGGAACGTGGTCGCTTCCGCCTGAGGCAAATCGCCCAACAAACCCACTGGGACAACCTGCACTTCCAGTACCAGCAAGGTTTCCTCGACGAGGAGTACTTCAATGACTCGTTCCGGGAGCGTACCGTTCGCCTGGCGCCCGTGTGGCGGGCACTGGGTATTTCCGGCGGCAGGCGCAGCTTCATCGAGGAAATCAAACGGCTTGAACAGCGGTTGAATCGAGCAGACAGTCCACATTAGAATTTCATTGGCCCTGCCCGGCAGCTTGCTTCCTTCAACGACTTATGACCTCACTCTGATCCCAATATTTCTGTGTGATTCTGTTCCAGTTCATCCTCGAGGAACTGTGGGCGGCCGACAATCACGGCCAATGCCCCGACCCCTATCGCCGTTGCCGACAGCACCAGCATGGGCCAGGTCCAGCCTCCGGTGGCGTGGTAGAGCATGCCGATACCGAAGGGCCCGATTGCGGAAATCCCATAGCCCACGCTCTGACTGAATCCGGACAGCGCGGCGGTGCCGTCCGCTGTACGGGTACGCAGCGCAATCATGGTGAGCATGACGGGAAAAATACTGATCGCCACGCCCAGCAAAACTGCCCACAGCAAGGCGCCTGAAACCGGAGCCACCAGCAGCCCAAGGTAGCCCAGCGGGTAGCAAGCAATCAGGCCCAGCATCAGGCGAGTCTGGTGCCGGGTCCGGGCAATGGCCGTCGGCGCCCACAGCGAAAGCGGAATGCTGATTGCGGTGATTACCCCCAGCAACAGACCGGCCTCTGAAGAGGAAAAGCCGGCATCGCGATAAACCTGTGCGAACCAACCGAAGATGGTATAGGCATGTGACGCCTGTACTCCAAAAAGCAGTGCCATGGCCCAGCCGATCCGGGTGCGGGCCACTTGCAGCAGCGTGACCGATCGCAGTCGCGTTTTCAGTACCGCATCATGCCGGAGCAACAGTAACCACGGTACTGCAGCGACCGCGGCTGTAGCTGCCCAGAAAGCCAGTCCACCGCGCCAGGAGCCATAATGCTCTGCCAACGGTACCGTGAAAATCGATGCAAAAGTCAGTCCCAGCGCCAGCGCGGTGCTGTAAAGGGAGGTGAATAGCCCAATTCGATTTGGAAAGTGCTGCTTGATCAATGAAGGTAGCAACACGTTGGCCACGGCCATCCCGGCCAGCGCGACCAGCGAGAGGAGCAGAAACAGGACCGGTGAAAAAACCAGCGACCGGCCCCACAACCCGCCGGTCATACAGAGCAAAGCGATCAGGGTAAGTCGGTGCACACCGGTTTGGCGAGCGGCTACAGGCGTTAATGCGCCAAAGACAGCAAATGCGATCACCGGCAGTGATGTGAGGATGCCAGCGGAGACCTCTCCCATCGCCAGTTCCTCTGTCAGTTCTGCCAGCACCAGGCCAACGCTGACCGCAGCGGGCCGTAAGTTGAACGCAAGCAGAAGCACGCCCATCACTACAGTCCACCGCTCGAATCGGGTATCGCTGGTGTGTGGACTCAGTTCGGCCATTGGCACTTCACCAGTGGACTGTCGCTGATCGGGGTCAGAGTAAAGTGCCAAAGCAATCTACTCTGGCACTTTGGTGAGTGACGCATAAGTACGCAGTAGAGTCCGTTCCTGCATGTTTGGGCCACCAGGTTGGAATGCGGTCCGACCGTGCGCTATGCGGTGATTATCAACAATCAACAGGTCGCCACGTTCAAGCATCAGATGTTGAGCAAACCGGTTAAGTGCCTGGTTAAAACGCTGGATAGTACCTGTCATATCATCCGGAAACCGCATGCTGTCAAATTTAAAACGCCACATGCCAGCTGCGTGGATGGGTAAGGGCTCACTTTCACCGAGTTTACAATTGGGCGGATAAATGAAGCGACAGATCGGGGCTTCCAGACGGCATCGATCGGCAGCACCCAGGCTTTCAAAGGCCGCCTTGCAATTGCTTATCCTGGTCACGCCGCCACCATCAGGCGATGCATGTACACAATGCATCAGCATTAAGCGGGGTGGAACGGGGACATAACTGACATCGGTATGTAACGGAAACTCATTGGCGGTGAAGTAAGCGGCTTTGGCACCATCCTTGATCTTGGAAGGATCGTAGCGCAATTCCATCACGGTAGGCCCGAGAAGCTCTTCATCGATGTCGACATTCAATGATCCCAGACGACCCGCCATGTGCAGAATCACTTCGGAGCTGGACGGATCAAGATTTTTGAGCAACACCAAACCGGCACGCAGGATATCTGCATAAAGCCGTTGGGTATCTACAGTGCCGCCATTTTGATAAGTGGGTATCATGCATTCACTCAGCTATCCAACTCCACGTTGTCCATCACCTTCAGCAGGGCGATGTCGTAAACGACTTTCAGAACCCCGCAAGCGAACATCGGCGCAGCCAGCCAACCGGTCGCTAACAATGCACCACTCAGCGTGGGACTGACGGCGGACGCCAGGTTACGACTTACCACGGTATAACTCGAGGCCGCAGCGCGCTCGGCAGGGGTCACCAGTGACATGACATAGGCTGAACGGGCGGGTACATCAATCTGCGACAACGAAGCACGGATCAGCAACAACAGTATCACCACGTCCAGCCGGGTAACAAAAGCCGCAGCAATAAGGGCCAGACTGGCCGGCAAATGGGTGAATACCATGGTGCGGAGCAAGCCCAGACGGGTCGAAAGCCACGGTGCGGAAAGTTGCGAGAGTGCACCCAGCAATCCGGACCAGAAAAAGAAAGTCCCGGCAGCTGCCAGTGACAGGTCGAATTTCTCGAATAACCACAAGGCCAGCAAGGATTGCACCATCAGCCCTCCGGCAAAGGCGTCGATGGAAAACAGCGCCGCCAATCGCCGTACTTTTGGCGCCGAAACCCCTAAGGGTTGCGAAGGAGTTACAACCTGGTCCGGTGCCGGTTGCGGCAAGCGTAAATATACCCGCCAGACAGCAAACCCGGCTACTGCATAGAGCACAAACATGAATTTCAAAGCGTAAATGCGATCAATACCCCATTCCGACATTCCGTCCGGCATACCCGAGGCAAGTGCACCCAAGGCACCAAACAAGGCGCCGGTAATGCTGTATCGGGCAAACAGCCTGGTCCGTGCGGGGCCGCTGGCAGCTTCCGCCAAACGTGCATGTTCCAGTGGCAGGAAAACGCTGACATCCCCCGAGCTGGGATTCACCGTGCCGATGAATGCCACCAGCAGCAAAGGCCAGAAGGACGACAGGCCGGCAAAAGCAAGACCGGTAAAAATCATCAGGAAAGCCGCAGCGAACAGCAGCGGCTGGTAGTGAAAACGGCTACCCCAGGTACCAATTGCCAAAGTGCCCAGCGCCGAACCCATCAATGTTGCTGAACTGATCAATCCAACTTCCCAGGTGCCAAAACCCAGCGCCAGCAGATAGGCAGGTAACAGGATCGCTACATAACCGTCCACGAAAGCCCGTAGCGAACGGGCAGTGATCAGTTGTCGCGCTTCCGGAGAAATGATCAGTGGTTCTGTCATGCAACAGCCTTTTTGCTGCGCAAAGCACACAACAGTTTCCTGGCCCGATTGGAGCCGGCTTTTATTCGAACGGGCATGGAACTGTGCATCATCCAACAAATGATACCGGAACACTACAACCCGGAAGTCAGGAATTACACAACCGGACCGCAATGAATGATCAACGCACGCGAAAAGCCGCTCGTGTTCCCAGCCAATACCCGCCATAGGCACTTACGATCCACAACCATTGATGGCTGTGAATCCGACTCAACCAATAGGCCGGCCAGGAGATGGCGATGATAAAGTTTTTCAGTGATTCAATAAAAAAACCCACCACTATTCCGATCAAACCGCCGCGAAACAGGTCACCCAAATTCAGCAATAAATCCTGCACTTCCCCCAGTTCGATCAAGGCATAGGTGAACAGGGCGACAACGCCATAAAAGCCTCCGCCGAATTTCATCCACTTGCTGTGCAAGGGATCGAACTTGTGCTCTTGTAGCTTGGCTTCAGAATCAGAGGTCATGCCGGGTTCTTCAGTTGAACCGTTCTTTTTGGCCGCTTTGCGTCTTTTCTTCTCGGCTTTACGGTGTTGATTTCTGACTTTCTGCCATTGCTCATACTCACCCATGGACCCGGCACCACCCAGGTAATTCTGCCGTAAAGCCCACCACACCAGCACAAAACTGGTGACACCAATAGGAACAAGTGCCTGGATGATGATCAGCAGGTAGTCGATCATTGTGGGTTCAATTCCATTTTTTATTCGTTCGTCAATTCTGGCTGCAATTTAAGGAAACTCTGATTTATTCAGAGCTTCCTTAACGAAATGACTACAAGCCATTGATCAGCTTGCCATATTGTTGCCTACTCCGAGGTTTTGGCTGGTGGCCACAGCGGCCATAACCGATGTTCGGATGCAACGAGCTGCAACCAGACTAACCTTTCAGATAAATGCAGCGCCTGTCCCGTAGGTCACGTCCCAACAGAATTCCAGGCTTGACCGATCGCAGGATCAGGTTAATTCCGACAATCTCCCGAGCTCAACCATGCTTGCAATCGGCAAGCTGTGTCCCCAAATTTTCAATCCAGCCAGTAACGTCATGTGGGTGTCCGGTCCAATCAACTGCGGCACCGTGGTCTTAAGGAAAGAATTTAATGGAACAATATCGCGGAACCACCATCTGCTCTGTGCGCCGGGGCAATCTTGTTGTCATGGCGGGCGATGGGCAAGTCACACTCGGCAATACGGTGATGAAAGCCAATGCACGTAAAGTACGGCGCCTGTACAAAAATCAGGTGATCGCCGGCTTTGCCGGGGCTACCGCCGACGCCTTTACCCTGTTTGAGCGCTTCGAAGCCAAACTGGAAAAGCACTCCGGCCATCTGGTGCGCTCTGCCGTGGAATTGGCCAAAGACTGGCGCACCGATCGCATGTTGCGCCGACTCGAAGCCTTGTTGGCCATCGCCGATGCGCATAATTCACTGCTGATTTCCGGTAATGGTGATGTGATTGAACCCGAACAGGGTTTGATTGCCATAGGCTCTGGCGGACCCTTTGCCCAGGCCGCTGCAATGGCACTGCTCAAACACACCGAGATGGATGCTGAGGCGATTACCCGCAGCGCACTGGAAACCGCAGCAAGTATCTGTATTTACACCAACAACAACATCACCATCGAGACCCTGGAAGCCAAACATGTCACAAATGACCCCACGTGAAATTGTGCAGGAACTGGACCGGCACATCATCGGCCAATCAGACGCCAAACGCGCTGTAGCCATTGCCTTACGCAACCGTTGGCGGCGTATGCAGGTGGATGAAAGCCTGCGCGGCGAAATCACGCCCAAGAATATCCTGATGATAGGCCCCACCGGTGTGGGTAAAACCGAAATTGCCCGCCGCCTGGCGCACCTGGCTCACGCTCCTTTTATCAAGGTTGAAGCCACCAAGTTCACCGAAGTGGGCTATGTGGGCAAGGATGTTGAGTCCATCATTCGCGACCTGGTGGATTATTCGGTGAAAATGACCCGGGAAACGGCCATGGGCAAAGTGCGCTCCCGCGCACACGATGCGGCCTACGATCGTGTGCTGGATATCCTGTTGCCCAAACGCAGCCACAGCGCGGGTTTTGCCAATGAACCGGCTGAGGAAGACGATTCCCTGCAGCGGACACGTGCGAAAATGCGTAAAAAGCTGGTACAAGGCGAGTTGGACGACAAAGAAATCGAATTTGATGTGGCCTCCCAGATGGGCGTGGAAATCATGACCCCGCCCGGTATGGAGGAAATGGCCAGCCAGTTGCAAGGCATGTTCCAGAACCTGGGCGGTCAGAAAACCCAGAAGCGCAAGATGAAAATCAAGGAGGCATTGCCAATTCTCGTCGAAGACGAAGCCGGCCGCATGATCAATGACGATGAAATCAAACATCAGGCGCTGTTCAATGCCGAGCAGAATGGTATCGTGTTTATCGACGAGTTGGATAAAGTCACCAAGCGGGCCGAATTTTCCGGTGCCGATGTATCCCGTGAGGGCGTACAGCGCGATCTGTTGCCGCTGGTAGAAGGCTGCACGGTTTCCACCCGTTATGGCACGGTCAAAACCGACCATATGTTGTTCATCGCCTCAGGCGCTTTTCACCTGGCCAAGCCTTCCGATTTGATTCCTGAACTGCAGGGACGTTTACCCATACGCGTGGAACTGCGCGCGCTGGAAGTCGGTGATTTCATCCGCATCCTTACCGAACCACACGCTTCTTTGACGGAGCAATACACCGCACTGATGGCGACCGAGGGCGTTGAGCTCGAGTTTACCGAAGACGGTGTAAAACGTATTGCCGAAATCGCTTACCAGGTCAATGAGACCACTGAGAATATCGGCGCACGTCGATTGCATACGGTGCTGGAACGTCTGTTGGATGTAATTTCCTACGAAGCCCCTGATCACTCAGGTGAGAAATACAGCATCGATGCTGCTTATGTGGATGCACACCTGGAAGCCCTGGCGGGTGATGAGGACCTCAGCCGTTATATTTTGTAAAACCCGCTCAACCCGGTTTACCATCAACCCTCGGTTTGAGCAGAATGGGTGTATAGACCACCGCATAGATCAGCCAGGCGGCAATCCAGAGTCCGCCTGCCAGCTTGATTGAAGCGACATAGGAAATCGGCAGCATTACGGGTCCCCACACCCGCACGGCAACAGCGGCGATCAGCAGGCCATAAGACCAGGCCATGAAGGGCGCCACCTGTAACGGTCTGCCGGTGTGCCCCAAGGTTGCACGCGACATGACCGCCAGTATCATGGTCGCAGCCGCACCGGCACCCAGCGCGTGCTGCCAGAAAGCAGCCCACGGAAAACCACCCAGCAGAAAACTGGCCTTGAGCAACAGGCCTATGGGTATCCAGATATAGCCCACATGCAAAATCCAGACAATGGGTTCCTTGGTCGTACGCCAACCATTCCAACCGGACAAGCGCAACAACTGGGCCAGCGCCGCAAGCGCTGCAACCGCGCCAGTGATCTGCACGCCAGGACCCCACAAATCGACCAGCAACATCAAAACCATCAGAACAATGACTGCACGCTCCAGCCAGGGCCAGCTGCGCATGGGCGCGTTAATGCCGCTTTTTCGCAAGGAACTGCCGGTAAAAGCTGGCACGATGCGTCCGCCAATGATGGTGATCATGATCAACACACCATTGAGCATGGCGTAAATACTCTTGGCTGCCATACCGACATCAGAACTCTGCATCGCCCACAGGAATGCGGCATCGGCAAGCCACAGCAACAGCAGCACGCCCAACAAGGGCGTATTGCGATTGCGGGATCGGATCAGCGGTGGTGCAACAAACACCGCCAGCATGGGCAGAAAGGCAAGTTCGGCAAATGCCAGCAAACCGAAGGGTACTTTTTCTGCAAGCAGAAAAAGCACCCGGCCGAGTAACCAGGTGATGGTGAGTATCACCAACGGAAATCCGCCAAAACCCCGGCTGCTTGTCCAACTGGGCACGGCCGTCAACAGGAAGCCTGCGATGGCCGCACTGACCAGACCAAACAGCATTTCATGACCATGCAGCATGGGTAATGGCAATGAGGTGGACAGGCCCTTGCCGGATGCGAAAACCAGCAACCAGGCACCGATGCTGAATACCGCAAACCAACCGGTCAGCAGAAAGAAGGGGCGAAAGCCATAAGCGAATGGCACCAGGGTTTTAGAGGGTTTGGGTGATTGGGCTTGCGCATTCATGCATTATTTTCCATCTTTTCGTTCTCAGACGATTGTAGGCATTTGGAGCGCGATAGCAATTGCTCCAGATCAAACAACGGAGACGTCAATATCCTGAATGACCCTGCTTGTCAATTAGAGACGCTCTGAATAATTCATCCATGAATTATCAGAACACGCCACATTCATGTGCCAAGGAAACTCTGAATAAATCTTAGTTGCTATGAGGGGCAGTTTGAGGCAAATCACCCGGCAGATCGATATCAAAAGCAGCATTGGGCAGCATTGCCCGCCGGACTCCACCCTTGAAGTGACGGATCACCTGGCGAGCGCCCTGCTCGCCCTGCAGCTTGACCAGTTTGGCAAAAAGGGCTCTTGGAAACACGACCGGCGGGCCGCTGGTTAACATCCCAGTTGGCGTTTCAGGTAACTTCTCTTGCTCAGCGACCGATGCATCACGCCATTGCGCAACTGCTACGGCACCGGGTTGTCGCTGCCATTCCTGCGTCAACACCAACAAATCCTCGCCCGTAATTTTCCACTGATCGCAGAGCATTAACAGCGCGCCTCGTACCTGCTCCGGCATGGCAGCAATACCACAGGCTATGGAACTGCCCATACCCTGTTGCCAGTTTTGGTTATGCACCCATTGCACCGGCAATCCTTCCAAAGCCTGCTCTACCGCCGATTGTTCAGCGCCGGTTACCACAATGACGCAAACCGGATTCTGAGCCAACAGCATACGGGCCTGGCGACGAACCAGTGGTTCGCCGTCGATTTGTAACAGTTGTTTGGATTGCCCCAGCCGGCTGGAACTACCTGCCGCCAGCAACAAGGCACCCAATGTATTCACTGCTCTGTCGCGGCCTTGTGGGTCAAGGGCAATCCATTGCGTTGGTTGAGCACCGCGTGAATTTCAGCGGCGATGGAAAGGGCGATGGCCTCGGACAATTCGGCACCAATATCCAGTCCCACCGGACCGTGCACTTTCGCAGTCGGAAATCCTGACATCGGGCCCAGCTTGTGTCGCCTGGCAGCCGGGCCGAGTACACCCAGATAAATCAAACTTCCCGCTTGCTGATCATCACCCACCAAAGGCGCCAATTGACGCAAATAGGCGGCGTCATTTTCCAGGTTATGCGTCATGATGATCGCAGCATCTATCTGTCCCAGTTCCACAACCAAATGCATCTTTTCCGGCCGAGACAAAAATACCTTACAACCAGGCGCAAAACGTTCCGGCCTGGCGAAACCGGAGCGGTGATCGACTATCAGGCAATCCCACCCCAAAGCAGCAAATTGGGCGGCAACCGGAACAGCGTCCGGACCCGCTCCGCATAACAGTACCCGCGGTGGCGGTGGAATATTGATGAGCAGTACGGTTGAGTCTATATGTCGCTGGCAACGCCAATCCGGCCATTGTTTGGAGACCATGCTGCTGGCCATTTTCGCCAGGCGTTCATCGCCAAAGGCCTTACCTGCAGAATTGATCAGGCCGATTTCGCCAAGCCCCGACCCGGCTTCATCACTTTCCACAGTCATGGCCAGCATGACAGCCTGTCTCGCAGCGATCGATGCCGTGATGTAGTCGAACATCGGAAAACCGTCAACCCGGTCCAGTTTTTGCAACAACAGGTGAATGATTCCGTCACAACCAATGCCCAGGCCCCATACCAGTTCATCATCCACATGCATATCGTAGGTGGTTTTCTTGGGCTGACCGCTGGCAAACACCTCATCGGCGTGGTGCAGCAAATCACCTTCCAGGCAGCCACCGGAAATCATGCCCACGTAATGGCGATCCTCGGATATCAGCATCATGGCGCCGGGTTTGCGATAGGTGGACCCCTCAGTACCAATAATGGTGACCAGCACCAGTGAATCCTCTTCACGGTGCTGCTCGAAAAATTTCAGCAGTGCGGTTGTGCCAAGGTGCATGTGTAAAAGTCGGTTGGATTAATATGGAAGCAATTGTACGAATTAACTGTACTCTATCATCTCAGACAAGGTGACCAACATACAAGGTGAGCCGTGGCCGATACGAAATGATATTGAAAGGGGGTCGGTGTTTCAGCAGTCTGAAAAAAATGCCGAGTGTCGGATAGACAGTCGGATAACCTGTTTCGTATCTGGTTCATTGAATCTGGATCCCGGTAGCTGAATTTATTGCTGTTTCGTTACTGCTGGTTTTAATAAATAAGGACTGCATATTCTTTCCCGCCTGACTCTGTTCAGCCAAATAAATTATCCGGTTCCAGAGCCCGGTCATGACTTCTTTAGATTGTAAATTATATTGTTAATGATTATAATGTGCAAGATCAGAAAAATGCAATGCATCCAGCCCAAATCACTGCAGGTGAAGAGGAAACCAATGAACTGTGATTCAATCATTCATGGCGATAACGTTGTAACCCCGGGTGGCACCTACAAAGCCAATATCGAAATTATGGATCCGGAACAGGAACGGATTGACCCTGTGGATTCCCGGCGCACGCTGTGCGATTGGAGTTTTTATGGAAGACAGGGAGTCGGCAAATTGCAATCCCGGTCAAGACAGACAGGTCCCGTGCAAGACGATTGCCTGATCGGACAGCAGGAGCTCGCATGATACCCGCACGCTATCAGGGCTACGAAAATGCCGTTACTGTCGGGTGTGTCAATTATGACAGTGTCTGGGGAGACAAGGCCGCCAATCTGGAAAAAATCAAGGGAATGATTACGGAAGCAGCCGCTCAGGGCATCAACATTCTTGCTTTTCCGGAATTGGCTCTCAGCGGATACGAATGCAACGAAAATTTCACCATGCACCGGCAAGCGGCCGAGACGATACCGGGGCCAGCAACTGAAGAAATTGCGGCTTTAGCCAGAAAACTCGACATCTACGTTGCTTTAGGCATGCCTGAGCAGGATAAAAATGACCCGGAGGTTTGTTACATCGCCTGTCCGCTGATTGGCCCGGACGGCTTGGTAGGCAACTATCGCAAGATTCACATAGGCCCGTTACCGATGTTTACCGAAAGCCGGTGCTTCAAGGGTGGCGATGCGGTACCGGTTTTTGAAACGCGTTATGGCCCAATCGGCATACAGATTTGTGCTGACTTCTGGGTTTTTCCTGAACTTTCCCGGATTCTCATGTTAAAGGGTGCGCGCTTGATCATTAACAGCACAGGCAGCGCTGACGCACCTGACCGGCCCTTTTATATGACCTCAATGACGTGTGCCCGGGCGATGGAAAATATGCTGTACACAGCCAGTGCCAATTTCGTCGGTAAAGAAAGAACAAAATCCTACTACGGCCACAGCACCATTGCCGGACCGGCTTTCCCCCGGTTTGTCAAAGTGTATGCCCAGGGAACGGACAAGGAGGAGATCGTCAGCGCAACACTGAGCTTTGAAAAGTTACACCGGTTTCGTGAAACGATCAGAATCCACGAACTTCGTCGACCCGAGGTCATTATGAAAGAACTTAAAGATCTCGAAGCCGACAGGGATTGATATGGGCGCTGATTGGAAAGAGCACCTGACCATGCGGAAAACCATTAAAGAATGAATTGCTATTGCGCCATTAGGAGCCTGCAGGACAAACGGATAATCAGTGTAGTGAGATTAATTCAATTTCATAGCCAGGAAAAAAAATGAAAATCAGCATCAATGTAAATGACAAACAATACGAAAAAGACGTGGCTGAGGACACTCCACTTTTATGGGTGTTGCGGGATGAGTTAAAGATGACTGGGACAAAGTTCGGCTGTGGCATGGCTTTGTGTGGCGCCTGCACCGTTCATATTGATGGACAGGCGGTTCGATCCTGTGTGACACCCGTGAGTAAAGTAAAGAATAAGAAAATAACAACGATCGAAGGCCTGTCTGATGATGGCAATCATCCACTACAGGTGGCCTGGAATGAATTTCAGGTACCTCAATGCGGTTACTGTCAATCGGGTCAGATCATGAGCGCAGCAGCCCTGTTGGAGCACAACAGGCAGCCCAGTGATGAGGATATCAATGTCGCCATGGCAGGCAACATCTGTCGTTGTGGGACCTATTCGGAGATTCGCAAAGCGATCAAACGTGCTGCAGAAATACAGGCGCAACAGAGCTAAAGAGTCCTGGCAAATTATACCGAGGGGATTAACGATGGCAAGAAATACGAAAGCTCAGCGGGCACCATCCGCGGCGCTGACTGCACAACCGGATAGTTCCTGCAATGACGTGATGGATTGGGTGAAATAATGTTGAACAAAGATAAATCCGGACAGCAACTTTTCTGTTCTTCACGGCGTGGATTCATGAAGCAACTTGCGGGTCTGACACTCTGCTGTGCTCTCCCTGTATCCGCGCTCCGTTCCAATGCGGAACATACCGGAACAGGAAAGCAATTATGGTCTGTTAATGCTTACGTGAATATCGGAATTGATGGCATTGTCACAATTTACAGTCCACCAGCAGAAATGGGGCAAGGAACGCTAACGTCATTACCGTTAATCCTGGCGGAAGAGATGGATGCCGACTGGGAGCAATGCCGGGTCGAACCATCACCTGCAACGGGTGATGTGTATGGTGATCCGGTATTCGTAGGTATGATTTTCACTGTGGAAAGTCGCTCGGTTCGAACCTATTATGATCGTCTGCGACTGTTCGGTTACCAGGCCCGGCAGGTTCTTTTGCTCAATGCGGCAGAGAAATGGAATGTACCGATTGAGAAACTAGAAACCAGGTC
>CAZRTG010000090.1:0-12767 GCA_964602895.1 uncultured Wenzhouxiangellaceae bacterium
ACCCCATTTTTTCAGTTTTTCCGTCGTGTGCCAGCCAGCACAGTCCGGATTCTGCCAGCAACTCAAGACCCGCGTATTTATCGAGCAGCATGGCCAGGGTACTGACCGCCCCCGCCAACAGGCAGCATGGGGCAAGCACGGAAACGCTGGCCAGCCCGGCCACTGGCCAGCCACTGCGGGCATCCAGAATGTGGCTGTAACGCCTGCCGGCATGCAGCCTGAATCGTTCATAGTCCCCGCTGGTGGCCAATCCTCCGCTGCGGATGCCGAGTCCGGCCATGGCACCCACTGCGCGCGGGTGACGGATACCCACCTGCCAGGGGCGACCATCCGGGTGTGGGCCGATGAAATGCAAATCTCCACCCAGGTCCACATAACCCGATTCAAAGCCCTGGCGGCGCAACAACAGGGCAATTCGATCGGCTGCGTATTCCTTCACGATGGCACCCAGATTCAGATGCATTCCGGCTGGCAGGATCAAGGTACGGCCATCCCAAGCGACCCGGTGCCAACCCGTCATCAAGAGTGCAGCTGCAATCTCTGGATCTGACGGGATTTGCGGGACTTGCTCCCACAATCGGGTCAAATGACCGGCGGTAATATCAAAGCGGCCTTCGCTTTGCTGAAACTGGCAAGCGGCAAAATCCAGCAAGGCAGCCGTTTCGCCATCCACCCTCTTGCCACCCGGCCGGCTGGCGCTGTGTTGCAGAATGGCCAGTTCACTGTCCTCGCGGTAGTGCGAATACTTGCGATCCAGGCGTGATGACTCACGAATGGCCACCGCCAAAGCCGAGCGGGCTTCGGCAGCAGAACGGGCATAGACACACAATTCCGCCGGACAGGCCATGCTGCTGAAACGCATGCGTATGGCTTGCGGCGCCCCGTTCATGGGGTGACCGTAAATGACAGGTTGGCACGCCAGAAATCAACCAGTCCTGGTGTGTCCTGGGGTGTACCGGAAATGGCCAGACTGCCGCGACTGTCATACATTTCCAGTCCGGCGCTGACTTTAAAGCGGTCATGACGCCAATCCAGTGCCAGTTTATAGCTCAGCGCACCAAATGTGGCCAGCCGGTAATCACTGCTCCAATACTCTTTTTGTGGCGACTCCAGGAAAAATGGTGCATAAAAATCGGGTGCTTTTTGCGAGTGGTAACGTATCGACGGCGTTATCTCCCAGGCGGCCCCCAGCGGCTGCACCCAGGCTGCTTCGAGCGTATGAGCCCGGATGTCCCAACTGTCTCTGAAGTATCGATAATCCAGTTGCAAGGCAGCACGGGTACTGGCTATGTAGTGGCGGAATCGATTGGTCCAGGCAAACAAAGTGCGCGAATCCGGACGCTGATCTGACAGCAAAAAAGAACCAACCAACACCAGCTTGTAAGGGTCGGACAGAAAACCGGTTTGCCGGGTCAAGGTCGCTCCGGTTTGAAACACGGCATTTTGATTCAGCACCTGGCTGAAGCCGAATGACACGGACCAGGCGTCCCGAGAGGCCGTGACCACTCGATCAAACTCCTGTGCATCACTGGGATGGATTTCATCATCGGAATAGCTGAGGCCCCAGTTGTAAGTAGCCAATCCATCGGCAAGTGTTTTCTTACCTGAATAACTGCCATAAATCGCGCGGTAGTCATCCTCGGTGGAATATCCCAATCCCAAAGTATGGCTGTAGTCCCCATCCTGGCGACCCAGTGACACATCCACCTGGTCTCGCTTTTCCCGAATGGTTGCGCCACTCATGACTTGCAGCGCACGCCCGTCTGAATCAGGCACGACAAACCAGGGCGAAGAGCCGCTCATGGCTTCATGCAGGTAGCCCACACTGAGCGTATAAGTACTGTCGAGGTTCCTGATCCAACGTAACTGATGCGAGTTAATTTTGTACCGATCAGGATCACCTTCCTGCAAAGCGGTTTGCGGGATGGGCTCCTCGTCGTAGTGCGTAAACTGGTACTCGAAGTTTTCTTCCGGAGGCTCGGCAGCCAACAACTCCTGAAACCCGGGCAGTCCCAAGGCAGAGGCAATCAACGCCCTGATTCGGGGAGAAGGCCGTTTCATGGGCTCAATAAACGACTAATTGCAACCACAACCGCCTCCAGCCGGCTGAATACTCCCGGACGCCGCCTCTTTGCTGGAGTAAACATGCTCGTCCATGGCTGCCAGCAGCGGGTCTGCTTCCAACGCCATACCCGGTTGGGCAAGATGACCTCGCTCCCAGGGTTGTACGGGTGCACAGGCAGCGAGGGTATACACAGCCAGAATCATCAACACAAGAGTGAGTCGACCATCAAGGCTGCTGATGCTGAAGCACTGCATTGCGAATCTCCTCTATATGAGACAGCTCAAAACCTGCCCATTTTTGTACTATTTGACCCTCCGTGTTCAACAGGAAGGAGCTTGGCATGGCCTGAACCTGCCAGGCTGCCGGCGTCACACCCGCAGGGTCCCACAGAACGGTATAAGTTACCGGGTGATCGGTCAGGAACCGGGTCGCGTCCGGTTTGAACTCGTCCAGATTGATTGCCAATATCCGGAAATTACTTGCCGCCAGTTCCCGGTACAAGCCCTCATAGACCGGTAATGATTTGCGACACGGCCCACACCAGGAAGCCCAGAAATCCACATAAACCCAATGACCTCGATAATCAGACAGGCTCTGTGAACCATCGCCTGCAAACACAGGCAAGGTAAATTCGGGAGCCATTTCTCCGGCATCCCGGGCCAGTAACAACGGGCCAGACAAAATCAGCAGCAGGGCCGTGAACCAGGCCCTGCTCGAAACTACAGAGAAAGCCAGCCGCAGCATTTGGAAGCGACTCGACTATCAATGCAGCGCACGATTTAATTCTTCGCACAAAGCCACATTGTCACCCACGATTCGGATCAGTGGGATGGTGTTCATCAACCCCAATGCAGGAATGGAGTAGGTTGCGGTCGCATTGCTGCAATCGTGGAACACAATGGTCATGGTGCCTATAGGCCTGGTAGGCTCGGGCTCCGGGGTTGCTGAATCAAATACGCCACCGGTTGATTCATAAATCTGCAAAGTGGCGGTATCGCCCGCAAAATCCCCCTGCATGGTAAGCCAACGCTGGTCCGGCTCGCCCAGAACCGCAGTGGCGCCATCGGGAGGCCTTACGCTGTCGAAAGTAAACCAGGCGGAGAACATCACGCTGATATCAGGAAAAGTAGCGAACAATATGCCCTGGCTGTTCTTGCCGGGAGTAGCCCAGACATCATTCAGGCCGGCATTGATCAAAAAGGATCCGGAGATGGTGATGCTGACACTGTCTACGGCCACATTGTTGTTGGCATTGCTGTCGCTGAACGCCAGTATGGCACCAATGAAATACTGACCTGCAGCCAGCCCGTCAGGAACATCGACCTGGTTTTGTTGACTGCGCGTGACTCCGGCTGCCAGATCAGCTACCGCAAAGGTACCCAGAGCTGTGTCGCTGGTGTTGATCACCAAATTGGTCGAGGCGTAATAAGTAATACTGAATGAGCCCGAAGCGGCATTACCGTTATTGCGAATGACTGCTTCGATGCTGATCGAATCTCCTGGCACAAACGCCTGTGTTTTCGAAGCGGCGGAATCGCCGGTGGCCTGCGTTCGGCTCTGCATTGCCGAACCGGCGTTCAACACAGAAACACTGACCAGTTCTACCTCCGCAGCAGAAGGTGCGGATTGCACTGTAATCGTGCCTGTCATTTCGGCCGGATGCACGGTGCAACGGTAATCAAAAGTACCTGCCTGGTTAAAGGTGACCTCAAAGGTAAAACTGGAAGATGTTTGGCTGGCGGGCCAGGCACCCGTATTGGAGGTGACATTGTGTGCATTACCACCCGCAGCATTCACCCATCGGACGGTATCACCCACATTGATGGTCAGTTGCGAAGGCTCGAAAAAATTATCTCCCACGGTCACCGTATGCGTCGCTTGAGCCTGTGCCAGCAAGGGTGTCGCCAGGCCCAGCAGGATAAGAATGCGGCAAATAAAACCGGAAAACAGGTTCATGATCAGCCCTCATATCAAGTGATTATTAAAAAACCGCTCAATAGCTGCGCCCAAAATCGGGAGCACAGACAGGTGACCTGTCCAAGCCCGATTTTCTTTCAACAACAAAAAAAGGGGACGGGGCAAATTAAATTGAATTAATTTGCCCCGTCCCCTATAGATACCTATAGATACCTATGGATATTCGATGTTTCGCGTTCCTGGCTGAAAACCATTGAGACTGAGAGCCCAGCGCAAGCCCGGCCAGCGCAACTCCAGACCACCGCTCTGAGGGTGATAAACCGCGGTGTAGAGCGTGCCGAACCCCCCATCAAAATTCACTGAATACAGCGGTGGCCGCTGGAACGCAGCGATGAAGCGTTGCGGTGTCCGGACCTGTTTTTGGAGCCGGTGCAGCAGGAATGCTTGCCGCTCGACGCTGGAGGTTGTGCGTGCGTGCTCGTGCCATTCAACCACACGTTGGTGATTGGTAGCGGCGGGTGCATCGCTGACAAAGGCTTGCCGGTCGGGACTGACAAATACGGTCTTGAAACAGCCCTGCGCATCCAGCAAGGTCACGTTGTAGGCCATGTGGCAGGGGACGCGCTGCAAGACGCTCACTGCCTGGTCGATAGTGCCGCAGGTTTCCAGGATGTAGCGCAACACGATGGGGATGCCAAAACCATCGCCTATGACCCGGCGGCCACCAAAGGTCAGCGAGACAGCCAGTCCATCTTCATTGATGCCGTCCAGCAAGCCAATCAGGCTGTCGGACATCCCCATGACACGCCGTCCCAGCCATTGGCTGTGGAGTATCACCGCGTCGAATGCCAGCGGGCTGTAATCGTAGTTCCGCACCAACAACGGCTCACCATGCACCCACGCAGCCTGGGAGCAACCCGAAAGATACGGTGGCGGTCGGTAAACTGAAAGGAATCGTGCAGCCACATCACCACCACCTGCCAACTCGCACAGGGACTGGTACAGCGGTTCCAGTTCCGGCAGATGCATTTGGATTGCCTTGCGGCATTCCAGGAATGACGGACGGGATGATTCACCCTGCGATAGCCACCAACGCCGGTAGGCTGGCCACAGCGTGCGAAACAACTCGGCCCAGGTTTGACCGGGTTGGGCCTCCTCCAGCGCTGTAAACGTCAGTTGCATATTAGTGGCTGTTACAG
The DNA here is from genome assembly GCA_964602895.1 of uncultured Wenzhouxiangellaceae bacterium. Lineage (GTDB taxonomy): Bacteria > Pseudomonadota > Gammaproteobacteria > Xanthomonadales > SZUA-36 > JAWXBM01. Next base: position 5,182 of record CAZRTG010000090.1, read on the forward strand.
GCCACTAACTCCGGCACCGGCGGAAGCCGGCCGGTGCGGACGGGTCCGAATCATAATATCTTGAACGCGTGTTCACTCACCGTAGTCGCTGCGGCGGCGGTGACCGGCCGCGCGCGATATTGTGTCCGAATGCCCGCAATCCACTGTTTGGCCTGCTCGGTTAACTGAAAGTGGCTGTCCATCAACCGGCCACGGGTGACCAGGATGCCCAGATCAGCACCCTCATAACGGTAGTCTCCGGGTTTCAGAATACGCAGGAAAAACGCCTCATTGCTGCTGTCCACCGCACGCCGGTGGTAATCAAAGCGATCGTATTCAAGCTGACCGTCCGGATGCATCTTCCAGATACCACTGTCCGGCGCCTCGGTCAGGATATCGACCGAATTTTCCGTGTGCTTGATCACCAGTTGCGACCAACTGTCGATGTTTTCCGGCTCGGCCCAGCGGGCATTCAATTCTTCGATATCCAGTTCGAACGGCACACCGGAGAATTCCAGCAGATGGAACAGGAACAGCGGTGCATCGGCATGTGCGAAGGCGGCGTGATTGGTCATCGAACTGGCGCCCGTGATGCGCGGATTCAATTCTCCCAGGTAGATATTGGATGACTGCTGGTCAATCAGGAAATCCAGCTCGAAATAACCCCGGTAGCCTTCTTTAACCAGTTGCTGGCCGAATTTCACCGTGTAATCACGGGCCTGATCCCTCACTTTGCGTGAAAACGCACCGGCAAAAATTTCATTGCCGCACCAGCCACCGCGGTAAGGCGTCAGTTCCGGAAAACCCACCAATTCTGTCATCATCGGCCCGACGATGGTGCCGTGTTTGGTGGCACAGGCTTCAATGGCTGATCCGCGACAATTGATGCGTTTCATGATCTTGATTTCACCGTGACCGATGATATCGTCCTGGTGCTTTTCAAAATCCTTCCTGCTCTTGATGAAAAAAGTGGTGTGGCCTGAATCTCCGTAAGCGGACTGCAGCACCAGGTCTTTGCCCAGTTCTGCTGCACTGGCGGCTTCGGTCATGTCCTCATAACTGTTGATCTCTGCCAGCGTGTTCGGAACGCTGGGCACACCGGCTTTGTTACCAATGCGTACGGTTTCAATCTTGTTGTCCACCCGCTTGCGCAGTTCGGCCTTGGGAAACCAGATTTCACCGCCGATTTCGCTGACCAGTTCTTCGGTTTTTTCATCGAACATCAGGAATACGAATTTCGGTTCATTACCACTCTCGCCCCCCCGCTCGGCAATACGGTCGAGCACTTCCTTGTGTTGTAAAAGGTAATTGTTGATGTCTTCGATGGATTCGAAGTCGGCATGAGGTTGTTCGCTGGGCACCATCACATTGGGATGTGCGCCATCAAAGCAATCGATGTAATTGATGTATTTAAAATTCCTGACCCATTCATCCAGCCCCAGCAAGTTGAAATTGGTGGCACTGATGAAATAGATCGGCGTTTCATTGCGGTGAAAAAACCGGCGGATTTCGGAAATGTTTTTCAGTTTCTTTCTGCGTTTTGCCATATTGTGTATTGGTAACCTCTTGAAGTTGGTTCATGTCGGAATAAAGGGGACGGGGCAAATTAATTCAAATTAATGTGCCCCGTCCCCTTTTCACTCATGGCCTCTTCGGTGAACACCCGCAAACCCAGTTCGGCCCGGTAGCCGTGGATTTCGGTCACATCCAGCTTGCGCATGAAGTCCAGGATTTCTGCCGATATCACCTGACCGGGAACCAGAATTGGAAAACCCGGTGGATAGGGGATGATAAAGCCGGAGGACACGACTTCCCGACCGGTGGCCATGGCTTCATCAATGGCCGGACCGGGCAGCGGAAAATACTCACACTTGTTTTCATCGTAGGACAGGAAAAATGCGCTGCGCAGATCGCCGGCCGGAGACTGTTTGCCCATCGGTCGGAAAACATCGTGGAAACGCGAAAAATCAGGCAGTGCCGGCAGATCCTCGGTCAACGATTGCAACCGGGCCGCAAACGCCTTGCGTTCCATGGCTCCGGCATCTTCGGTCTGTGATTCAATCTCGCGGGCGATCTTGACCAGCACCTCGATCAGGTAGGCAACCGACGAGCGGGTGGTGCCAATGTTGGTCATGAACAGCACGGTGTTGCGCGATGTCTTGTTCACCTGGATGCCGTACTTGTTCATCAGGTAGCGGTTCTTGAAGGTGTTGCCGTCAACGGCAGTTTTGCCTATGGCCAGCGTCACACGGGTTGGATCAAGCGCAAACTCGTCCTTGATCCAGGCATCCCACAACTGGCTCCAGCCGTGTTTGTCATCCCAGTAAACATCGATGCCGCTGGTGCGATAGTCTTCGGGAATCATGTCGCCAATGGCCAGCACCTGGAAGTATTTTTTCAGCAATGGATGCGTGGACACTGCCCGGCGCATCACCATGGCAGCCTCGATCTGCTTCTGAACGAATTCGAAGCCCTCCAGTTCCACCTGCCGCCGTCCTACGTCCAATGAGGCGATGATCTGGTAGTTCGGTGAGGTAGAGGTATGGGTCATATAGGCTTCTCGAAAAGCCTGCTCCACCTCGCCTTTGAAGTCCTGATCGTGCACATGGATCATGGAACCCTGGCGCAACGAAGTCAGTGTTTTGTGCGTGGATTGAGTGGCATAGACTCTGATGCGCACTGTGTCCGGATCGGGCATCGACCGGGCGTTTGGATCCTGTGCGTCAGCATCTCCGCCCTCGGCCTTCCATTGCCGATACTCTTCGCGATAGGCATCGCTGCGATAGCGGGCACGTAATTTTTCGGCACAATGCATGGCGGTGCGCTGGCGGTAAGTCGGGGAGAATCGTGCGAACGCAAACCAGGCTTCATCCCACAGGAAAATGAGGTTCGGCTTGATCGCCAGGCACTCTTCCATGACCCGCTCGACATTGTAGACAATACCGTCAAAGGTGCAGTTGGTGAGCAGCAACATGCGGACCTGGTCCAGTTTGCCGATTTTCTTCAGATCCAGAAGTTGTTGTTTGATGGTCTGCAACGGCACCGCGCCATACATGGACCACGGATGCAAGGGATAACTCTCCAGGTACACTACCTGGGCGCCGGACAAGACCAGACCATAATGGTGGGATTTATGGCAATCCCGGTCGACCAGCACGATATCCCCGGGCTGTACCAACGCCTGCACAACGATCTTGTTGCAAGTGGAGGTACCATTGGTGGCGAAATAGGTGTGTTTGGCGCCAAATGCCCGCGCAGCCAATTCCTGTGCGCGTTTGATCGTTCCTACGGGTTCCAGCAATGAATCCAGTCCGCCGGAGGTTGTCGAGGTTTCGGCCAGGAAGATGTTGGGACCGTAAAACTCACCCATGTCCTGGATCCAGTGTGAGCGCGTGATCGATTTGCCGCGACTGATGGGCAAGGCATGAAAAACGCCGGTGGGCTGCTGCGAGTAAGTCTTCAGTGCAGTGAAAAACGGTGTTTCATAACGCGATGAAATGCCGCGCAGGATATTCAGGTGCAGTTCGGTGAAATCCTCGGTGTTGTAAAATATCCGTTGACAGTTGCCCAGATCGCGACCGGCCAGATCTTCCACGCCGCGGTCGGTCACCATGTAAATATCCAGCTCCGGACGGATCTTGTTGATCAGCCGGCACAACTCGGGTCCATAGTCCTGCGGCTCCAGCTCTTCCAGATTCTCGTCACCGATGCGCGACAGATACTGGGTGAGCAGGGAATGAGAGGTGCGGGTGCGCAGGTCGAATCCGAAACGCACCACCACGGCCTGGATATTGTGATTGATCATCACTGCGATCAGCGCATCCTCAAGGCTGTGTGCGACGATCATTTCATAGGTAAAGGGATCTTCGCGGCGACGCATATGGTGCAGGCTGGTACGCAGCGATTTTTCTTGCGGCGCGGTCAGCGTGTCAACGAACAGGGTTTCGAAATACGGCTTGGCATAGGTCCGGGCTTCCGGCGACTCTTCTTCTTCAACCGCCTCTTCAAACTCTGCCGTTTCCCAGGTCACCGGAATGTTACGGCGGCGGTAGGTTCCGCTGGAAGTAGCCCGTACGATGCGCCGGACCAGAGATGACAAGTCCTGGTAGTTTTTATCGCCGAGCAGAGCGCGAAGGTGATCCATCGCGTAGCGGCCCGGAAAAGCCCAGTACAATTCGATGGGCTGCAACGCATCCAGTAATGATGAAGCCTGGTCACCCAATCGCTGGATGTCCTTGCCCTGTTGCAAGCCCTGCTCGGTTGTCTGAGCCAGGCGCTGGCAGGTTTCCTGAAGACTGCTCCAGCGGTCAGCACGCAACTGGGTGGCGCTGTAATGCTCATCTTCCGGCGCTTGAATTTTTCGTAAGGATTTCGGGTTAGTCATAGTCTCCTTGAATCAAAGAATTAAACACATGTGCGTCCTGCGTGAACGCGTTGTCACCTGAAGCCCTTGTGATGTCCATGCAACTCCGTCATAGGGGATTCCAACTGGCAGCCTTCAGACAGCGTCGCCAGGCTTCGCGACGTAACCGTTCGGTCCTTCATGGCCGAGCGGCGCGGCGGGAGGTGGAACACCAATGCCGGCCTGGGTGCCACGGACCGGCAGCGATAGCGGCCCGAGCTCCGCCAGGTAAGAGGTATTGCGGGCATCTGACTGATATACCGGCAAAAACACTTTGCTGTCTCGAAAACTCTTTAACGGTTGTCCCAGTCCGCGCAGCCCACATTCGCGTTGCCTGCGAACCTGCTCAAGATCGATTTCGACCGGAATGATCTCTTCGTTACCACCTGCCTGATACAATAGCACACCAGCCGGGTCGACCACGGCGGAGCGACCCACACCGCCCGCGCCCAGGCCATTGATATCAAATACATAGCATTGAAACTGTGCGGCTGTGGCACGTGCAATCGTGATTTCAATTTCACGATCCACACTTCCGGTAAGGACCGGATGCAACAGTACCTCTACACCCATTGAAGTCAATGAACGGGTGGTTTCCGGGAACCAGATGTCGTAACAGATGGATACCCCGAAACGGCCAATCGACGGCACATCGAATACACAGAATTCAGAACCCGCCGTGACGTTAACTTCGTAGGGGAGAAACGGAAACAGTTTGCGACTGCGTGCGACCACCTCGCCATCCGGGTTGATAACCGGGGTCATGTTGTAGATATTGCCGTCCTCATGCTGCTCATAAAGCGAGCCCGGCAACAGCCAGATTCCGTATTGGCGAGCGATTTCCTGATAGCGGGTCTCAGCTGGACCGCCGGTCGGCTGGGCAAACTGGGTTAACGGCCCGCAGGTAGCCAGTTCACTCAGCATCACCATCTGCACCCAAGGGTATTTGAGCATGGTCAGATCCAGCTTGTCTTGGAGTGCAGGAAGATTATCGTGCAGCGCGGCGACATGGGTTTGTATGCCGGCGATTGAAAAAGGTATCAAAAGTTTATGCTCCATCCGTTAATTACGTGAAGACAATTGTCTCACATGACCAAAAAGGGGACGATTAAAAGGGGACGGGGCAAATTAAATTGAATTAATTTGCCCCGTCCCCTTTTAATCAACCAGCACGGGGCTGTCCAGTGCGCGCAGCTCGGTTTCATCGCGTTGGTAAACGTCACGATAAAACCTTGCCTTGCCTGACTCATCCAGCCCAGCAGTGAGATACAGGATCAATATTGGCATTGGCCTGGTCAGCAACACGCGCCGGGTTTTGTTGCTGGCGAGGATGGCGGGCAGGCCCTCCAGCGCGAAGTCGCTGCTATCCTCCAGTATCAGTTCAGCCAGCGTCAAGGCACTTTCCACACGTATACAACCGGAACTGAAGGCACGATCCGGTTGATCGAAAAGTGCCTGGTGAGGTGTGTCATGTAAGTACACAAGATGTCGGTTTGGAAAAATGAATTTCATTTTTCCCAGGGAGTTGTTTGGCCCGGGTTCCTGACGCAAAGTGTAGGGAATGCTCCTGCGGTATGAATTCCAATCGACGCTGGCCGGGTCAAGTTTTTGACCTGAAGAATCGATCACCGATATGTTGTTTGAAACCAGGTAGGAAGGGTCCCGTTTGATCTTCGGCAGTGTGTCTTCACGCAAAATGGTCGGCGGAATCGTCCAGGTGGGATTGAATTCGATGTAGCTTATGTCGCCCTGGAATATTGGGGTTTTCCGGTATGGGGTGCCCACCATGACCCGCGTACTCCAAATCACCTCGCGCTGGCGTACATAGGAAAGTCGAAATCCGGCAATATTCACTACCACGAAACTGTCGCTGACCTCCTGTGACACCCAGCGCAGACGTTCCAGCGACAGGCGTAACTGATCGATGCGGGTCGAAACCGGCACATTCAGGACAGCCAGGGTTTTCCTGCCCACCACTCCGTCGCGCTGAAGACCATGAAGCTGCTGGAAAGTGCGAACGCCTTGTTCCAGTACAGCATCGAAGATCCCGGGGTCGGCAGGCTTGGCTTTGTCCAGGCCCTCTTCAATCTGCAGGCGCTTTCGCAAGACTGATACGCGCGCATCGTTGTCCATCGCACGTAAAGTCGAGCCGGGCGGTACCTGCGGCCAGCCGCCCAGATCAGCCAACACGCGGTAACGCAATAATTCCCCTTGCAGCATTTCGTAATAGACATTGCCGGGGGCGATTTTTCCGATAAAACCAGCCAATTCATCCGAACTGATCGCTTTTCGTACAGTCTGGGGCGAAACATATTCGCTGAGCGCCTGGCGTTTGAAGTTGATATCGGGATCAAGATCCCGGGCTTTGATCTTGCCAAGGCGCCGATGGTAGGCATACAGCATCAGGCCGTCGGTCAGGAGCAGGTCGAGACCGGCGCTAGAACCGGGGCCAGTAGGTGATTGTGCTTGTGAAAGAAGTTGATCGATGAGTGGCACGTGGTAGTCTTCGGGCTGAAGACCGTGATCGATCGACTCTAGCAGCAGCTTACGAAGTTCTTCGATTCTCTCGGAGTTGACCCACAAGGGCTCAAACGCACCCGCTGCGTAAACCTCATGCATGAGATTCTGCATGTGGATCGGTTCTCCCTGTATTTTGAGGTCAGGGGTGTTCAGTAATTGTTCGATCTGATGCTGGATGCCCAAGCGCTCAGAGTCGTGTATCTGTGTAGCCCAGGCCAGGGTGCAATGGGCAACCAAACCAAGGAGAACCAGTGCTCTCCACTGAAATGGCATGAATTTGGCGGGCATAAACTTCTTGAATGGTTTGACGTGCTTTACCAGGTCCTGGGCCGGCCGCTGTCGATATGGACAAAGTCTGAACTGGCATAGTAACCCACACCGCCCAGCCCCAATTCACGGGCAGTATCCCTGAGGGTGGTTGTTTCGAGGCCACGCAGACGGACATCTATCGCTTTGCCCAATACGTGTTGGCTGGTTTTTGCTACGCCGGTTGAATTCTGTCGCAGCATTTCATTGGTCTGACTGGAGCGGTAGGCGGAAATCACTTCAAACACATCGTCATTCCCGGTTTTTTGTTGAACCTGCCACAGGATATCCAGCAGTTGAGGATCGATTTCCTGTTGTTGTGCATCACGCCAATCGGCCAGGAACACTTTCAGGTCTTCCATCGCGTGCGGGTTGTATG
>CAZRTG010000091.1:0-12681 GCA_964602895.1 uncultured Wenzhouxiangellaceae bacterium
CATCATCGGGCAGGTCTTTCAAATTTCCGGCTTCCAGGGCCAGTATCAAACTGACGCCATCACTGTCAGGTTTATCCTCACGGTGGGGCCGCAAATGGCAACCTTCAACACTGGCGTCAAGACGTTTGGCCAGCTCGAAAGCAGTATCAAGGGCAAAAACACATTCTGGCCGATCGGCCACGGGAACGAGGATAGACTTCATGCAAAAACTACTCCTTGGTGTTCATCAATGCCGGCAGTTCTTCACCTTGCAAACGTGCAACGATTACCGCGCAACAGGCGTCACCAAAAACGTTGGTGGTGGTGCGGAGCATGTCCAGCACCCGGTCGAATACCAATAATACCCCAAGTGCTTCGATGGGTAAGCCGATCGCGGTCAAGATAATGGCAATTGCCACCAATGAAGCCGAAGGGACACCCGCAACACCAATTGAAGTAATCAGCGCAATGGTGCAGATCAGAAACTGAGTGGTGAAGCTCAATTCCAGGCCATAGGCCTGGGCAATGAACATGGCGGCCATGCATTCGTACAGAGCGGTGCCGTTCATATTCACCGTTGCGCCCAGTGGCAGCACGAAACTGGTGTACTTGTTGGGCACACCGGCACGTTGCTCCAGGGTATTCATGGTGACGGGCAATGTTGCTGAAGACGAGGCCGTTGAAAATGCGGTGAGCAACGCCGGGGCCACCGCCTGAATCAAACGTACCGGACTGACCTTGCCTACAAAACGTACAAGAGCGGGTAAGGTCACCAGGGTATGGAACATCAGGGCAGCCACTACAGACAGGCTGAATGTCACCAACGGCTTGGCTCCATCGAATCCGGTTTTCGCCACCACTGCGGCTACCAGACCGAACACACCGTAGGGAGCAAACTTCATCACCCAGTGGGTGATCAGGATCATGGTTTCAAACACGCCATTGGTAAACCGGTACAGTGTGCCGGCCAGTTCATCCTCAATCCGCGACATGAAATAACCAAACAGGCCGCTGAAGAAAATCAGAGCCAACATCTCATTGGCAGCCGCTGCCGCCAAAATATTCTGTGGCACCGCTCGCAACACGATTTGTGGAATTTCCCCCAGACCACGACCGGCAATCCTCGCGGTAACATCTTCCGTACTGGCGGTGAGGGCCAACAGGTCTCCGGCAGGCTGGCCATCAACGATGCCAGGCTGTACCAGATTGACAATAATCAGTCCCACCAGAATGGCGGCTGTTATGGTCAACACATAAAAGCCCAAAGTCTTAAGCCCCAGGGTTCCCAGCGAACCGGAGTTACTCAGACCGGCCACACCAATCGCAATGGAGGACGCAATCAGGGGCACAATCAGCATTTTCAGGGCATTGAGAAATAACTGACCGATGAATTCGTAAACCGATAAAAAACTCACACCCGCAATACTGGAATCACTGCTGAAATAACCGGCGACAACACCCAGTACCAGTGCTATCAAAATCTGCCAATGCAGGGCCAGTCCAGGCTGGCTTATGGCTGTAGTGGATTCCTGATTCTTTTCAGACATATTGATCCTGGTTTAAATTGCAAACGGTTCATTTTGTCATGCGATGTTAACACGCCGATCCGGGGTTTTATGGATCAGTTACTGCAGAATCACGCAATACAGGCCAGTGGCAAATCCAGGCAATCGTTGAACACCAACTCCAACTTATCCAGGCATTCCAGCATATGCTCCTGTCCCAGAATCATGGGTGGGGCCAACATGATGTGAGGTACCATTTCTGAACCCAGGTTGATTCCACCAGGATAACAAATCAATCCATGAGCCATGGCAGACAGGCGCAATCGCTCTGGCAGTTGCTGCACATTGACGAAACCGGCCTTGCTGCTCCTGTCAGCAACCAGTTCCATACCCCAGAACAACCCCCGACCGCGAATTTCACCCACATTGGGATGATCGTTGAAGCGTTCACGCAGCAGGGAGCCAAACAGCAGACCCATTTTCTGCGTTCGTTCCAACAATCCTTCCTGATCCAATATATTCTGTACCGCCAGCCCGGCTGCACAGGCGACTGGATGTCCCACATAGGTATGACCATGGGCGAAACCGTAACCCGCGAGAACAGAAACGACCCGACTGTTCGCCAGGGTTGCCGCCAGAGGTTGGTAGCCCGCTGCAATGCCCTTGGCCAGAGTAACCATATCCGGCCGTACAGCATCGTGCTGATGGGCAAAATAGGTGCCGGTACGGCCACTGCCACACATGATTTCATCCAGAATCAGCAATACATGATGTTTGTCACAAATATGGCGTATGCGCTGCAAATAGTTTCCGTCCGCTGCCACCACGCCCAGTGACGATCCCACCACCGGTTCGCAAACAAACGCCGCCACATATTCCGGACCGGCCCTGTTTATGGCTACATCCAGTTCCAGCGCAGCGCGTTCGGCATATTCCTCCAGGCTTTCTTCAGCAACCTGTTCGCGATAGGGGTAAAAAGGACTGATACGGGGCCAGTCCAGCAAAGGTGCAGCCGATGCGCGACGCCTGCCTTCATTACCACTGATCATCAAAGCACCGAAGGTGTTGCCGTGGTAACTGTGTTCACGACTGATGATGATTTTACGTTGTGTCTGACCACAGGCAGCCCAGTATTGCCAGGCCATTTTGATGGCCGTTTCATTGGCTTCCGAGCCGCCGGAAGTGAAATAGCAGCGAGCACCGGGATCGCCAAATCGCTCGATCAATCGGCTCGCCAAAGCTTCTTGCGGTTCGCTGGTGAAAAAAGCGGTGTGAGCAAATTCAGAGGATTCAAGTTGCTGTGTTATCGCATCAATAAGCTGGCGGTTACCGTGACCCAGGCAGGAAACAGCTGCCCCGCCGCTCATATCCAGATAGCTCTTTCCATCCTGGTCAGTCAAATACATGCCACTGGCTTTTGCCACTACCGGGTAGTTTGCAGTCGCAGATCGGTACAACACAAAGCTCATTATTCACTTCCTGCACGGCCTTGATGGCCCTCCTTCGGCTATTTAAGCGACCCTTCAACATATAAGTCAAATTACATTTCTTTGCTTCTATATAAGGTATATTTATACTCTTCCCAATCTCACAGGACTCTGCTACATGAATTTTCGCCACGTGGAAGTTTTTTTCGCGGTCATGACCAGCGGTACTGTCACCGAAGCGGCCAGAGTACTGGGAGTTTCACAACCATCGGTAACCACCACCTTGAAACAAGCAGAAAGAAGACTGGGTGTGGACCTGTTTCAACGTGAAGGCGGACGCTTGATCCCTACTGCAGAAGCACGCGCCCTGTTTGAAGAAGCCCAACGTGCACACGAAGCACTTGACTCTTTCAAAAACCTGGCCAGGCGTTTACAGGTGGGCCAGGGTGGGCATGTGCGTATTGCCGCCATTCCGTCCATCTCATTGGAAATTTTGCCTGATTCGATCAGCAACTTTCTGGCCCAGCACCAGGGATTCAATTTTTCAGTATCAACCATGAATACAGAGGACATACTCGATCAGTTGGGCAATCGCAAAGGGGCTTTTCATCTTGGCCTGACCATGGGCCAGATCAACGACTCTCAGGTGGTCATGGAAAAAGTCGGCGAAGCAGAATTACTGGCCGTGATGCCCGCCAGCTGGGATATTGCTGACAGCGAATCGATACGTTTATCCGAGTTGAGCGACCGACCTTACATTGCCGGCTTTGATGGCACGGCCCTGACCCGGGCATGTAGCCCGCTGTTCACCGAGGCAAAAACAGAACCCCGAATTGTGGCCAGAATCCACACCCATCATCTGGCAGGGCGATTGGTACAAAGAGGACTGGGCTATGCCATTCTGGATGCCATTACCGTCAGAGCCCTGCAACATGATCGACTCGGCTCCCATTTGCGACTGAGACGGTTGGAAGGTCGCCCCAGCTTGCCGCTGGTTGCCATCTTTCCGGCACGCGGCGCTTTGAGCAATCCTGCCCGCCTGTTTTTGGACAGTTTCAAGCAAACCTATGCCACTTTTGAGCAAAGCGGGACATTATTGTAGGAGGCAGCCATGCTGCCGACCATGACCCTGAATCGCGACCATGGGTCGCTCCCACAGCATGGCTCGCTTTCTGTAGGAGGCAGCCATGCTGCTGACCATGACCCTGAATCGCGACCATGGGCCGCTCCCACAGCAGGGCTCGCTTTCTGTAGGAGGCAGCCATGCTGCCGACCATGACCCTGAATCGCGACCATGGGCCGCTCCCACAGCATGGCTCGCTTTCTGTAGGAGGCAGCCATGCTGCCGACCGTGACCCTGAATCGCGACCATGGGTCGCTCCCACAGCAGGGCTGCCTCCTACAGTGATTTAAAGTAGATTTATAAACACATTAATATTTGTTATGTAAATGCGAAATATATTTACCAAATTGATTTAACGGGTTAAACTTTGGTTAAGGCCAATCAACCCTTCAGGCGGCTCTGATAGCCCGCTACAGTACATGTAAAAATTAACCGGGGATGGACATGTCAAAATCAACGAAAGCACTCAAAATGAATTCCCTGAACAAGACCATTTATGCTGCCTTGTTCATGCTGCCCCTCACCCTGCTGCCTTTGAACCTAAGCGCGCAAACCGCAAGTCCAGACGAAGCAAATGAAGCCGGCGCACTTGAAGAAGTCATCGTCACCGGCTCACACATAGCCGGTCTGGATCCAGCCGTGCTGCCCGTTACGGTGATGGGCGCAGAGCAGATCGAAGCCCTGGGTGCGACCAATATGCAGGACATCCTGTCCTACATTCCATCTATCACTGACCTGGATTTTGACGATGCCAACACCGGCACCAACGGTGCCCGTGGCGACGTGGCTGGCGTCAACATGCGTGGACTGGGTTCGGGCAATACGCTGGTACTGCTGAATGGTCGTCGTATGGTGACCCATCCGACTTTTCAGGCCATCAACAGCGTTCCGGTTACGTTTTACAATGTGAACTCCATTGCCTCCTCTTCGATACAGCGTATTGAAGTGCTGCGTGACGGTGCAGCGCCGTTGTACGGTGCCGATGCCATTGCCGGCGTCGTAAACTTTGTGCCCTACACCAGTTATGAGGGGTTGAAACTGACCGGCAAATACGGTTGGAGCGATAACACCAATTATGATGAAACTGAAGTCACAGTAGCGGGTGGTTTCACGTTCAACGAAGGCCGCAGCAACCTGGGCCTGTTTGCAACTTATTATGACCGCTCGCACGTCCATCAAAACGAGTTATCCGACCTGTTTTACCAGCTGGATCGCCGCGAGAACCCCGCCATACCGGCAGAATGGCGTGGCGATTCACAGTTGCGCAATGACTCAACACTGACACCTTACGCCCGCTTCCGGGTTGGCCAGTTGAATCCCAACGGCACCTTTACCGGCCCTACCCGCCACATCAATCCGGATACCGGCCTGATTGGCAATGGCAACGGCCCGGCCCGTTACAACTTCAATGAAGACCAATGGGTTACACCGGAAACCGACCGGTTCAATTTCATGGCAACCTACACCCAGGAAATCGATAACGGCGTTGAGTTTTTTGCAGATGCCTATTACTACGAATCCTCATCGCGCACCATTCGCGCCGCCAGCCCGCTGGATGACAGCCTGGCGTTCCTGATCGTACCCAAAGGCGCTTATTACAACCCGTACCCGGAGCAGGAAGTGCTGATCATAGGCTGGCGCCCGGTCGATCTGGGGCCGCGCATCATTGATGTAGACCAGGACAGTTGGCGCATCATGGGTGGCCTGCGTGGCAGCATGGGTTCATGGGACTGGGAAACCGCCATGCTCTATTCGGAAGCCGAGTCCAGGGACACCGAAGGCAACCGTCAGGCCAAGTCTTTGTTTATTCAACAGATCAATGTCGACGGCCCGGACGCGCTGAATCCTTTTGTTGGCCCCGGCGGCAACTCCCAGGCCGCACTGGATGGCATTCGTGTGTCGGCGACTGACGTACGCACTTCCGAACTGTGGCTGGCTGATTTGCGCGTTAATCGCGGCGATCTGTTCAACGTTTTCGGTAATGATGCCGGTGCCGCTTTTGGTATCGAATTCCGCAATGAGAAATATATTGATGATCGCGACCCACGACTGGATGGCTCCATGCCCTTCAGTAACGGCCCCATTTTCGATGAAAGCGATCTGATTGGTGTGTCTGCCACTTTTGACTCGCAAGCTTCGCGCAGCACCGGATCTGCTTATGGTGAGTTGTACATCCCGCTGATTGGTGAAGCCAACGCCATGCCCTTTGCCCAGGCTCTTGAAGTGCAACTGGCGGCGCGTTACGAAAACACCAATGATTTTGAATCAACCCTTAAACCGAAAATTGGTTTGCGCTTTGAGCCCGGCGCAGGTTTCTCCATACGCGCTTCCTACACCGAAGGCTTCCGCGCACCCAACCTGCCGCAGATGAACCAGGGCGATATCATCCGTCGTATTGATGGCATTGAAGACCCGATGCGTGCTGACGTAACCAATGCACCTATCGATGTCGGCACAACCTACCGCCGCACCACCCGTTTGGGTAACCCCGATCTGAAGCCGGAAGATTCCGAGACTTCCTTGATCGGTTTTGTATGGACACCGGATTTTGGTGGTGAGTGGGGTAGTGGCTTTACCATTGGCGCTGATTTCTGGGACATCAAGCTCGAGGGCGTGGTGGGTTTGGTTGAAGAAGAGGACCAGTTGGACCTGGACGAATTGCTGCACCAGCAAGGAAGCTTCAATCCGAACGTGGTTCGTGCACCTCTGACGGCGGCTGACGCGGCCTTGTTTGCGGCCTATAACGCAGCCAACCCAAACGATCAGAAAATTCCGGTGGGCGAAGCCATCAATATCATTGGCCAATACAAAAACCTGGACCCACGCGAAGTTTCCGGCTGGGATGGCTTTGTCAGCTATGCCACACCTGAAACCGGTGCCGGACAGTTCACCCTGCGCGGCGATGTGACCCAGATCACCAAGTTCGAGCAACAGGGCCTGGCTCAAACCGACCTGATAGGTCGTAACGGCAACCCGGAATGGCGCTATACGGTTTCTCTGAACTGGATGTTCTACGGTTTCAATACCAATATCTCCATGCGCTACGTGGATGATGTCTATGACACATCATTGGTTTATGACAGCGCCAAACTGGCTGCCAACGGTCCGCCACAAAGAGCATGGTATGATTCGGTCACCGATAATTACTATTGGAAAGTGGACAGTTGGACCGTAGTTAACCTGGCCTTGAGTTATGACTTCAGCCAACTCAACAATGCAGCGAAGGGACTGGAACTGACTGCGGGTGTACGCAACCTGTTTGACGAAGAAGCTCCGTTTGCCGACGAATCACCCGGTTTCTTCTCAGCCCTGCATGATACTTACGGTCGAGTTTACTGGATGAAACTGGGCTACTCGTTCTAAGGTCAGCATTATTTCCAATTCAGCGATATACCAGAAAAGCCGTGACTTGCTCACGGCTTTTTTGTTTTTACTTATCGGGATGGCATTGCCTGGCTGCGCCAGCCATAACGCCAACACCCGCGCATTTTGTGAAGCCAATGGCTTTACCGTACACACCGATTTTTCGGGCGCGGCTTTGCATGCTTGCAGCCCGGGTGATTCCGGGCCAAATCTGACAATCGGCCCGGAGTTTTCACCGATTAACCCCAGCGCCTGGTATGCCTATCGCATTGAACCCGGCCAGGCAGGAAACAGCCCGGTCACAACCACCATCACACAAAAATACCTGTTGGGCCAGCATCGTTACAGTCCCTGGATCAGACAGGACAGTGGTGCGTGGCAGGCCGTGCCAGCCAGTGCACAATCGCTTTCCGAAGACCGTACTGAATTTAAATTTACCGTACCGGTTCCACCAGAGGGTTTACAGATTGCCGCTCAACCCATGCTGACGGTGGTGGACAGCGAGCGCTGGTCAGCACAACTGGCACGGCGTCATCACTTGCAGACGCATACCTTGCTCAGCACCGGGCTGGGAAACAGGCTGCAGCTTTACGCAAGTGTGGCGGATCAGGCAACCGGAATGATTCTGCTGCTGGGACGTCAACACCCGCCGGAAGTGACCGGTGCATTCGCCTATCAGGACTTTGTTGAACGCCTGTTTGATGACGATGAACTGGCACAAAATTTCCGGCAGGTCTATCAACTGGTGCTGGTGCCTTTGGTCAACCCGGATGGCGTTGCCATGGGCTATTGGCGTATGAACCGCGGCGGCATGGACCTGAACCGGGACTGGGGACTGTTCACCCAGCCGGAAACACGAGCCATCGGCCATTGGCTGGCAGAGACGGTTGAGGAAACTCCATTGACCTTGTTGCTGGATTTCCACTCGACCTGGAATGATGTGTTCTACGGCCAGCATCCATCCGATAACCCGACCCCAATTGGATTTAACCAGGCCTGGTACCAGGCCATCCAGGCCCGTCTGGGCGAGGACACCCCGGCCTGGTCAGGCCAAAATAACCCGGGCCTGCCCACCGCCAAGTCGTGGGCCAGACGCGTTTATGGCGTATCGGCACTGACCTATGAAGTGGGTGATAAAACGCCACGTGATGTAATCCGGTACAAAGCCCGGGTGTCTGCCGAAGAACTGATGCGCACCCTGATGTCCGAGGAGACCTTCCCGCATGAATAAACCTTTTTCAGTTCAGTCCGGTTCATTTCTGAACGGCTTATGGCTGTCTGGTTCCATCCTCACAGTCCTGTTGTTCGTAAGCAGTCCATTACCCGCCGCTGAACGCCAATTTGCCGGAGCGGTTTCCAGCGCAACCCCGGAAGCGACGGCTACCGGGGTACGGATTCTGGAACAGGGTGGCAATGCCATTGATGCCGCCATCGCCGTTTCCCTGGCTTTGGGGGTCAGCGAACCGGCCGGATCAGGCATAGCCGGTCAAACCGTGATGCTGGTCAAACCCGCAAAAGGCGATGCCTTTGTAATCCAGGGCACGACATGGTCACCCGCGGTTTTGCCAGACCAGGTCACCCAGGAACAACTGACCTATGGCCACACCGCAGCCAGTGTGCCGTCCACCCTGCAGGTTCTGGATCTGGCCTACCGGCGTTTTGGCAGCGGTCGGCTACAATGGGCCGGGCTTTTGGCACCCGCCATAAAACTGGCACAGGACGGCATCATCATCGGCCCATTCCGCTCGCATGCTTTTCGCTTTTATCTTGAGACCCTGTCAAAACAACCGGCTGCAGCGGCAATTTATGTACGCCCCGACGGGCTACCCTGGCAACAGGGTCAGGTTCTGTACCAACCTGCGCTGGCCAAAACACTGCAGCGACTGGCTCAAACCGGTGCCATGGATTTTTACCAGGGCAGCATGGCAGCAGAAATCGTAGCCGACATGCAGGCCAATGGCGGCTGGATCACGGCAGCCGACTTGCGTGACTTTCCCGAGCCCGCCATCGTCCCGGCACTGCAAAGCAGCTATCGCGGTCACCCGGTCGTCACCCTGCCCCCGCCCTTCGGTGGCTGGGTGGTGTTACAGGCCCTGAACGTGTTGGAACAGTTTCCACCCGGAGCTCTGGCAACCGATGATGACCAGCGCCGGCTGGCCTTGCTGGATGCGCTGATGATTGCGCACAGTTCGCGCGCCAATAACCCCATCACCGACTATTCGGACTACGACCAACAGATTAATGACCTGATTGCCAAAGATACTGCGGCCCGCTTGCTGCAAGACTATCGGGCCAACCTGGATAATGAGAAGGAAAGGGTCAGTGAGCAGATCACTGCGGCCAGCGGCGAAACCACCCATTTTTCGGTGGTTGATGGCGACGGTATGGCGGTTGCCGTGACCCAAAGCATAGACAGCTATTTTGGAGCCGGCGTTGCGCACCCGACTCTGGGCTTCCTGTACAACAACTACATGCAGGGTTTTCAGGTTGAGGACCCCAACGCACCGTATTATCTGAAAGCCCATGAGATGCCCATGTCGTCGATGAGCGCCAGCATGGTGTTGGATGGAGACCAGGCCGTGCTGGTATTGGGCAGCCCGGGCAGCGCCCGTATCATTTCAGCCGTGACCCAGGTCACCAGCCACTGGCTGGATATCCACAGCGGAATTGTGGATGCAGTGGCCGCCTATCGGGTACACACCATTCCACCCGATCGGGTCTACATCGAAGGTGAGAACATCTCCGCCGCATTGATGGCCGGATTGGCCCAACGTAACTGGAATCTGCAGCGTCCGAGTTACGGCGTTTCAGACAGTCAATTGGACCCTTATTTTGGTGGAGTACATGCGCTGGCGCGCGAAGCAGGCGTCTGGACCGGCAGCACAGATCCGCGCCGTGATGGCCTGGTCGGCTTTGCCTGGAGTCACCTGCCATGACGCTTTGTATTCGCGGGTTACTGATTTTTTGCAGTTTCCTGACGCTTTCAGCCACGCTGTCTGCTGCTGAACCCTACAGCAAGGAAGATTTCGAATTTTCCGACTGGCAGGGACCGGCATTACGTGTGTTTGTATCAAAGCCAGGCGATCTGCCAGCCAATCTACCCACCCAGCTACCGGTAGTCATGGTCATGCACGGCGTTCGTAGAAACGCTGATGAATACCGCGACCAGTGGCATGATCTGGCCGCACAACACGGCTTTCTATTGGTCGTGCCGCGTTTCAGCCAGGAAGATTTTCCAGGCGGAGGCGCTTACAACCTGGGTAATACCCTGGGCCCGGATGGCCAATCCGTTGCTCCAGAACTTTGGTCTTTCGCGGTGCTGGAGCCCTTGTTTGACCAATTGCGTGAACGCTACAACCTGAGCACCGATCGGTATGCTTTGTACGGCCATTCGGCCGGTGCACAGTATGTGCATCGATTCCTGCTGCACCAACCGCAAGCCAGGGTTTCAAGATACGTTTCAGCCAACGCCGGCTGGTACACGCTGGCGGATTTGTCTCAGGCGTTCCCCTACGGCCTGAGCGGGTCACAAGTCAGCAAAGAGCAATTGATGGCTGCGGTGCAGTTACCGGTGACCATCCTTTTGGGTGATCGCGACATCGACACTACCGATCCCAACCTGCGGCACACGCCGGAAGCCGATGCCCAGGGCCTGACGCGCCTGGCGCGCGGCTTCAGTTTCTTCGAATCTGCGCGTGTGGCTGCCACAGAGCTGGGTGTACCGTTTAACTGGCATATCGCCACCGTACTGGGTGTGGCTCACAGCAATACCCTGATGGCACCGGCGGCTATTCCCTATCTGTTGGAGTGAAGCCACAGCAAAGCTGTTGTATACTCCCCGACAGCTGTTAATCAATCGCCAGTGGATCGACCCCTTAAAGCCAACAGGCCGGGGCGGTCACGCTGAAACGACCAGCAGCCTTGATGCTCAACAAGAAAATGGGCACGAAAGTGACTTGAAAGTGAACCCGAAAGTGGACTTGATCCCAAAGGACAGGTACCGATATGACAACCAAGATTTCACAGTACGCGATCCTCGGTGGCGGCCGGCTTGCACGGCATATGCGCCACTATTTCAAACTATTGGGTCTGCCCTGCACTGCCTGGGCACGTCAACCCGACCCGGACTTTAACAGCTACGCCATCAGCGACACTGCCGAACGCTTGTACGCCACCGTGCAAGAGGCCAGCCATGTTTTGCTGCTGGTCAGCGATGACGCCATCGCCAGCCTGCCAAAGCGCTACCCGCAGTTGCGCAGTAAAACACTGGTACATTGTTCCGGCGCACTGGGCATTCCCGGTATTGCCGGTGCACATCCGCTGATGACCTTTGGCCCCGAGTTATACCCCTTGGAAACCTACCGGCGCATCCCTTTCATGCTGGACCAGGGTCTGGTCATGGCGGAGTTGTTACCCGGATTGCCCAACCCGCACAGCCATATCGCCATTGAGAACAAGGCCCAGTATCACGCCTTGTGTGTGATGGCCGGCAATTTTCCGCAAATCCTGTGGCAGTCCATCGTGCAGCGATTCGGTGAACTGGGCATGACAGAAGGTGTAATGGAACCCTATCTGCGCCAGGTGCTGGAAAATTTCCTGGCCCATCCTGACAACGCCCTCACCGGCCCTCTGGCCCGGGGCGACAGCGGCACCATTGCTCGCAATCTGCAATCCCTGCAGGGTGATGCCCTGCAGTCTTTATATCGGTCTTTTGTCGACTTCCATGCCAGCCAACAGCAACACAGCGAACTGCAGGAGGCCCAATAATGAGTACTGACCAGAGCACTGCTATAAATATTCTTCAATTACCCGAACGGAAAATCCGCCGCGAGAAAATCGTCATGGTGACCTGCTATGACTACACCTCGGCACGCATCATGGCGCAGACCGATGTGGACATGTTGCTGGTAGGCGACAGCGCCGCCATGGTGATGCATGGTCATGACAGCACGCTACCCATTTCCATCGAACAGATGAGCTGGCATGTGGCCGCCGTCAAACGCGGTGCGCCGAAGAAATTCATTGTGGGTGATCTGCCCTTTTTATCCTACCGCCGCTCCTTGTCCGAAACCGTAGAGGCAGTGGGCCAGTTGATGAAAGCCGGTGCCAGTTCGGTCAAGTTGGAAGGCATTGCCGGCAACGAAGAGACCATCCGCCATCTGGTACATTCCGGTGTGCCGGTAATGGGCCATATCGGCCTGACACCACAATCGGTCAATACGCTGGGTGGTTTCCGTGTGCAGGGCAGCAAGGATGAAGACCGGCAAAGATTGAAACAGGAAGC
>CAZRTG010000092.1:0-12544 GCA_964602895.1 uncultured Wenzhouxiangellaceae bacterium
TAACCATGAAGTTCCAGGAAAGGCAATTAATGAAAGCCTGGAGACGCAGCCATTGGATATCGATATAGGCAATTATCTGCCCGGTTATATGCAGGATGGCTGGAATTTCCTGGTAGATCACGAAGCCCTGTTGATGCTGGTTATCCTGTTGCTCAGCTTCACAGTTGGCAAAGTACTCAAGTTGTTGATTGAAGGATTCATTGGTCGCCTGGCCAAAAACGCTGAATCCGAACTGGAAAACCAGATCATCCAGTACCTGTCTGCACCCATCATGCAGACGGCCGTAACCCTTGGCTTGATCATCATTGTTTTATCGCTGCAGTTTTCGGCATTTGTCCAGCAGATATGCATCCGTGTATTGCTGACCCTGTTGATGCTGTTCTGGGGGCGTGCCTGGTTCAAAGCGACCAGTGTCATCCTCATTGCGCTGGAATCCCACCGCGACAAGTTTCATGCGTTTCAACCCAGAACCGTGCCTTTGTTCGAGATGGGCATCAAGCTGTCATTGCTGGGCCTGTTCGTCTATCTGTTTTTCAGTATCTGGGGCATTGATGCAACCGCCTGGGTGGCCTCCGCCGGTATCATTGGTATTGCCGTGGGTTTTGCCGCCAAGGACACTCTGGCCAACCTGATCTCGGGTGTTTCCATTGTGGCGGATGCACCGTACAAAATCGGCGATTACATCGTGCTGGATACCGGCGAGCGGGGCATTGTGACGCACCTCGGCATACGTTCCACCCGTTTGCTTACCCGCGATGATGTGGAGATTTCCATACCCAATGCGGTGATTGGCGCTGCCAAAATTACCAATGAAAGCGGTGGGCCCTGGGTCAAACAGCGTATCCGTGTATCCATCGGCGTTGCCTACGGTAGTGATACTGAAAAAGTCGTGCGGGTGCTGGAAGAGGTGGCCAATGAGAACGCCACCGTGTTGGATAATCCGGCACCGCGCGTGCGCATGCGCACCATCGGCGCCTGTTCGCTGAATTTTGACTTGCTGGGTTGGATTGCTGCGCCAGAACTGCGTGGACGAGTCATCCATGAACTGTTAATGGAAATCGATCGGCGATTCAGGGAAGAAGACATTGAAATGCCGTTCCCACAATCGGACATTCATATCCGCAGCGGCTTGCATCCACAAGCACCCCAAGAAAAGCCTGAGTTGGGTACGGTTGCTTTGGACGATTGATCTTTATTCAGTCAGCTTGCGCAGCAGTTCCTGTGCCGCACCTTGCAAGGGAATTTCTTCATTTTCGGCGGCGGTACGCAAACGGTATTCCAATTGGCCGCTGTCTATGCCGCGCTCGCCAATCACCACCCGGTGTGGAATGCCAATCAGCTCCATGTCATTGAACATCACGCCAGGGCGTAAATCACGGTCGTCCAGCAACACTTCGACACCGGCAGCCAGCAGTTCTTCATACAGGGCTTCAGCCACTTCCCGTACACGATAGGATTTCTTCGCATTCATGGGCAATATGGCGACCTGGAACGGCGCCAGGGGCAAGGGCCAGCAAATCCCGCGTTCGTCGTGGTTCTGTTCGATGGCAGCCGCCACGATACGGGACACACCGATGCCATAACAGCCCATTTCCATTGGGTGTGAACGGCCGTCTTCTCCCAACACCACGGCGTTGAGCGATTTCGAATATTTTGTGCCGAGCTGGAATATATGACCTACTTCGATACCGCGGGCCAGCTGGATTTCTCCTTTGCCGTCCGGGCTGGGGTCGCCTTCCACCACGTTGCGCAGGTCGGCTTGCGGCGGTAGCGGCAGGTCGCGCTCCCAATGGATACCAAAATAATGTTTGCCGTCGATATTGGCACCGGCAACGAAATCGGCCATGACCGCCACGCTGTGGTCGATGATGCAGGGAATCGGGCTGTTAACCGGCCCCAGCGATCCTGCGGAGGCGCCCATGACCTGTTTGATTTCTTCCTCTGTGGCGAAGCGTAACGGCACCGCTACGGCATCCAGTTTTACTGCCTTGAATTCATTCAGGTTGTGATCGCCACGCACCAGCAGGGCAACAAATGGGCTGTCCTGCCCGGCGGCTGCCTCAACGATCAGTGTTTTGACCGAGTTCTGTGCCGGTACGTCGAATTGAACGCTCAAGTCTTCAATCGTGCGTGCATCGGGCGTTTCAACCAGCCGCATATCGCTGCCAGGGGCAAGTCTTTCCGTTTTGGGCTTTGTAGCCTCGGCCAATTCGATATTGGCAGCAAAATCTGAACCGGTGGAAAACGCGATCAGGTCTTCACCCGAATCGGCCAGCACGTGGAATTCGTGCGAGGCACTGCCTCCGATGGCACCGGAATCAGCCCGTACCGCCCGGAAGCTCAAACCGGCACGGGTGAAGATGCGCGAATAGACTTCGTACATTTCCCAATAGGTAGCTTCCAGACTGGCAGCGTCGATGTGGAAAGAATAGGCGTCTTTCATCAGGAATTCACGTGCCCGCATCACGCCAAAACGCGGACGGATTTCATCGCGGAACTTGGTCTGGATCTGGTAAAAAGTCAGTGGCAGTTGTTTGTAGCTGCGCAATTCATTTCGTGCCAGATCGGTAATCACTTCTTCATGCGTGGGCCCGAAGACGTAATCGCGGCCTGCGCGGTCGACAATTTTCAGCAACTGAGCACCGAAATCCTCCCAACGGCCGGTTTCCTTCCACAATTCGGCCGGTTGCACCGCCGGCATCAGCATTTCCAGGTAGCCGGCGCGGTCCATTTCTTCGCGCACAATGTTTTCGACCTTGCGTAAAACCCGCCAGCCCAGCGGGGTCCAGGTATATATACCAGCCGTAAGCTTGCGGATCATGCCGGCACGCAGCATCAGCTGGTGGCTGGCAATCTCGGCATCGGCCGGGGTTTCACGGGTAGTGACTAAATGAAATTTACTGGCTCTCATGGCTGGTTACGCTAATGCGCCGTTGTTGTGCAAGGGGCGCATTGTAACGGGCCACCCGGCAATCGGGTAGCGTCTTTGCTTAATTGATGCAATCGCAGGCGGCGATGGGTTTGCGCGAAGGTCTGCCCCAGCGCTTGCCCGGGCGTTTGCTCTGTCAGTCGCAGTATTCAGCTATCAATTGCTTGTTTTGCTCCACCCGCTGGACCCGTTCCTCATCGTCCATGCGTGTGGTTTCGCCACTTTTGTCAGTGTAAAACACCCGGCGGCTGGGCTCGATGCGGGCCAATTCATCTGTGGCCTGCAGGCAAATGCGCTGACGTTCAGCCTGTTCTTCCTTCCGGGCTTTACGCGTTTCCGCTATTTCAAGCCGTTGCTGGTCGGCATAGGACAGTTCGTCTGCAGCTGAATCCGGGTTGGGTGCATCAGGGTCAACTGGCTGGTTGTTCAGGGTCTTGACCGCCGTATCCATTGGAATGGTTTCGTACGATTCCGGAATTTGTTCTTTGTTCTCTACGACCTCGGCCGGTGCCCGGTCACTGTAATGCTTTACACCATTTTCGTCGGTCCAGCTGTAGATACTGCTTTTCTGCGCAGTGGCGATGCACGGGAATGCCGCAATGACGATGAATACCCCTATTACTCTGCTGATCCTGTTCATTCCTGCCTTCCTTGCCGGGATGTGAAGCATTCTTATAGCACATTGCAGGGTCTTTCTGCGAGTCAGAGGTTCCCAAGCTGTACCGGCAAAAATGTTATGATGCCAGCGTTTCAGCAACATGGGTCAAGCTATGGACAAGGCAATGGATCAGGACGAAAAGAAGCGACACAAGGGGGTTTACCTGTTGCCAAACGCCTTGACCACAGGCGCGATGTTTGCCGGGTTTTTCTCCATTATCAGCGGGATCAATGGTCACTACAGTGCAGCGGTGATTGCAGTGATCGTAGCCGGCTTCCTGGATGGGCTGGATGGCCGGGTAGCTCGTCTGACCAACACCCAGAGTGAGTTTGGTGTGCAGTATGACAGCCTGTCGGACCTGATCTCTTTTGGACTGGCACCTTCTTTACTGGCGTTTAACTGGTCTTTGGCCAGCATGAGCGAACTGGGTCCCCTGGCGGGCAAGCTGGGCTGGTTGGCAGCTTTTTTGTTTGCTGCCTGTGCAGCCTTGCGATTGGCTCGTTTCAATACCCAGGTTGCCGTGGCAGACAAAGGTTATTTTCAGGGCCTGGCATCACCGGCTGCGGCCGGAACGCTGGTCGCAACCATCTGGTTTTTTGTTGCCCAGGGGGTTTCCGGCTACAATGAATTTGTCCGCTGGTTGATCTGGTTTGAAACCATTGCACTGGGCCTGTTGATGTTCTCAAGGGTACGCTACTTCAGTGGCAAATCCTGGCCTATGGGTGACCGCGTGCCCCTGTATATGTTATTTCTTCTGGTGCTGATATTTGTACTTCTGGCCATTGATCCACCCACCGTATTGATGATTATCGGGCTGGTTTATGTGATCACCGGCTTGGTGATGACGATAGTGCGCAGACAACAGCACCGCAGCCGACGGGGTCTGCGCAAGTCGGCGGCTGCAGAGAAAGCTGACGAGCAAAAACCTGCGGACCGCAACTCGTGATGAATGAAGCGCAACGTCTGCAATACCTCGATGCCATGGGTATCCAGCCATGGATCAGCAAAGAGCAGGCGGCGGTCCGCGCAGCGCAAGCCGCCATTACCGAGCATGCTGAACTGCAGGAATCAGTCGATTTCCGGAGTGAAAAGCCGGACAACAGCACCGCCATACAGAATCCTGTATTTGAAATCGGTCCCGGTACAGGGCAGACCCTGTTGTTGTGTGGCAAGCCAAAAGAAGCTTCGTCGCAATTGGCCAGTGATATTGCGCGATGTTTGGACGAAACACCGGTTTGGGGTTGGCAAATCCGGAGTGGGTCAGGGGAGGTATCGGCCAATCCGGCTGAAGCCGGGCTGAGCCTGGATCAGGCCATCGAAGAGCGTTTGTTTACACGGGTTCTGGTTTTCAGTGCGGCCTCGGCAGACAGACAGGGCAGCAGCGAGGTGCTGCGCAGCGCCCGGGTTATTTATGCGCCACCTTTGGCTGTACTGGCCAAAAGCCCGGAGCAGAAACGCGGCCTGTGGTTACAATTGGTGAGCAACGGCTGGACTGCCAGGTAAAGGCCCACTGAACCTGCGGACAAGCGAAAGCAACGACGAGATGAGCACGGCACCACTGAACATGCAATACCAGGTCCGGCGACTGGATTACGCTGATTTGCCGCGAGTAATGGAAATTGAACATGCGGCTTATCCCTTTCCGTGGACGCTGGCCATATTCCAGGATTGTTTGCGCGTAGGTTACAGCGGTAATGCGCTGGTGCAGGGTGAGCAACTGGTCGGCTATTCCATGTTGACCCATGCGGCAGATGAAGCGCATTTGCTGAATTTATGCATAGATCCCGTTTGGCAAGGCCAGGGTCTGGGCAAATTGCTATTGGAACATGCCATCCAGTGGGCACAGCAAATGGGGGTGGATTCCATGTTTCTGGAAGTCCGGCCCAGTAACAGAATCGGAATTTCCCTGTACCGCAAACATGGCTTTCGCGTGGTTGGCGAACGGCCGGATTATTACCGGGCGGCCAAGGGTCGGGAAAATGCCTTGATCATGAAATGTGAACTGCCCGGGCCTTTTGGTCCGCGCAGTGCAGACTGGTCGGACCAATTACCCTTTTAAGCTACTTCATGGATTCGAGTTTTTTGACCTGTTCTGCCAGGTTGCCCAGATTGCTTTCATGCTCTGCCAGTCGCTGACGTTCCTGCTCCACCACCTCGACGGGTGCATTTTCAACAAAACGCTTGTTGGCCAGCTTGCCCTGGCAGGTTTTGACATGCTTCTTTTCAGTCTCAAGCTGTTTGCGTAAACGGGCCAGTTCGGCCTCTACATCGATCAAGCCTGCCAGCGGAACCAGAATTTTCAGATCGGCCAGCAAGGACACAGCACATTCGCTGCTGTCGGCTGACGCGTCCACCCACCGGATGCTGCTGGCACGGGCCAGCTGGGTAAATACAGTCTCGTGTTGATTCAGCCGCTCACGATCCGTTGCCGTTCCGCCCTGGAACCAGATATCCAGTGGTTTGCCGGGTGGGATGTTCAGTTCCGAGCGTATCCGCCGCACTCCCTGGATGACCTCTTTCAGCCAGGCGATGTCCTGTTCAATCACCTCATCCACACGGGTTGATTGCGGCCAGGGCTGCAGCATGATGGTCTCACCCTCGAGCCCCAAAGGAGCGCGAATACGCTGCCAGATCTCTTCGGTAATGAACGGCATGATGGGGTGCAGGCATCGCAGTGTGGTTTCCAGCACGCTCAGCAGGGTATGGCGGGTTGCGGCTTTGGCCTGCTCATCATCGCCTTGCATGGTGGGCTTGGTGAATTCCAGATACCAGTCGCAGTACTCATTCCAGACAAATTCGTACAGTGACTGGGCGGCCAGGTCCAGTCGGTAATCGCCCAAATGGCCATGCACCTCGTTGACCATGCGATCCAGGCGTGACTGAATCCAGCGGTCTATGGTGCCGGGTTCTGCAGCAGCACTGATGTTGTGACCTTCGGTTTGCATCAATACAAAACGGGCAGCATTCCACAATTTGTTGCAGAAATTGCGGTTGCCTTCGATACGACCGAGTTCAAAGCGGATATCACGGCCAGTGGTAGCCAGCGATGCAAAGGTGAAACGCAGGGCATCGGTGCCATAGGCGGGAATACCAGTCGGAAACTCCTTGCGGGTGGCTTTCTCAATCGCCGGTGCCATCTGCGGCTGCATCAGGCCGATGGTGCGTTTGCCAACCAGTGTTTCCAGATCGATGCCATCAATCAAATCCAGCGGGTCCAGCACATTGCCTTTGGACTTGGACATTTTCTGGCCCTGAGCGTCGCGGATCAGGCCGTGGATATAGACCGTGCGGAAAGGCACATCGCCCATGAATTTGATGCCCATCATGATCATGCGGGCTACCCAGAAAAAGATGATGTCGAAGCCGGTGACCAGCACACTGCCTGGATAGAACTGTTCCAGACGCGGTGTCTGTTCCGGCCAGCCCTGGGTGGAAAAAGGCCACAATGCGGAGGAAAACCAGGTATCCAAAACATCCTCATCCTGACGAAGAACCACGCTGGCATCCAGGCCGGAGCGGCTGCGCGCATCCGGTTCGTCCATGCCGACGTGGATGTTGCCGTCCTCGTCATACCAGGCCGGAATACGATGACCCCACCACAATTGCCGGCTGATGCACCAGTCTTCAATGCGGTGCATCCAGTCAAAATAGGTGCGTGACCAGTTGGCCGGAACAAACCGGATACGGCCATCTTCCACGGCCTCTATGGCCGGTTTGGCCAAAGGCGCGACTTTCACATACCACTGATCGGTGAGGTAGGGCTCGACCACGGCTTGTGAACGATCACCGCGCGGAATCATCAGTTTGTGATTTTCCACCCGCTCCAGCAGTCCGGCAACCTGCAGGTCGGCAATAATCTGCTCACGGGCTTCAAAGCGATCCATACCACGATAGGCTTGCGGTACATTTTCATTCAGCGTGGCATCCGGATTGAGGATGTTGATGGACGGGAGGTCGTGCCGCTTGCCAATATCGTAATCGTTGAAGTCATGCGCCGGGGTGATCTTGACGCAGCCCGAACCGAAAGCCGGATCCACGTAATCATCAGCAATGATGGGGATCTGGCGGCCGGTCAAAGGCAACTCCAGCATCAGGCCAATCAGGTCGCTGTAGCGCTCGTCCTCCGGGTTTACTGCTACAGCGGTATCGCCCAGCATGGTTTCCGGACGGGTGGTGGCGATCACCACCTGGCCACGACCATCGACGCGTGGATAACAGATGTGCCACAACTTGCCGTTTTCTTCCTCGGACAGAACTTCCAGGTCGGACAGCGCGGTATGCAGCACCGGATCCCAGTTCACCAGACGTTTGCCGCGATAAATCAGCCCTTCTTCATGCAGTGATACGAATACCGTGCGAACCGCGTGTGACAGTTCTTCATCCATGGTGAAACGATGTGCTTCCCAATCCACCGAGGCACCCAGGCGACGCATTTGCCGGCTGATGGTGTCACCTGATTGTTCCTTCCATTCCCAAACCGCGTCCACAAACCGTTCGCGCCCCAGGTCATGGCGTGAAGTGCCTTTGGCCAGCAATTGCCGTTCCACTACCATCTGCGTGGCGATACCGGCGTGATCGGTGCCGGGCTGCCACAAGGTGTTTTTGCCCTGCATGCGCTGCCAGCGGGTCAGGCAATCCATGATGGTGTCCTGGAAAGCATGGCCCATGTGCAGACTGCCGGTCACATTCGGTGGCGGCAGCATGATGCAGTAACTTTCGCCGCTGCCTGAGGGGCGAAAATAACCTTTGCTTTCCCATTGTGTATAGCAGCGCTGTTCTATGGCTGCCGGGTCGTAACTTTTGTCCATGGGGTCCCTGACTTTCTACAGATGTTGGAATTCGGAATTCGGAGTTCGGTATTTGCTATGACCTGTTCAGTGGTTTTGAGTACTGCTGCCCATCGTATGACTCCTGGGCTGCAGCCCCATCTCCCGGTAGGCACGAAACTTCACTCGGGATGCCATGCGCTCGGCATCACGGGCCGGCACCAATTCCAGCAAGCGGCGGTATCGCTGCGGTTTGGGTACCAGTTCGGTGGTGAGGTTGATGATGACTTCGGCGGGTGACTGATCCAGATCGGCAGCGGTACCGATGGTAACCGGTGCCTGGCCTGCCTGACCGCTCAACTGATGGGGTAGAAAACGTTCATTCGGTGCCGACCACATCAGGCTGTCCAGTTGTTCGGCCTGCGTGCTGTCCTGCAACAACAGCATGGACCGCATACCCTGTTCCCAGGCCATCATGGCCAGCTGGCAGGCCAGTTGCTCTGCCGACTTGTGCTCATCTTCTATGACATAGAAATCAACCTGGCAGGTATCGCTGGCCATGGTTCAAAGTGCCTTGATACCAGCCTGTTGCATCAAAAAGCGTGTCAGCAAACCGGCGGGTCGGCCCGTGCCACCATCATCACCTTTCCATTTCCAGGCCGTACCTGCGGAGTCCAGATGGGCCCAGCGTTGTTTTTCAGTGAAGCGGGAAAGGAAACAGGCTGCTGTAATGGTGCCCGCCGGCATGCCACCGACATTTTTTATGTCGGCAAACTTGGAATCGATCTGTGACTGGTAATCGCTCCACAGCGGCAAGCGCCAGGCCCGGTCAACCACATCGTCGCCTGCATGCAACAGGTCCTGCGCCAGTTTGTCGTCGTTGCTCAACAGGCCACTGGCAGGGTGGCCCAGGGCCACCACACAGGCGCCCGTCAGTGTCGCCACGTCAACAATGCACTCCGGTTCGAAGCGTTCGCTGTAGGTCAGTGCGTCGCACAGCACCAAACGGCCTTCCGCATCCGTGTTAAGTACTTCTATGGTTTTGCCTGACATGCTGGTGACTACATCGCCAGGTCGGTAGGCATTGCCACCTGGCATATTTTCTACGGCGGCGACGATACAGATCACATTGAGTTTCAGTTTCATTGCGACACAGGCCTTGAAAGCGCCCAATACGCTGGCTGCACCGCACATGTCGTACTTCATTTCCATCATGTTTTCGGGCGACTTCAGCGACAGGCCACCGGAATCAAAAGTGATGCCCTTGCCAACCAGGACTACCGGCTTTTCAGAAGCTTTGGTGCCTTTGTATTTCAATACGATAAGCTTGGGGTTGGTGCTGCTGCCACTGGCCACACCCAGCAATGCGCCCATGCCCAGTTCTGCCATTTGCTCACGTTCCAGAACCTCCAGTTCAACCTTCTTTTCATTCCTGGCAATCTTGCCGGCTTCTGCTGCCATGAAGTCCGGATTGCAGATATTGGGTGGCAGGTCACTCAAGTGACGCGCCAGGTCATACCCCTGGGCAATGGCTGCTGCCTGATCAAGTGCAGCCTGCAGCGGTGGCTGGCCAAAAAAACTGATCCTGGTCAAAGGCCTGGCAGCGTTGTTTGCCGGCTTCTTGGTTGCGGTGTACTGGTAGTTGGCCCGCAACAGGGCCAGAGCAGTCTGGCGTATACGCCAGGCCAGGGATTTCTTGCCGGCTTTGATTTCATGCAAACAAACGTGACAGTCTTCAAGCGGGTGGTCACGCAGCACCCGGCCGGCTTTGAAACAGGCCTGGTCAAACCCGGGACCATCCAGTTTGGCGCTATCGCCGAAGCCAATCACCAATATACGGCTTGAGCTCATACCTTTGAGGCCGTGCAGCAGGGTGGTCTTGCCCTTTGCGGTGGCAATGTCACGACTGTCAATCAGCTTTTGCAAGGCACCGCCACTGGCTTTATCAATGGCTTTTGCGCTGGTACTTAAAGGTCCGTCTGCCGATACGCCGATAACGACACAGGCGGCATCGCTTTGTGTAGCTGTAATTTCAGATAGTTTCAAATGCATATAAGACCCCTATCCTGCTTAATTTGCGTGGTTGTCGCAATAGTGTCGAAATACCATTGGGGCGAAACGCGGCATTGTACTGGAAAATTGCTCCCAAAAATTCATAAGCAGGTGATTTGTTACCGGCTAATGCTGATAAACTGGGTCCAGCATCGACCCGTAATCGTTGTTTCAGCGTTTGAGGCTGTTCTGAAAATCCTGCAAAAATACATTCTGCGCGAATGGTCCTGGACTTTTGTCGCCGTCACCGTGGTGTTGCTGGTGGTGATGTTTGGCGTGACTCTGGGCGAAATGCTCAATGACATTGCCGGTGGTCGACTGCCGCCGGGCCTGTTGGGTGAATTGATCGCGCTGAAAATTCCCGACGTACTGACTACGATACTGCCTTTGGCCATATTCATAGCGGTGATCTGGGGTTTGGGCCGCATGTATCGTGATCAGGAAATGGCGGTAATGCGCGCCAGCGGCTTCAGTTGGACGATGATGTTGCGTCCCCTGTTCAATCTGGTGTTGCCAGTTGCTGCCCTGGTTCTGACTCTGGGTCTGGTCGTTGCACCGCTGGCCGCGCAGACAGCGCAGGAAAGACTGGAAGAAGCGTTCCGCACAGCCTCGGAATGGGGTTTGCAAACCGGCCAGTTCCATGTTTTGCGGGGCGGCAATCTGGTGCTGTACGTTGAAGCCGTGGAGAAAGACGGGCAAACACTCAAAAATGTGTTCATCCGGCAGTTGAAAAATGGTCGGGAACAAATCTGGGTGGCGGAAAAGGGCTACTACTGGTTAAACATACAAACCGGCGAACGTTTTCTTACCCTGGAGAATGGCCAAATCACAGAAGGCGGGGAGAATACTCTGGATTTCGGCATCATCCAGTTTTCCCGTAACGACTTGCGCGTACCGGAGCCGGAGAAAAAAAGCGCAACACCGGATATAGAAACACGCTCCAGCACGGAGCTGCTGCGCTCGGACGATAAGGCAGAGCGGGCGGAGTTCCAATGGCGGATTTCACCTGGATTTGCGGTTGTCATACTCGGCTTGCTGGCCATACCTTTGTCACATTCGAGACCGCGTGAAGGACGGGGTGGACGGGTTATCCTGGGCATACTGGTCTATGTGGTTTATGCCAACTTGCTGTATATGAGCCGTTCCTGGGTTGCTGATGGTGTTCTGCCGATGGTGCCGGGTATGTGGTGGGTGCATATCGTTTTTACGATCAGTGCATTTTACTGGCTGCAACGCCAGGCGCGTAAAGTGGGGAGTGGCTGAGCGTGGTCAAATTGGTGGATCGTTACATTGGTCGTGCAGCCATATTGGGAACCTTGGCAGTCTGGTTGGGTTTGACCTCTTTGTTTGTGCTTTTTACCTTGCTGAGCGAAATACGTGACACCCAGGCTGACTACACCAGTCTGGATGCTTTGTGGGTGGTAACGCTCACCTTGCCGCGCATGGCCTATCAGATTTTCCCGGTATCCGCTTTGCTGGGCACTTTGATCGGGGTAGGCGGCCTGGCGGCTACCAATGAATTGGTCGCTTTCCGGACTTCTGGCGTTTCACGCGTGCGGCTGGCCACTGCCGCCATGGGCGGCGCCATTTTGCTGACCTTGCCGGTAATGATCATGGGCGAATGGGTGGCACCAGCGGCCGAACAGCAGGCACGTGCCTTTCGGCTCAGTGAAATGGTAGGACAGGCCATCATTGGCGGAACCACTGGAGTGTGGATGCGGGACGGCTCTGACATTGTGAATATCCGGGCACCGATACTGTCGGCCGATCGTGGCCAGCAATCGCTGGAGTTCAAGGACATCGTCATTTATCACTTTGACCAGGGTGTAGACCTGACGAAAATTACCCGGGCAGAAAGTGCTGTCCACCAGGACGGTGTTTGGGAGTTGGAAGAGGTTGCAGAAGTGAATTTCACCGCATCCGGGGCATTGGCCAGCCAGCATGAAAGACAACCCTGGTCAACGGAAGTGCGGCCGGAGTTGCTTGACTCGGTGGTTACCCGGCCCAAGCGCCTGTCGATCAGGTCACTGATGGATTACCTGGCCTACCTCAAGACCAATGGGCTGGACGATTCGCTGTACCAGTCAGCTTTGTGGGAAAAACTGGTCTTTCCTTTCGCGGTCATC
Organism: uncultured Wenzhouxiangellaceae bacterium; assembly: GCA_964602895.1. Classification (GTDB taxonomy): domain Bacteria; phylum Pseudomonadota; class Gammaproteobacteria; order Xanthomonadales; family SZUA-36; genus JAWXBM01. Next base: position 12,532 of record CAZRTG010000092.1, read on the forward strand.
GCCTTGGTAATGG
>CAZRTG010000093.1:0-9838 GCA_964602895.1 uncultured Wenzhouxiangellaceae bacterium
ATGGCTCGCTCCCACAGCATGGCTCGCTCCCACAGCAGCAAGGCATCTTTTTCATAAGCCTTTGCGCGTGCCTCGTGCAATAATCCCTGCATGCTGATCAACATCCAGTTCCTGCGCATGGCGGCGGCCATGCTGGTGGTCTTCTATCACACCAGTGCTCATTTACGTTCCACGGGAGCCGATCAGGGACTATTTTTTGCCATTTGCGACTCCGTTGGCTTTGCCGGTGTGGATGTTTTTTTCGTGATCAGCGGCTTTATCATGGCTCACACCTCCCTGAACACGGCAGGACCCAGGCAAGGCTGGTCTTTTCTGCGGCGTCGCATTGCCCGCATCTACTCGGGTTACTGGCCGTTTTTTCTGCTGGCTTTGCTCTTGTTCGCCTGGGTCAATCCAGTTTTGATACAGGATCTGGATCTGTTCAAAAACATCATTCTGTGGCCGGTTTATCCCTTGCTGTTAGCGGTCAGCTGGACACTGATTTTTGAGATGTTCTTTTACCTGATGTTTACCGTGATTATCAGCACGACACAGAGTCGGCGTACTGCATTACTCTGTGGGCTGTTCTTGATGATGGTCGCCTGGTCGGTTTACAGCGAATTTGTCCGCAATGCTTATGCACAGGGCCAGTTGGAGTATATGAGCATTGCCGAGTACTACATGTTCAGTCCTTATTTGGTCGAGTTTTTGGGCGGGTCCCTGTTAGCCATCTGGGTGGCTCAGCCGGCAGCAGCAAGGAAAAAGGGAACGGCCTGGTTGCTTGTTGGTCTGGGCGCGGCAATTTTTCTTTCGGGTGGCTGGATCAATAACCACATGTTTGATGGCGGTATTGAACAGGGTTACAGTATTTTCTATCGAGTGCTGGTATTTGGTTCGGCGGCCATGCTGTTACTGGCAGGAGTGGTTCGGCTGGAACAGTGCGGCTTGCGTGCGCCACTGCGATTCAGCCTGTTGGGTGGTGGTGCATCGTATGCCATCTATTTGTCACATACCCTGGTTCTGGTCGGGCTGCAAAAACTGGGCTTCAACGAGTTCGCAGGTGGCCTGGGCGGTTGGCTCACGCAGGTGGTGTATTGGGCTTTGACGCTCGCCATTCTGGGCTACAGCGTGCTGCACTACCGCTGGATCGAGCGGTCTTTACACAATTTATTCAAGCGAGCGCTCAGAGTAGCGTAATCATAAAATTAAAGCACGACAACACAACAGGCAGAGCCTAGCAGCCTGTCTGACTTGACCGATCGTAGCGAGGGAAAGCCGATTTGAGTCAGATTTTTCGGTCTTTTGAGGAGAATAGCACCGCTATTTGACGAAAAAGAGCGGGAAATCTGGCCAAACTCGGATTTTCCGCAGTAGATCATGTCAAGTCAGACAGGCTGCTAAAACAAGGTATAGATAAACGGCGCTATAGCCGAACCCTGGGTGAGTACGATCAGCGCACCGAGCAGCAACATCACAACGATCACCGGCAGCAACCAGTACTTCTTGCGTTGCGCCATAAAGCCAGCGAAATCCTTGATCAATTCCCACATCAGTTCGGTTCCATTAAAACGGCCCTTCAGCCTCTCCAGGTTTCATTCATCAATAAGGTTTGGACATGTCGTTATGATCGGCACTGCCTAAAACCGTTCGGTAGCTGTCGGCTTTGGCATCAAATTTACGTTGCATACTGTCTTTACCCAACAGCCTTCGCAGCAAACCGATGGGCAGAATAATCAAATAAAACAAAAGCAACAGGATAATGCGTGTATTGACCCATTGCGCCAATTCGGCAAACTTCATCCACGGCTTATACAGCCACATCAGGCTGGCTGGCAGTATGGCAGCAAATGCAGTGATGATGCCCGCTACCCACCAGGGCCATGCGGCATTCTGACTGCCTGCTACCAAAGGCAGGCCGCTGTAGCCAAATCGAATCGAGGGAATCACCAGCCCGAATAACAGCACCACAATGGAGGCAAAAGCCAGGCCGAAACGGCGCAAAGCATTTTTGTCGGGTAATTCAGTGAAGTGGTTCATAATCTATTCAACCCAAACAACCCAGGGAAACTCTGATGATTCATGGATGAATTTTTCACAGCAATCCTGACTCCATCAATCCAGCTCGAATTCGTCTTGCCAGGAATCATCGTTTTCCCAGACCGGCTGTTGTGATTTAAACAGCAGGAAATTCTCCAGTACCAACACATCCATTCCGGTACGCATAAAGCAGCGATAGGCATCTTCCGGGCTCATCACGATGGGCTCACCACGCACATTAAACGAGGTATTGATGCATACCGGGCAGCCGGTGATGGTTTCAAATTCATCCAGCAAAGCATACAACCCGGGATTGGTGTCGGCATGTACGGTTTGTACCCTCGCCGAATAATCCACATGAGTCACTGCGGGTATGGTGGAGCGTGTGACATTCAATTTGTCCATGCCGAACAGTTGTTCCTGCTCGGCCGTCATGGCGATTTTTTGTGCCTTCGCCACATCCGCCACGATCAGCATATAGGGGCTGGGCCGGTCGAGCTCAAACCATTCGCTGACCTTGTCTGCCTTAACCGCCGGTGCAAACGGCCGGAACGATTCACGGTATTTGATTTTCAGGTTCATGGTGGACTGCATGTTGCGACTGCGCGCATCGCCCAAAATGGAACGGGATCCCAGCGCTCTGGGGCCAAATTCCATGCGCCCCTGGAACCAGCCAATGACCTGTTCATTGGCCATCTCCCTTGCTGCGCGTCGTGTCAGTTCGGCAGTCTCCAATTCCTCAAATACCGCATCGACACCGTGCAGAAAGTCCCGGATTTCTGCAGCCGAATAGTGTGGGCCGAGGTAGCTGCCTCGCATGCTGTCGTGTGGGTCTGCCTGCCGAGGCTGGTTCAGATGATCGTGCCAGGCGGCCAGCGCGGCCCCAAGCGCACCACCCGCGTCTCCGGCAGCGGGTTGTATCCAGATGTCCCTGAACGGACCTTCGCGCAACAGTCTGCCGTTGGCTACACAGTTCAGCGCAACGCCACCGGCCAGGCAGAGGTAGTCCACCTGCTGCTCACGATGCAAGGTGCTGGCCAGACGCAAGACGATTTCTTCCGTCACCTGTTGAATGGATCGGGCAATGTCCATTTCTTTGCGGGTCAGTTTTGATTCAGCCTGCCGCGGCGGGCCGTCGAATAACTGGTGGAATTTCTCACTGGTCATGGTCAGGCCGGTGGCGTAGTTGAAATAGGACATGTCCAGGCGGAAGGTGCCGTCCGCTTTCAAATCCATCAACTGCTCGATGATGCGTTCGGCATAAACCGGTTCGCCATACGGCGCCAGTCCCATCAATTTGTATTCACCGGAATTCACCCGGAAGCCGGTGTAATACGTAAACGCGGAGTAGAGCAGCCCCAGCGAGTGTGGAAACCTGATTTCCCACAAAGGCTTTAAGGCATTGCCCTCTCCCAGCCAGGCAGAACTGGTGGCCCATTCACCCACGCCATCGAGGCACAACACCGCCGCTTTGTCGAAGGGCGAAGCGTAGAACGCCGAGGCCGCATGGGACTGGTGATGGCGGGCAAATAACAGGGGCGGTGGCGTGGCCTTTTTGTCGCCACCAATGGCCAGCAATTCTTCGCGCAAGGTGCGCTTGAGGAACAGTTTTTCCTTTAACCAGACGGGGATGGCTTTGACAAAAGATTGAAAACCTTTGGGCGCAAAATCGATATAGGTTTCCAGCAAGCGCTCAAACTTGAGCAGCGGTTTGTCGTAAAAAACCACCTGGTCGATGTCTGCCAGTTTCAAATTCGCTTCCTGCAGGCAATAGGCAATAGCAGCCGCAGGAAAACGCGCATCGTGTTTCTTGCGGCTGAAACGCTCTTCCTGGGCAGCGGCCACGATACGGCCATCCACCAACAGCGCAGCGGCGCTGTCGTGGTAATAGGCTGAAATCCCGAGGATGGCAGTGGGCATAGATTTCTTTCAGGCGGTGGGCCGGTAGAACGTAAGGCGGAATCTTATCAAAATTCACCGCTGGCCATTTCGTTCCGTTTCTTTGCTCCGTAGCTACCGGAATGCGGGTTTGCTAGCATGGCTTGTATCCTGTTGTAGCCCAACTGTACAAGGCGATTCATGGCTTTACCCGAAAAAGAGGCAAAACCAAGCCCAACCCGTTGGCTCAATCTGCTGTTGTTGCTGGTATTCAGCCTCGGTACCTTGTGGCTGGCTGATCTGGGTTTCCGGGCTTATGAGCGCCACTACCTGTTGCCCACCTATCCAGAGATAGAGGGAACCGGGCCCATCAATCTGGCGCAGTTGAGCTATAACGAGGGTGTGGTCCCGCGGGCCAGTGCACCCGGTGAATATCGCATACTGAGCTTTGGCGACTCCTTTACTTACAGTGTGATGGAGCCCGACCTGTCGTACAACGGCATTGTGCAACAGCAGCTGAGTGCCGCTTTGCAAGGTAAAAATGTCAGAGTGGTGAACCTGGGAGAACCCGGCACCGGTCCCAACAGTTTCCGTGCAGCGTACGACTTCTGGTCACAGATTTTTGAACACCAGGCGGTGTTGTTTCATATTTTTCTGGGCAATGATGTACAGGATGATGCCTATCTGACATCACCCCTGGTGTGGGAACCCAATATTGCAGTTTTGCAGGCCAGCAATGCGGTGATGGATGCTGGCAGCAAACGTGTGCCCAACAAGTTTCCGCTGCGCATGCTGGACTATGCCTATGCTGCATGGCTGAGTCACAAGACCACGGCAGCCGCGGAGTTGCCACCGGGTTATAACTGGGCCGCGTTAACCGATCTGGATACGGAAACATTTTTACAAACCTATTTCATTTTTCTGGATGTGACCGACCCGGAAAAATTATCCGGCTTGTTTCCGGGTTATGCGCAAGTCATGCTGCTCCTGAAGCGTGCCCAGACTTTGGCGGATATGGGCATCCAGGTTGCCATCGTGCTTGGGCCCAGTGAGCCCATGGTTAATGATGAATTACGTGCCAGAGTGCTTGCCCATGCCGGAGCTGACGCAGCCCGATATGATTTGGGCTTGCCTGTGCGCATTATTTCGCAGCTGCAGCAGCGGGTGGCTCCGGATGTGCCTTTGATGGATATGACGCAGGCTTTTCGCGCCCGCCAACAAGCCAGTGGTGAGCAACTGTATTTCCGACACAATACCCATTGGGACAAGGCGGGTAATCAACTCGCTGGCGACGAAATTTCCAACTTCCTGCTGCAGCACTGGTTTGGTCAGGCGACGGCACAGGCAGCACCCCGGGACACGGGTTGGCCCGGTCCGGTTCGGGTTAGCCAGGCTGAATTGAACCACTACCTGCAGCCCCTGTTTTCAGACCCGTCAAGAATTCTGCCAGAGGTTTCAGGTGCAGCCCGCAGCCTGCAACTGTTTGATGGCATCAAAGCAGATCCGAACAATTGGGCCATGGCAGAACTGGGGCAGGCGATCGAATTGCACTGGGATACGGCTCAGAACATGTCTCTGATCAAGGTCTATTTGCATGATGCCGATGGGCGCAGCTACGGCCTGCTGGTGGAGGCTGAATGGGACGGTACCTGGCATGTGGTGTCGGATCGCAGGGACCAGCCAGTCAGCGGTGAACTGGTCATTGAATTGCCGAAAGTTGCAGTTGCTGCGCTTCGATTGACCGGGACATCAAACAGTAAGCAGATGGAAAATCCTGATAATCACTACATCCATATTGAAGAACTGGAGTGGTTTGACTAAATGCAGGAGGCCGCTCTCGGGCATCCTTTGATGGCTCTCGCACATCCTGTGCTCTGCCATCTGTGCGCATCCCTGCGCAAATACGCGGCACCGGTGCATCCCTGCTGCCGATCAGTCGGTTGAATCGCGACCATGGGTCGCTCCCACAGCATGGCTCGCTCCCACCGCAGGAGGCAGCCATGCTGCCGAACAGTCGGTTGAATCGCGACCATGGGTCGCTCCCACAACATGGGTCGCTCCCACTGTAGGAGGCAGCCATGCTGCCGAACAGTCGGTTGAATCGCGACCATAGGTCGCTCCCACAACATGGGTCGCTCCCACTGTAGGAGGCAGCCATGCTGCCGATCAGTCGGTTGAATCGCGACCATGGGTCGCTCCCACAACATGGCTCGCTCCCACAACATGGGTCGCTCCTACAATGGGTCCAGATTCAACGCTTTTGCCAAAAGAAAATCTAGACAGATTCAGGGCATTGGGTTTAACCTCAGCAATGCAAAGAAAAATTTCAAAAACAGCTGCACACCGCAGGCCACAGGAGAGCTTTATGCAGGACAGACACCTGTTGAAAATGGGGCATTTTGGTACGCATCGTAACCTGTACACGGCCATCACCGCTGCCCTGGCAAGTACTCTGCCCGGAGTGGATGCACAGGCTCAGACCGACGCCAATGATGGTGCAATGCGGCTTGAAGAGGTGATTGTTACTGCCCGCAAGCGCGACGAAAATGTGCAGGACATTCCACAATCTATCCAGGCATTCAGCCAACAGGATATTACCAAATCAGGTATCAAAGGCCTTGGCGATGTGGCCAAATTTGTTCCCGCATTGACGGTTGTGGGTGCCGGACCTGGTTTCACCAAAATTGTATTCCGTGGCCTGGCTGATTCGGTAAGGCCTTATATTGCAGATTCATCTGCAGCCATCTACCTCGATGAACAACCGCTGACCACAGGAGCCCAATCACCGGATATCCGGCCGATTGACATGGAGCGCATTGAAAGTCTGGCGGGCCCGCAAGGCACTTTGTATGGCGCCAGTTCGCAATCCGGTACTGTGCGCTACATTGTGGCCAAGCCCGACGTTACCGCGTTTGCAGCCAATGTAGGCGGTGGTTTACACAGCATTGATGGTGGTGGCGACGGTTGGGATGCCGATGCCATGATCAACATTCCACTGATTGAGGATAAATTCGCCATTCGTCTGGTGGGCTTTGGCGCCAAGGATGCAGGTTATGTCGACAATGTATTCGCAAACACACCGGGTCGTATTGATGCGGATACAGGTGAGCACATTATCGGCAGCAAAGACAATGCAGAATTCGTAAAAAACAACTACAACAGCTCTGACTGGGTCGGTGGACGTATCTCCGCGAAGTGGTTTTTCAATGACGATTGGGCACTGACGGGTATATACAATTACCAGAACACAGAAGTCCATGGTTTCAACGATTATGATCCCACCACCGGTGACCTGAAAACCATCAAGTTTCATCGCGAAAAATGGGATGATGAATGGAGTAATTTCCAGATCACACTGGATGGCAGTTTTGCCGATATAGGCTTTACTTCATCAACGGCCTATTTTGAACGCGATACATCTTATGTCTTTGATGGCACCCTGGGTATGGCTTACTACCATTCTGCATTGGGTATTTATGGGCGTGGCACCTGTGGCAGCAATCCTTATTATGCTGCTTACAACAACTACGATTTCGCCACCGCCTGCGAGTTGAATGGCAGAGGCTATGATTTCGATGATGGTGATCCCAGTGGAACCTTGAACAATGTGCAGCGTGATACCCGCTGGACGCATGAAACCCGTTTGAGCGGCAGTACTTCCCGCTGGGACTGGACGGTAGGGTTTTTCTACCAGGAAGCCAAACAGAAATGGGACTACTTCAATATCATCGACGATTATCAGTTGACCGAATCCTGGGCGGCACAAAAAGCTCTTTATGGCGATGACCTGACACCTACGGATATCCACTATGGCTCCGGTGAGCAGAACAAGCGAACCGATATGGCGGTGTTTGGCGAGTCGACGATCAATCTGACCGAGCAATGGAAATTGCTGTTGGGCTTGCGCTGGTACGATACCGATATTGATCGTGACTTCTATCAGTCAATTCCTGCTACCGGGCCTTCAGATATTGGTGAGTCGGGTGGTTCGGATGATGGCTTCCTTCCCAAGTTGGGTGTGCAATACTTCTTCCAGGAAAACAAGATGCTGTATGCCCTGTATTCGGAAGGTTTCCGCTCCGGTGGTACCAACCGTGCCAGGGGTACACCTACTTTGCCGGTTAATTTTGATCCGGATACCCTCAAAAATTACGAGTTTGGTTTGAAGTCACAGTGGTTGGGCGGACGGGTACAATTCAATGTGATCGGTTATTTCCAGACATGGGAGGATATGCAACTGGAGTTGACCGACCCAAGCTTTCAGTTTGGTGAACCCTACCAGACGGTTATCGCCAATGTGGGTGATGCGGATGTGAACGGTTTTGATACCGAGATCAACTGGTTGGCGACGGACAATCTGTCATTTGGGCTGGTCAGTACTTATTTGTTCAAGGCTGAAATCGCCGATGATATCAAGGTGTTTGATGACCGGGCACCGGATGATATTGCATTGGATATTCCTGCCGGCACCCGGTTACCTCTGGTCGCCGACCTCAATCTCTCGGCTTACGCTGAATACGATTGGGCTATGAATCTCATGGGAGGTGGCGACGCTTATGTACGTTTGCAATACGCTTACACCGGAACTTCCTGGAATGCCATACGCGATAATGACGGAGATCCGGATGGAGACGGCTACGGTGGACGAGTCAAGCAGCCCAGCTATGATATCTGGGATTTGCGTGCCGGTTTCAGCAATGCGGATTGGGAATTTACCGTGTTTGTAGACAACTTTACCGATGAACGCGCTGTAAGTTACCGGTATATGGGCCCCGATGTTTACTGGGGCAGGCAAAACCTGCAAATTCTGAAGCCACGCACTTACGGCTTCAATATCCGTAAATATTTCAACTGAGCAGAATGGCTGGCCGGGGCATCATCAATCGATGTCCCAGCCATCTTTTGCCAGGTCCTCACCGATGATTTCGATCAGGGGAGCCAGTTGCTTTCTGAAGTTCTTCCAGTGATGTATTGAGCTGCTGTAAATCGGCTGCCGAACCTGTTCTGAACTGGCGGTGCGCACGGCCCGCTCTGTTTCATAAAACCGCAGGCACTGGTCTTCCCAGGGCAGGCCACAGAACTCCAGCAGGCGGCGGGTTTGCTGTTCCTGATGGTTAACCACATCTTCGTAGCGCACCTCCAATACCCTGGCAGGTAATACTTCAGCCCAATGCCGCATCAGTCTGCGGTATTCAAGGTAGTATTCGCCGATTTCCACCAGGTCGTAGCTCCAGGCCTGGCCAAACGCAAAGTGTTGCTTGAAGCTGCCAAAGCAGCTGTCCAGCGGGTGGCGCCTGGCATCAATGATTTTCGCATGGGGCAGTATCGTCATGATGAAGCCGATACTGGGGAAATTGTTGGGGTTCTTGTCCGTGAAAAAAGGCAGGCCCTGGCGGTGGCGACGGGTGCGCTCAAGATAGCTCGCCCCCAGCTGTTGCCAGTCGATCGGCATCAGCTGGCGGGTTGATTCAGGGTAACTTGTCTCGGGAAACCGTTTTGACAGACTGCTTGTCAACCTGGCGATATCCGGTAATTCTGCCGTACCTTCCACCTGGCTGTGGCTTGCCAGAATCTGTTCGATCAGGGTAGATCCGGAACGTGGCAGACCGACGATGAAGATCGGCGTGGGTTCATTGCAGCAACCGTAACCCTGCCGCTCCTGCAAAAAGTCCGCAGTAAACAGCTCGCAGATCCTGTCGTTAACAACGGCTGCCTCCACTGGATCATGCGAAATGCGCATGCGCTGTATTTCACAGGCGCGTTGGTAATAATCGAAGGACTTGTTCCAATCAGCCCGGTCTTCCCAGGCTTTGCCCAAGGTAAAAAGAAAGTGTACCCGGGCGTCCTCGTCCAGATCTTCGCCGTCAAGGCTGTCTTTGCCCAGGCGCCGCTCCATATCGGCCACCTGTTCATCGCTGAATCGATAGGTCTTGAGGTTGGCCAG
>CAZRTG010000093.1:9938-12535 GCA_964602895.1 uncultured Wenzhouxiangellaceae bacterium
CGCGGCATTTCCGCGACGGCGATGGCGGTGCAGTCTACCGCTTCTTCAATGCGGTCCAGGTTTTTCAGAACCCGGGAAAGATCAATCCGTGCATCGTGAAATTCAGGTGCAAGCTGCAAGGCCCTGCGTAATAATTTTTCCGCATGCTTCCAGTGTTCTGCATGGCCGGCTACACGGGCAAGCATGCGTATGGCATTGACATTGTTCGGATTTTCCTGCAGCAGTTCCATACACAGGCTTTCGCATTCATCCAGTCGTTCTTTACGAAGATGTTCGCCCGCTAAAGCCAGCCTGGCATGTTGCGGATCCAGCTCAAAACCCTGTTCGAATACGAGGTCGGCCTCATCGCCTTTGCCCATGGCTGCCAATGCATGCCCCAGTTTTTGCCGGGCACTGGATGATTGCGGGTCCAGATCGACAGCCAGTTTGAGGTGGGTGTATGCCTCATCCAGTCGATTGAGCATCAACAAGGCGTGCCCCAGGTTTTCCTGCGCACGGGCAAAGCGAGGCGCCATTTCGACTGCACTTTGCAAAGGCGTTATGGCTTCAGAAGGTTTTCGCGCATCGATCAGGCACACACCCTGTAAAGTCAGCAAGTTCAGATCGGGTGGTGACGAGAGCAGGCGCGCGCGACAGATTTCTGCCGCCTTTTCGGCCTGGTCGGCATGCAGGTACTGCATGGCTAAATCAAATACTGCCTTGTTGTTGTTTTCAGCCATGCGCACCAAAGAATTTCAGAATGCTGCATGGGAACACAATTTGAGTATCCGGGCAATTCGGTTCGTCCATGGTCTCGAGCTGGACCATGCTCCATGCCAGCAATGCGGCTAGCTTTGGAGCATGATTCACTCCGTGCGCAAACAGAACGACATGGCGAAATTATCGGGTCGTACCGGTGTATCGCGTTGCACCATCAAGAGGCTTGTTCATCTGAAGAATCAAGTGATGGGAAGGGTAGAAAAATTGGAAAGGGGCGATGGTAAATGGACTAACAAAAAAATACGGATGCGATTGCAAGAATATAGTCCACAAATACCATTATTGGTAGCTGCCAAACAAATGTAAGAGGCTTAAATGTCATTTAATTTGCAATACTTACAATTGCAAAACCAGATGTAGATATAAAAACAAGAACGTGTGCAAGGCCGCAGTTCCACAATGTGCTGATTAAAGCCAAAATGGATTGAAAGGCACTTAACTCCACCGCCTAATTACACAAGAGCTTCAAGGAATGAAGTTATTATTCCCCTTAATAGTTGAGGCTTGTAGCAACTCCATATTCCTTATGGAATCGACGTTACCATGGCGCCGTCTACTTGCACGGATATCCCGCTCAAATAGGATGCTGCGGGAGAAAGTAGGAATGCGCCCACCCGACCAAATTCCACTGGATCACCGTAGCGACCCAATGGAATCTGCTTGCTGGCATTGGCTTTGATCTCCTCCACTGACTTACCGGTGGCCAACGCGCGGTATTGATCAAGCGACTGCACACGGTCGGTATTGAATCGTCCGGGTGCCAGGCTGTTGACCCGGATTTCCGGCCCTAGCTCCCGGGCAAGGGTCTTCGCCATTGCCGCAACACCTGGACGAAGCACGTTGGAAGTGTCGAGATTTGGGATCGGCTGCCGTACAGAGGATGACGTGATGAACAACACTGTGCCACCGCCTTTCATCTTTGGAGTTAATTCCCGCAACAGACGAATCGGACCACCAATCAGCATTTCGAATGCACCCAGCCACTGTTCATCGGTTAAACTAAGCGCCTTTCCGGGAGGTGGTCCACCGGCGCTAATCAAGATTCCATCGAGTCCGCCGAGCTTCGCGTCTACGGCTTCCGACACAGTTTCAACTGACAACGGGTTAGCAATGTCAATAGCAACATACGAAGCATTATCACCGAGCTTGCTTGCAGCTGCATTTAATCCTTCTTCGGAGCGGGACATGAGCAGCACTTTCGCACCTTCGTCGACCAATACTGTAGCGATGGCATTTCCAAGCCCCTTGCTGCCACCACCTACCAGAAATTTCTTGCCCTTTAAACCTAGATCCACCTTGACTCCTCCTCAATGCGTTAAAGCGCATTTCGAGTTGATCGAATTCTCATTTCTCCAATCATACATCAGCAATTTATTCAAACCACCGATGGCTTTATGTCAGAACACTGCATTCACGCAATTTTGGCACTTGTGATAGCGTGATTTTTTCAGTAGCTGACACCGATAAAACCTGTCGTAAAGTGTAGAGTGAGGCATCAAATGTGCAACTCCTATTTGACTATTGCAATCAGCATGTATGTGGCAACGGTACATCAGACTTGCGTTTCCACCGCGCTCTCGCCGATATTGCGGTCTGCGGGCATCGAATATGCTCTGCATGCCTTCATGTCGTGCCACGATTCGTGCAAAATTTGACCGCGGGATGAATTCTATAAGTTGCGCGAACAGCATCTTGACCAGGTTCATAGCTGACCTTCGGAGGCATTAAGTTCTGGACGGTACGAGAACCCCCGTGCGAGTAAGCTCATTTCAAATCGACACCAACTAGATACTCTCTAACCCTTACCAACACGTGATTTTGGCTCCGGAGCGTGTAAG
>CAZRTG010000094.1:0-12485 GCA_964602895.1 uncultured Wenzhouxiangellaceae bacterium
ACCGGTGAACAGGCACTACCAGGCTCGGGTACTGCGGGCGGTTGGCTCATTGCACCGTACCAAAACCGCTTGTCAGCACCGAAATTCATGTAGTGCTCCACTTTTTCATAATAGCCTGAAGCTTCCAGTTCGCCCCATTCAAAAGCACCAATCCACCGCAACCGGGCACGCTTCTGGGTATTGTCGAGCATATCCATGCGCTGATTCGGGTAAAGCTGTTCAGCAACATCCTGGTAAGCAAGTTTGAGTTCCAGCAGATCATCACCCCGTTTGAAGGCCATATCCAGGGCATGGTTTCGCGTTTCGTAAGCACTGGAGCCTACTTCGTCCAGCGGCAAAGTATGCCCTGCCACTCCGGTTGAACCCGATGTTTTGAAATTGCCACCGGCGGTGTAGTTGTCAGCCTTGTTCCAGGCGCCGCTGTAGCGGATGTTGAAGCGTTCATTGGCATAGCTGGCCGACAGGTTGCCGCCAAATGCCTGGTTGTTGCTGCGGTAAAACGTACCCACTTCACCGTCTGTGAGGCTGCCCTTGCCCGCCTCAGCAAATACCGGATCAAGCGTATCAACGACAATGGTGCCACCGATGCTGTCACCGCCCAGGCTAACCGGAGTAATACCGGCAAATACCTCAATGCTGCCAACCTGGCTGGTATCCACGTAAGAAACCGGTGGATTCATGTGATTGGGGCAGGAAGCAATCAAATCCATGCCATCCACTTTGATGCGCAATCGGTCGTCCGCCAGTCCCCGGATCGATGGCAAACTGGAAACTCCACCCGCGCCATTGAGATAGACACCCGGAATATCACTCAGCAGACTGGCTGCATCAGAAGTTGCGGGGTGGCGCTTTTTCAACTCCGCTGCATTGCGCGAAACACCGGCTGGAAAGGCGGTTTCAGCCTGACCCTCAATATGAATGGGGTCCAGTTCAGCAGGAGCTTCGGCCTGTACGACTTCGTTAAACAAACCCTGACAGAACAGGCTGAGAATAATGGATACAGAAAGAGGTGCGCGGCGCAACGACCGGCACAACGACCATGCATTGAGTAAAGCATTCATGTTTTAAAACCCTGAAAACTGGCCTGAGGCCGATAAACTGACTAGCCAAACTCAGCCGGCCCGTCGCAGACGCCAATAGCTCGGCGTGCTGCTCAAATGGCAAGCACGAGAAGGACAAACTGACTGCAGGTTATTTTCAGGAAACAGGTGGCGCGCGTGCCGAATAGGCAGCGAGGTACAAACTATTGTGCCATGGATTGGCCGACAAACTCTGTGCATCAAGTGCAGAGAAAAGCACATCAGGCACAACAGGCTGGGCGGGCTGTACAGCCGTTCCGGCCATTTGAAAAAACTTGACCACCGAACACTGCGGGGTAACGGGATTGTCTGATGGATCAGGCAGGTCAAGACCCAGGCCAGTTTCCAGGTCAGTTTCCAGGTCGACCCATTTCAGGCCATACATCGTGCAGATAACGACCTTGTTGCCCGTCCTGTCGACGGCGATCATGGGTGTGCTGAAGTAAGTCAGAAATGGCTGGAATAAAAAGCCAATGGCCAGCAACCGCGCCGTAAAAGCACGGGTGCGGAATGACATCAGTCCGCGTCTTTGTTGCCTGGTCGGGTGGGCCAAAAACTCGCTCCGGTGGGCGCAGGTTAGTGTGGAGTGGTGGATTGCCTCATCACCCGACACCAACAGGTCAAACACGGGTGGCATTCAAGGCAAAGCCATACTAAATCCTGCAGGCAGAAGACTCCTTGACGCAGATCAAAACCGGGCAGAACAGGGAAATTATCAGAATGAGCCTAAAGCGTGAATCTTATCGGTCAATGCTATTTGTTGAGACTCCGGCATGGGTTTGTGGAAATTCGCAATCAGGTGTTTGTACCGGGTGGGTTTGAATCCGGCTTTCATGGACACCTCCCAGGCGCGGGGATCTCCACAGGTGGCAAAAAATGCGTCACAGTCATCCTTGAAGTAATCAAAGCCAAATCGAAGGATGTGAAAAAACAGCCCTTCCGATTCACGTATGGCGCGTGAAACAGGCTCCGGAACGTACTTGAAGCCCGAGCCATTGGTGACCGAGCCGCCATTCAGCATCACATCCTCATGCTGCCAGAACAAGGTGAAGCACAGGGGCACGAAGTGATCCCAGCCATGGCGGAAAAAACAAACCAGCGGCTGACCAAAATCCGGGCATTCATGCCCATAGGCCTTTTGAAACATGCCGTCGACAAAAAAAGGCGCGTTGCCAACAGGAGTAATCAGAATATCTTCGTGAGGAGTTTGGTACTGAATCATATTGGCGCGTATTCCTGCTGAGTGCTGAGGGGTCGGACCTACGTATCGTATTGTTTTATAACATTTACAGTTGATAAAAATGGCTAAACTCGGGTTTAAATGGGTCATTTTGACCTTGTTACCACAACTTTAACTACCTACTTCTTTGATGGCCAACGTACCGTCAGATACCTGACTCGCGGTACGGTAGCGAACTTTTCCACCGAGGCGGGAGCCCGTTTGTTGGACAAACTCGGGTGATCCGATGGCGATGGATTCAGTCCATAGCGGTTGTCGGACCATGTTGCTCTTGATGAGTTCGGACTGGATCCACTCACGATGAGCCTGGACGAGCATTTCACGATCACTAATTCCGGTTAAGGTTTGGAGCGCATCAAAATCAATGATGCAATACCGGTCGGGCGGGGATTGAATTTCCCGATAACCGGAGACTCGCCATTGTTCAGGATGACTCACCATACCAGCACGAACCATGTTCAAGTCAATGTACGTCAAGCATTGTATAAAATGATGGTCGGTAGCCACTGCTGTAGCAAAGTAACGGCCTTCCCAGAATGCCCCCTTGCGGGATTTTCGTTGATTGTATTCTTGCGCCACCCGACTGGAAATCAACTGCATGCTTGCCGGAATACAACCTGTTTCAGCACCCTGAACCAATAGGTGAATATGATTGGAAGTTGCAATGTATGTCAGCACACTCAATCCAAATCTTTTACGAGACTGGAACAACCAATGTCTCCAACGCAAACGATCACGTTCAAACTTCAGCAGGAATTTACGGTTATGGCAGCGGTGTGTAACATGCCAAACTCCTCCGGGCATAAAAAACCGATTGGCTCTGGGCATGATTATCTTTGCCAGATGGCACCTTTGGATTCCAAGTAGCACCATTTTGGAGCAAAAATTGAACTTTTAATGTCAGAAATCACCAACAAAATGTGTAAGTTTTCCCTGAAATCAGCCACTTATGCTGGTCCGACCCCAAGTTACCAAGTTACCATACTGCTTTAATGCTGTGCGAGAATTGCGATACAGATTTCTCATTAATAATGCGTCGCAAGATTATATTTAGTTATTATCTTCTTGTAACATGTTGTTTTATAATATTTAATATATTTAAATAACATTTATCTTGCATTGCACAATATTTCTGGTATTATACTGCATTGCACAATAACCGCCCTTACAGGAGCACACGACATGACCGATTTTAATGACACTTTCGAGCAACTGACTGACTTCCAAAAGCAAGGTCTGGAACCGCTTCGCCACTTCGGCAGCCTGGCTGTTGAAGCCTTTGAGGAACTGACCCGCAAAAACTATGCGTTTTACGGCGATGTCATGGAATTTGCAGTAGCACAGGCCAAGCTGCCGGTAGCCGTCAACGAGCCGGAAGCCCTGTTCGAAAAGCAAATTGCCTCGGCCAAAGGATTCGCCGAGCTGGTTAGCAAGCGTGTCAACGAATACATTGAGCTCGGCAAAACTTTCCAGCAGTCAACGAGCGAGCTGATCGACAAAGACATCGTCGCTCCAGTCAAGAAGGCCGCAAAGAAGGCAGCCTAGTCATTCTGCTGTACAAGAAGACGCTCATCCGAGCGTCTTCTTGTTTTGGTTTGACATTCGGTGTCTGCAGAGACTCCGGTCCAATACCTATACAATAGGGAAAACGGAGATTTCCCGATGGCTGCAACACACCTCATCAAAAAATATTCCAACCGGCGGTTGTACGACACCGCCACCAGCAGCCACATCACGCTGGAGGGTATCCGCAAGCTGATTGTTGAGGGTACCGATGTCAGGATTGTCGATGACACCAGTGGCGAAGACATTACCCGCAGTTTGTTACTGCAGATTATCGCTGACCAGGAACAGGGTGGCCGACCGATGTTGAGCGCTGATTTTCTGATGCGGGTTATACGTTTGTATGGAAACCCTATGCAGGAAATGATGGGCGCCTATCTCGCCAAGAGCTTCGACGCATTCACAGCGCAACAGTCGGCGTTACAAGAACAGATGCGCAGCACCCTCGCGAGCATGCCCTTCTCTACCATGCAGGAACTTGCCAAAAGCAACCTCAAAGCCTGGCAAAGCATGCAGGAAGCGCTGCTTGAAAAAAATGCACTAAATGATGACGATGACGACACAAAATAACTCAATTTCAAGATTTCAAAGGGCAACGCAAACAACCACATTCAAACTTCCACAGGAATTCACGGATATGGCGGCGGCGGGGTAAATACAACACTCTACCGAATACATTAAACGATTGATTCCAGGCAAAGTGCTCAGTACCGAAAGAAACCCCTAAATTCCACGAAGCACCATTCTGGAACAAAAATCGAGCCTTTAAGGTCAGAATTCGTCGCTAAAACACCTATGTTTTCTCTGAAATCAGCAACTTACGCTGGTCCGACCCCACCAAGCGGGCCAGGTGGACTTGTTTTTGATCCGGGTCGTGAATCGTGACTTCTTCATAGCAGTGAATATGCAAACCCGATACAGCATCTTTTAACGCTCCCGGTGCTACCCGATACGCCGGGTTAGCCGGGCCGGCAACCGGCAGTGAAGTTGTGAGGTGTTGCTCACTGATCAGAAAGCCGCCCGGTATCAGCTGGCTGCATAGTTGCCGGATCAGCGGGAGATTGACGTAACGCATGACCAGGATCAGGGCGTAGTCTGATTCCAGAGCAAGGGGTTCATCCAGGTCGTGTTCTATCCAGCGGATGTTCATTTCGGCTGAAGCAGCCCGTTGTCCGGCTTGAATCGCCTCTCTGGAAATGTCTACCGCATCGACATCAAAGCCGTTGTCAGCCAGAAACAGGGTATTTCGTCCGGCACCACAAGCCACATCCAGTGCGCGGCCACGCGGAAGTTTGTCTATCCATTCTGTCAGCAGCGCACTGGGGTACGAGCGGCTTGAATAGGCGCCATTGCGATATCGTAAATTCCACTTGTCGCGATCTGTTTGTGACATAGCTCACTCATTTCCTTGAAAGTATTTCAACGTGGTAAGTGCGTCGTGCCCATCAGGAACTGATCCACCGCGCGCGCACACTGCCGACCTTCGCGTATTGCCCACACCACCAGCGATTGGCCGCGCCGCATGTCGCCAGCGGCAAAGGTTTTCCTGGCTGAAGTCCGGTAGCATTGATCGCCATCTGTAGTGGCTTTCACATTGCCGCGCTTGTCAGTCGCCACACCGAACGTTTCCAGCACTTGCGTTACCGGCGCCACAAAACCCATCGCCAGCAACACCAGATCCGCTGGTACCGTGAATTCGGTATCCGGTATCTCAATGAACTGGCCATCCTTGTACTCTACACGTGCCGCGACCAGTTGTTCTACCTTGCCGTTTCTGCCCTCAAAGCGTTTGGTGGCTACCGACCAGTCACGCTGGCAGCCTTCTTCATGCGACGACGAGGTGCGCAGTTTTAAAGGCCAGTAGGGCCAGGTCAGCTCCTTGTTTTCTTCCAGCGGCGGTTGCGGCATGACTTCAAACTGGGTGACCGAGAGCGCGCCCTGCCGGTTCGAGGTGCCGACGCAGTCGGAACCGGTGTCGCCACCGCCGATCACGACCACATGCCTGTCGCTGGCACGCAGTTGGTTTTTCAGTTTGTCACCGGCGTTTACTTTATTCTGCAAGGCCAGAAAATCCATCGCAAAATGTACGCCTTTCAAATCACGACCCGGTACTGGCAAATCGCGCGGGTTTTCCGCTCCGCCCGCCATGATCACAGCGTCAAATTGCTCACGCAATTGTTCCGGAGTCAGGGTCTGCTTCGACCAATTTAAAATATGTGTCGGAAATTCGTTCGCAATCAGCACGCCCGGGCGAAACACCACACCTTCCGCTTCCATCTGTGTGATGCGACGGTCGATGTGTGATTTTTCCAACTTGAAATCCGGGATGCCGTAACGCAGCAGTCCACCGATCCGGTCATTTTTCTCAAACACGGTGACTGCATGGCCGGCGCGCGCCAATTGCTGCGCGGCCGCCAGGCCAGCCGGACCGGAACCGACAATCGCCACGGTTTTGCCGGTCTTCGCCTTGGCCGGTAACGGCACTACCCAGCCGTTTTCCCAACCTTTGTCAATGATGTAATGCTCGATCGACTTGATGCCAACCGGGTCATGCGCGATGTTCAGGGTGCAGGCCGCTTCACACGGTGCCGGGCAGATGCGGCCGGTGAATTCGGGAAAATTGTTGGTCGAGTGCAGTGTTTCCAGCGCTTCACGATAATTGCCGCGATACACCAGGTCATTCCAGTCCGGAATGATGTTGTTCACCGGGCAACCGGTGGTGCAGAACGGCGTGCCGCAATCCATACAACGTACACCCTGAACCCGGGCTTCGGCATCCGTCAACGGTTGGATAAATTCCTTGTAATGGGTCACCCGTTCAGCCGGTGGCGAATAGGTCTCGTCGACTCGCTCGAACTTCATGAAACCTGTAATTTTTTCCATATTTTTCATTCAAATAGACGAGGTGAGTATGACCGTGAAGCCGCTGCTTCAGGCCACGTGTACCAGTTTCGGAGTCTGTTTTGGCTCTGCAGCCGTATGCAGTTTGATCAGCGCCTGCCGGTATTCGATCGGGAACACCAGCACGAACCGGGCACGTGCAGTCGCCCAGTCATCCAGCAGATTGCGGGCGCGTGTGCTACCGGTGAATTTGAAATGACGCTCGATCAGGTTTTTCAGGATGGCCTCATGGGTTTGTACCTCGCCGCCGCGCCTGGCTGCATGCCACAGCGTCCGCTCACCTTCGGCTTCCTGCTCGGCCGCGGTCGGTACCGCATGCAATTCCACCATGGACGGGTTACAACGGCTGGCGAAATCCTGGTCCGGGTCATAGACATACGCAATCCCGCCCGACATGCCAGCCGCAAAATTACGTCCGGTGCTGCCAAGCATCGCAACCGTACCGCCGGTCATGTACTCGCAACCGTGATCGCCGCAGCCCTCGACCACCGCGATCACACCCGAGTTGCGTACGGCAAAGCGCTCACCGGCAACACCATTGATATACGCCTCGCCGGCCGTTGCGCCGTACAGGGCGGTGTTGCCAACGATGATGTTGTCCACCGCCCGGCCGCGGAACTCGGTATTCGGACGCACGATGATGCGGCCACCCGACAGACTCTTGCCAACGTAATCATTGGCTTCGCCGTTCAAATCCAGTGTGATCCCGTGTGCCAGAAAGGCACCAACCGACTGCCCGGCCGTACCTTGCAACTGGATGTGGATGGTGTCTTCGGGTAAACCCTCATGTCCATACCTGTCCGCCACGACACCTGACAACATGGCGCCAACGGTACGGTTCTGATTGCGAATGGGTGAAATGAACGAGACTTCTTCGCCACGCTCCAGGGCCGGCTGCGCCTGTGCAATCAGCTTGTGGTCCAGTGCGCGCTCCAGGCCATGATCCTGGCTTTCGGTATGGTGGCGTGCCGCAACGCGGTCGCTGCGATAAAAAATCCTCGAAAAATCCAGTCCTTGTGCTTTCCAGTGCGTGATGGCATTGACCTTGTCCAGCAAATCGGCACGGCCGATCAATTCGTCATAGGTGGCAATCCCAAGTTGCGCCATGATCTGACGTGCTTCTTCAGCCACAAAGAAGAAATAATTGACCACGTGTTCCGGCTTGCCGGAAAACTTGGCCCGCAACACCGGATCCTGCGTAGCGACTCCGGTTGGACAGGTATTCAGGTGGCATTTACGCATCATGATGCAACCTTCAGCCACCAGCGGCGCGGTTGCAAAACCGACTTCATCGGCTCCCAGCAAGGCAGCGATCACCACATCACGGCCGGTCTTCATCTGGCCATCGGCCTGCACCCGAATCCGGCTGCGAAGGCCATTGAGGACCAGTGTTTGCTGCGTCTCGGACAGCCCCAGTTCCCACGGCGAACCCGTATGCCGGATCGACGACAAGGGCGAGGCGCCTGTGCCGCCATCGTGACCGGCAATCACGACGTGATCCGCCTTGGCCTTGGCGACACCGGCAGCAATCGTACCGACGCCGACCTCGGCCACCAGCTTGACCGAAATCGAAGCCTGCGGATTGACGTTTTTCAGATCATGTATCAATTGCGCCAGGTCTTCGATCGAATAAATATCATGGTGTGGCGGCGGCGAAATCAGGCCGACGCCAGGCACCGAAAAGCGCAGTTCGGCAATGTAATCCGATACTTTATGTCCCGGCAATTGACCGCCTTCACCCGGCTTGGCACCCTGCGCCATCTTGATCTGAATCTGTTCGGCCGACATCAGATACTCGGCCGTCACCCCAAACCGGCCTGACGCCACCTGCTTGATTTTCGAGCGCAGCGAATCGCCCTGCTGCAAGGGGGTATTGACCACCACACGGTCCTCGCCAAGCAAGGAAGCCAGGGTCTCGCCGTCCTGGATCACGACACCCTTGCGCTCCTGACGATAACGTTTCGGATCTTCGCCACCTTCGCCGGTATTCGACTTGCCGCCGAGCCTGTTCATCGCCACCGCCAGCGTGGTATGCGCTTCGGTCGAAATGGAACCCAGCGACATGGCCCCCGTAGCAAAACGCTTGACGATCTCTTTGGCCGGCTCGACCTCATCCAGCCGGATCGCCCTGGCCGGATCGATTTTGAATTGGAACAGGCCGCGCAGGGTCATATGACGCTGCGACTGGTCGTTGATGATCTGCGCATATTCCTTGTAGGAACTAAAATTATTGGAGCGAGCCGAGTGCTGCAATTTGGCGATCGCATCCGGAGTCCACATGTGCTCATCACCACGCACCCGGAAGGCATATTCACCACCTGCATCCAGATGATCACGCAGAATATGTTCGTCGCCAAAAGCAATACTGTGCAGCCGCAAGGCTTCTTCTGCCACTTCGAATACGCCAATGCCTTCGACGTTCGATGCCGTGCCCTTGAAGTACTTGTCGACCAGCGGTTTGTTCAGACCAATGGCTTCGAAAATCTGCGCACCGCAGTACGACATATAGGTTGAAATTCCCATCTTCGACATGACTTTCAGCAAGCCTTTGTTGATGGCCTTTTGAAAATGTGCAACCGCTTCGGCCGGCGTCAGTGAGGCAAGTTCCGGCACTTCTTCGACCAGGTGCACCAGGCTGTCCATGGCCAGGTTTGGATGGATCGCTTCCGCGCCATAGCCGGCCAGCAATGCAAAATGATGCGTTTCGCGCGCCGAGCCGGTTTCCACCACCAGACCGGTAGAAGTACGTAAACCTTTGCTGACCAGATGCTGGTGAATTGCAGAGGTCGCCAACAAGGCGGGAATGGCCAGGCGTTCGGCATCCATCTGGCGGTCGGAAACGATCAGAATATTGTGTCCGGATAGCACTGCGTCCACCGCCTGCGCACACAGCGAAGCCAGACGTGCTTCGATGCCCTCCTTGCCCCAGGCCACCGGATAACAGATGTTCAGCTCAAAGGATCGAAATTTGCCGCTGGTGTGTTTGTCGATATGGCGCAGTTTGGCCATATCAGCAAAATCGAGTATGGGTTGCGCTACCTCCAGCCGCATCGGTGGATTGATGTGGTTGGTGTCCAACAAATTGGGTTTCGGCCCAATGAACGACACCAGTGACATCACCATGGCCTCACGGATCGGATCAATCGGCGGATTGGTGACCTGGGCAAACATCTGCTTGAAGTAGTGATACAGCGTTTTGTTCTTGTTCGACATCACCGCCAAGGGTGAATCGTTGCCCATCGAACCGACCATTTCCTCGCCATCCAGCGCCATCGGCTTGAGAATGAACTTGAGGTCTTCCTGCGTATAACCAAAGGCCTGCTGTCGGTCCAGTAAGGCCGTCTGGATTTCCGCCTCAACCGGCTCGGCCGGCAGTGCCGAGAGGCGAATCCGCAACGAATCTATCCATTGTTTGTAGGGCTTGGCATTGGCGTAGGTATCCTTGATCTCCTTGTCTTCGATGATGCGTCCCGCCACCAGATCGATCAAAAACATCTTGCCAGGCTGGAGCCGCCATTTTTTAACAATTTTTGATTCCGGAATCGGCAACACGCCGACTTCCGACGCCATCACCACAAAGTCATCGTCGGTCACGACATAGCGTGCCGGACGCAGTCCGTTACGATCCAGCGTCCCGCCGATCTGCCGGCCATCGGTAAACGCGATTGCGGCCGGACCATCCCACGGCTCCAGCATCGCCGCGTGGTATTCGTAAAAAGCCTTGCGATTCGGGTCCATGGCGGTGTGATTTTCCCAGGCCTCCGGGATCATCATCATCATCGCCTGTGGCAAGGGATAATCGGCCATCAGCAACAGTTCCAGTACATTGTCGAAACAGGCGGTATCGGACTGTCCTTCATAAATCAGCGGAAACAGCTTTTTCAGATCATCACCCAGCACCGGCGACTTCATCACGCCTTCGCGCGCACGCATCCAGTTGAAATTGCCTTTTACCGTATTGATTTCACCGTTGTGTGCGATCAGCCGGTACGGGTGCGCCAGCGGCCATTCGGGAAAGGTATTGGTCGAAAAGCGCTGGTGCACCAGGGCCAGCGCTGAAATGCACCGCTGATCCTGCAGGTCCTGGTAATACTGGCCAACCTGATTGGCCAGCAACAGGCCTTTGTAGACGATCGTGCGCGCTGACATCGAAGGCACGAAATATTCTTTGCCATGCAACAGATTCAGCGCTTGAATGGCGTGGCTGCTGGATTTACGGATGACATACAGTTTGCGTTCCAGTGCGTCGGTCACCATGATGTCCGGCCCGCGCCCAATAAAAATCTGACGAATCACCGGCTCCTTCTCACGCACGGTGGGTGACATCGGCATCGTTTTATCTACCGGCACATCGCGCCAGCCAAGCAGCACCTGGCCTGCGGCCAGGGTGGCGCGCTCCAGTTCCTGCTCACAAGCGATGCGCGATGCGTGTTCTTTCGGCAAAAACACCATGCCGACGCCGTATTCGCCGGGTGGTGGCAACACGGTTCCTTGTGCAGCCATCTCTTCACGATAAAACTGGTCCGGAATCTGAATCAGAATCCCGGCTCCATCGCCCATCAATTCGTCTGCGCCGACCGCACCACGGTGATTCAGGTTTTTCAGAATCTGCAAACCCTGCTCGACCACTGAATGACTTTTCTGACCCTTGATATGCGCAATAAAGCCAATGCCGCAAGCGTCATGCTCACGTGATGGATCATACAAACCTTGAGCATGCATCAACACTGCTCCAATTGAGAAACGAGAGAAGAAGATGAGACCTGCGTCAATCAATGTCAATCAAATAAAACAGGGTCAGAGTCATATTAAATTCGTCAATTTACACTGATCCAATAATTGGGGACAGAGTAAAAAATTAGTAAAATTAAATAGTTAGAGCTGAGATAAGTCGAAATTCTTTTGGGTCAGAGTAAGAACTCAAAACAAAGGTAAATAATGGAGGCAGGCCAGATGTTTTTACTCCGACCCCGAATTTTTTGCTGGACGTCCGGGACGTCTCACCAACACTGGCCGGTCGGTTTGGCGTTCCAATCGCTGTTTGAATTGGTCCGAGCCCAGCGCCCGGCCGTTCATTCGGGTTTCCGCCAACTCGGCGAGCTGATTCGCACTCAAGGCTGACTCAAACAGGGCCTGATAGGCTGCCTCGCGTTCAAACGGCGTATTGCCAAGTGCCCAGTACAGCTCGTGATCGGTAATCAGAGGATTACTGGCCGTACCAATGTGATGCGCGTGGCTGGACCAGCGATACCGCACCGGATCCGCAACCAGGTGCGCCCGCACCGGATTGAGCTCGATGTAACGGATGCACACCAACAGGTAGTTTTCACTGTCTATGACTGTGGTGCGGTAGCGCCCTTGCCACAACGTACCGGCACGCTCGTACTTGCGGTTGAAGTACGGCACGTAATAGCGCCCCACCCACTGCATCATGCGTGCCAACCCGACTTCATCGGACGGTGTCGCCAATACATGCAAATGATCCGGCATCAGGACATAAGCGTGCAACGCGACCTTGAATTGGCGCGCCGCTTTGCAAAGCCAATCCAGAAATACCTGGTAATCGGCATCATCCTGAAAAATCTGACGACCGTCGATACCGCGCTGAATCAGGTGATGTGGGTGTCCGGGAGCAATCAGACGAGCAGATCTGACCATGGGCGTTTTCCTGGCAAGCAAAGAGCCAGAGAATTCTAACGCGT
>CAZRTG010000095.1:0-12225 GCA_964602895.1 uncultured Wenzhouxiangellaceae bacterium
CACAGGGCAAGTCATCCGGTAAGTCTCGCAGAAAGCCAGCGCGGCAGTCTGCACCAGCAGTCTCCGGCTGCGACGACCTGGAGGAATTGCTGCGTGCTGCGTCCAGTGCGATTTTCCGGGTCCTGCCGCAGCCCCTGTCTGAGGACTTTGAAAACTATTCCATCCAGAGTCATCCACTGGCCCGGCTGGCAATCTACTTATCCAAAAGCGATCCTTTCACAGTCAATCGGCGCAGCCAGGACATAGAAGGCGATTCGACTTTCGATTACCTGGTGCTAGTGCAACTCGAAGGCGGTGCCGAGATTGAACAGAAGAACTCACGGTTCCTGGTGAACCCCGACTCCCTGGCTATCATTCCGGGTGGACTACCCTACCGCCTGTCATTCCTGCAGACGGGTAAGCGCCTGTTGTTGCGTATTCCGCTTGGCGTATTCCATGAGCGTGTGCTGGGCCGGCAAATTCGCGATTTCGGTGCACAGGTATTCAGCGGTTCCGGGCTGGTACAGATTACCATCGATTTGCTTACCTCTCTGGTGATGCAGGCCGGCAAGCTGTCAGAGACCGAGCAATACACTTTGGCGGAAGTAACGCTGGATCTGATTGCCGCTGTAGTGCACACGGAAACGGAGTTCCAGCACAGCCAGCATGGCAGCGCACAGGTAGCCCGCATGAGTCGGATCCTGTCGTACCTGGAAGAACATTTTGCAGATCACGACCTGACTCCGGCCAAAGTGGCCGAGGCCAACGCCGTTTCAACGCGTCACTTGCACAACCTGTTCCGTCACTCCGGTGTAACCGTAGCCCGTTGGATTTGGGAACGACGCCTGAAGGCGGCCCGCGAAGACCTGCTCAACCCCGCACTGGCCGATACCAGCATCACCGACATCGCCTATCAGCGTGGCTTCAACGATTCCGCCCACTTCAGTCGCACCTTCAAGTCGCGCTTCAATATCGCACCCAGCGTGCTGCGCAAGAAGCTGCAGCAAGAGGCAAAAAAATCCGGCTTGAAGTGATATTTCCAAAGGCCCGATGCGCCAACGGACAAGCCATCTGGCACCGCCAAACAAGCAACTGCTCCTTAGCTTGAATATGCTTCTAGGTCTATGAATAACGACAGCATAAACTCCATAAAACGAACCTGCGTGGTGGGTGCCGGTGCCATTGGCAGCCTGTTTGCCGGCCATTTTGGCACGGTTGCTACATCAACCGTGCTGACGCGACGCAGCGAGCATGCGGACCAGCTCAACACGGAAGGACTGCGCGTCAGCGGCAAGTCGGACCTGCGCTCCGACATCATCGCTTCCACCAACCCTGCCGATCTGGGTGATGTCGACCTGGTCATCATCGCCACCAAGACCACCGCCGTGGAGGCCAGCGCCAAACAGCTGCAAGGCCACTTTCCTGGTGCGCTGGTCATGACCGTGCAAAATGGGCTGGGTTGCGAAGAGGTGGTCGCGCAGTACGGTGACTGGCCGATTCTTTCCTCCGTCACATTCATGAGCGGCCGGCGGCATTCCGACAGCCACGTCGAATATGAGCTGGACACCGCTACCTGGCTGGGTCCCTGGGCGGGTGGCGAGGCCAGTTTCGAGCAGGCTCAGGCGGTTGAACGGCTGATCATCGACAGCGGGTTGCGGGCGAAAGCCTTCCCGGACCTGCTGCCGGCGCAGTGGTCGAAGTTGATTTTCAACGCAGTAGTGAATTCTGTGGCGGCACTGTCCGATTTGCCGCACGTGGCAGCATTTGCGAAGTGCGATCTGCCAACTGACCTTGGCATGCTGGTCAAGGCGGCCATGGACGAGAGCAAGCGTGTGGCGGCAGCAAGTGGTATTGAACTGTTCGAAGACCCCTGGAAAATGAATGTTGAAGCCACCAGTCATGGCCGCACGGGTAACGAGGAATACGCCCACGCACCTTCCATGCTGGAAGACGTCCGCGCCCGGCGCGATACCGAAGTCGACTGGATCACCGGCGCCATCGTGCGCGAGGCCAACCGGCTGGGCGTGCCGGCGCCCATCAATGAAACCCTGTATCGCCTGGTCAAGGCTCGCGAGCTGAGCTGGCGACAGTAGTCGCCTGCAACAGCCACTGCGGTTTATGAACTGTACTGACTGGAAGTGAATATTTGGAGAACAAAATGAAAGTTTGCATCATTGGCTGTGGCGCTATCGGCAGCCTGTTTGCCGCCCACCTGGGCCGCCTCGACGACGTCGAGGTTTGGGCCTACGACCCTTACAAACCGCACGTCGATGCGATCAATAAAAACGGTCTGCGCCTGACCGGCCTGAGCGATATCGTGGTGCCGGTCAAGGCACGCACCGACCCGGCTGAAATACCAGCCTGCCAGTTCGGCATCATTGCCGCCAAGACCATGCATACCCGATCGGCCATTGAGGCCACCGCCCACCTGTTTCGCGACGGTGCGGTCTGTTCGGTACAAAATGGTATTGGCAACGAGGAAATCATTGCCGAGTACGTGGACCGGGTGATCCTGGGTACCACTTTCCCGGCCGGGCACGTGACCGCGCCTGGTGTAGTCAATCACGACACCGGCGGTAAAACCTGGATCAGCCCGTTTGTACCCAGTCCCGCCAGCATGGAGGAAGTCCAGTTGCTGGCCGATACGCTGATCCGCGGTGGCGCGGACATCGTCACCATGGAAGACGCCCGCGGTGCCTTGTGGACCAAAGTCATTTTCAACGCCGCATCCAATGCGATGGGGGCTTTGACCCACCTGCCGCATGGCGTGGCCTGTGACCAGCCTGGCGTGCGTCGCGTGATGCGGGAAATCGTCAATGAAGGCAAGGCGGTCGCAGCAGCACTCGGCATCAAACTGGACAGCGATCCGGACAAACTGTTGGATTACGGCCGTGAAAAGGCCTATCAGCACCCCCCCAGCATGCTGACCGATGTGCTCAACAAGCGGCAGACTGAAATCGATGCCCTGAATGGCGGTATAGCCCGCTTCGGCGCAGAGAGTGGCGTACCAACACCACTCAACTCGGCCGTAACCGATATTATCAAAGGCCTGGAATATTCCTGGCGTGAAGACGAATGGAGAAATCTGAAACCATGACTGCTAAAGAACCAACCAACTACATTAACCGCTTCCGCCCCAGCCAGGCAGAAATCGATCGCCGCTATGCCAATACCCGTGCGGCCATGGCCGAACACGGCCTTGATTATCTGGTAGTGAGCGGCAGCGAATACAGTGGTTTTGAAGGTGCGATCCGATACTTGTGTGGCTTTCACATCCTGCACCGTTATGCCTACGTGATCGTGTCGATGGACGCCGATCCGATCTGCGTGTTTCCGCGTGAGGCAACCTGGGTGGGTGACCACAGCGCCATGTTCATCGAGCAGCGGGAATTCCCGCCACACTGCGGTGAGTGGATGGCGAATTATCTGAAAACGAAGGGAGCGAAACGCGTCGGTATTTACGGTCTGGAATACATCATCAATGTCCGCGACTATAAGGCCCTTGCTGCCGAGGATTTTGAAATCGTCGATTTCGAAATTCCGTTTGATTACGCCCGTGCGCAAAAAAGTGATGAAGAGATGCTGTCGGTTCGTCACTCCATGGAAATCAACAAGCAGGGTGTGCTGGATGTGATCCGTGCCTATCGACCCGGCAAGACGGAAGCCGAACTGATGGGCGTGGCCGAGAATACGTTTGCAGCCGCAGGTTGCGGTCGCAATACCATGAACATGATCCTGACCGGGCCGAATGGTTCGCTGCGGCCACAGATGATATTTCCCAGCCAGCGCCCGGTGCAGGACAGTGATGGCTTGATGTACGGCCTGGAAATTTCCGGCGAAGGCGGTCACTGGGTGGAGTTTTCCCGTCCAATGGCACCGAACGGTCTGGATCCGGTCATGGAAGAAATGATGCAGGCCTACCGCGAATTCCATGAACTGGCACGCGAGCACATGAAGGCCGGCAATACGGCCGAGCAGGTCAGCCGGGACTGCATGAAGCCGATTTTCGACCGCGGTTACCGCTCCGGGCATGTGTGCGGTCACTCGATTGGCATGACCATGATCGAAATGCCACGTATCGGCGAAGGCTTCGATTTTGTACTGCCGGAAAACATGGTTTGCTCCATGCACCCGCACTTCATGACACAGGATCGCAAGCACTCGCTGTATTTCCAGGAGACGTACCGCGTCGGTCGCGACGAAGGGGAAGCGCTTTCAGGCGTGCCCTATAAGGTTTACCAGGGCGGCGAAGACAGTTTCTGATTGCATTTACGGGAATGCCCCGGGCACGCTGTTGGCGTAGCCCGGGCAAATTAATTCCACACACTTTTTCTATGGCATCCTCTCAGGATGCCGGGATGGCATTATTCAGCGCTATCCTGGAAGGGTTTGATGATTCCTGCATAGAGTCCATCCAACAGGTCATTGGCCGCGAGCGCGGCTTCGCTGCTGCCTTCAGGGCGTAAAATACGAATTGCCAACTGGCCCTCACCGTCATCCGACAGCACGTCGAAGCGCGTTTTGCCGTAGAGCAGAAAGCTCTTTCCCACCGGCTGTATATTCAGAATCGACTGTTCCTTGTGCACCTTGGCGACGCGATCTTCGATGGTGGTCAGGAAGTGCTGCAGTCGCTGCTGGCGCGCCGCAGCGTCCAGGCTCGTGCCGTCTGCAGCGAGGATGGGTTCGGCTCCCGGATTGATCGCTGCAAAGTAACGATGCGTTTGGGCGGTCGGGCCGTCCAGCAATTTGAACGACACCCGGTATCCACCCGTGAAGGACACTTCCACCAGGCAGACCTCGGCATCGCGAATGTCTGCATCACGCGATAGCCGGATGCCAAGGATCTCGTGGCGCTGGAAGTAATCGGAAATCATTTTGGAGGACATCAGGAAAACACCTCTTGTTTGGCCATGGCGCGGCGTAGAAATGCACGGGTCGCACGACCGGGCCGTCGACTGCCGCGCGGGGGATTGCTCAATCGCGTGTAATCGTCCGGGTCATCGACATCCTCGGCAAGGCGGGGGTCGTGTATGACCTTAAGTTCCTGTCCTGCACGGGCTGACAGTTCTTCAAATTGACGCAGGCTGTCCTTGCCGAACACCAGAGGAATGCTCAAAGGCAGAGGCAGCAACAACAGGTTTGTACCGGTCCCCAGCTTGCAGGCGGCGGCATGCGGGCCTTGCTTCGGTGCAGCAGTGAGAAATTTTCTGATGGCGTACTCCGTCAGATAAGGCAGGTCGCTATGCACCACAAGCACGCGTTGCGCGCCTTGTGAAGAGGCATAGGCTGCGGCCTGTTCAAGTTCCCGGTTCATGCCTTCGCTGGCGGCTGAATAAAAAACTTCGTGCTTGCCATCGTGTAGCATGCTGCCCGCTTCGGGCTCGTTGCTGACCACCAAAATTCGCGAAATACTTTCGACCCCGGCCAGCACTTCCAGTACATCATTCAACATCGCCAGAACCAATTCTGCGCGCAACCCGGAATCCAGTACCGGCGCCAGGCGCCGCTTCGCGCGGTCAAGGCGCTTGATCGGTACCAGCGCCCATGTGTCAGAGTCGTTCATCCAGCCGAGCCAGGTTCACCCGTGATGCAAAGACCGGCACCGTCGATCTTGTAAAACCGGTTCATGAAAATCAATACCGACGTTAGCGACTCCGCCACGGTTGAATTGTCGATGGAACCGGCATGCCAGGCACGCAAACCCATATCGGTTGCCAGTTCGACTATGGCCGTCCTGGCCTCAGGATCATTGCCGCACACCAGTACGTCGCAATTTGCGTGGCCGCCATCCTCCTGCAAGTGGGCAGCTGCCACGTTCTGAAAGGCCGACACCACGCGCACGTTTTCACCAAGCAGGTTTTGTGCCTGCACGGCTGCCGCGCCTTCGGGCGGGAGTTGCACACGCGCCACCTTGGGTGGCACCAGTGGAACCGTTGCATCCACAAAGATTTTGCCCTGCACGGCCTCGCGGACCGATTCCAGCGTGGAGCGGTGATGCGCAAAAGGCACGGTCAGAATAATGATTTCACCTGCCGCTGCGGCTGCAGCGTTCTCCAGGCCTTGTAACTCTACCCCCGCTCGTGCGCTGATCTCCTGCGCTGCGGTCACAGCCTTGTGGGCTTCGCGCGAGCCTATGACTACGGTGTAGCCCTTGCGCGCCAGTTGAAATGCCAGGCCGGAGCCCAGGTTGCCAGTGCCGCCGATGACGGCGACGGTGGGTAAATTGTTGTCCATAAAAATTCCTCTGGGTGGAGTTTGACTGTAGCGACATTGCCGTGCCCGGTCTTGAACGATAGGGCACTGGATTTTGACGCTTTGTGCAGTGGTTGCAGAGAAAATCTGCTATTGTCTGCGCGCATCCGAGGTCGCTATAAATTGCTGTTTGGCAATGGAGGTATCAAGCATGAGTTCACCCGTAAAATCCCGCAGCTACGCACCCGATCGGGTGGAGATGTTTGCGCTGCGTGGATTGCCAATGGTTCAGCAAGGCATGGACCTGGCCGAATTGATCAACTCCAGCCTGGAATCCGCATCACTCACTTTACAAGACGACGATATTGTTGTCATGGCGCAGAAAATAGTCTCCAAGGCCGAAGGCCGCGTGGTGCGGCTGGCCGATGTGACCCCATCGGATGAAGCGATCAGGCGCGGGCGCGAGACCGATAAAGACCCGGCCGTGGTGCAGTTGATCCTGGATGAGTCTGCAGAGATCGTGCGCCAGGGTGGGCAAGTGATCATCGCCGAGCACCGTCTTGGTTTTGTCATGGCTAACGCAGGTATCGACCAGTCGAATGCCGCTTCGGGGCACGCCATCCTGTTGCCGCTGGATTCCGATGCCTCCGCTGCACGGTTGGCCGCCAGGCTGGGCGAGCTCTGGGGCTGTCGCATCGGCGTCATCATCATTGACAGTTTTGGCCGTGCCTGGCGCAACGGCACGGTGGGTCACGCGATTGGGGTGGCCGGTATCAAGGCGCTGCTCGATCTGCGCAATACGCCGGACCTGGCGGGACGACCCATGCAAGTAACCGAAGTGGGCCTGGCTGACGAGATTGCGGCCGGCGCTTCGGCCCTGATGGGCCAGGGTGCCGAAGCCAAACCAGTGGTGATCGTGCGTGGTTTCAGCGGACTGCGCGATGACGCGGGTACCGTGCAAGCCCTGGTGCGGCCCCGCGAGCAGGATCTGTTCCGGTGAGCGATCCGGTCATAGCCCTGTCCGGCGGCATTGGCGGTGCCAAGCTGGCACTTGGGCTGAGCCGCATACTGCCGCCATCGGAACTGCGGGTGGTCGCCAATACCGGTGACGACTTTGAACATCTGGGCTTCTACATCTGCCCCGATATCGACACCCTGATTTATACCCTGGGCGGGGTCAGCAACACCGAGCAGGGCTGGGGTCGTGCCGATGAGACCTGGTCCTTCATGGAGGCATTACGGCGCAACGACCCCGAGCAAGCCTGGTTTCTGTTGGGCGACAAGGATCTGGACACCCATCGCATTCGCACAGCAGAATTGGCCGGCGGCGCGTCATTGACGGATGTGACTGCGAGTCTGGCACGCCGCTTCGGTGTTAAGGCAGACATTCTGCCGATGAGTGACCAGCCGGTACGCACCCATCTGGAGGTCGAGGATGGGGTAGGTAGTCGTTGGCTGCCGTTCCAGGAGTATTTCGTCAAATTGCAATGCCAGCCGGTGATCCGGCAGATCGAATACCGTGGCAGTGCGCAGGCGAGGCCTTCCCAGCCACTAAAGGCGGCACTGCAGTCGGGACGCGTGCGTGCTGTCATTCTGTGCCCGTCAAATCCCTTTCTCAGTATCGACCCGATCCTTTCGGTGCCGGGCCTGCGTGAATTGCTGATCGATTGCGCCGCGCCGGTGGTTGCCGTGTCACCGGTGGTGGGTGGCAAGGCCCTGAAGGGTCCTACCAGCAAAATCATGGCGGAACTGGGTCTGACCAGCGACTGCCAGGCCATTGCCCGACATTATGGCGACCTGCTGGATGGACTGGTGATCGATTCGGCCGACCGTGACCAACGCGGCGCGCTGGAGCAGATGGGTTTGCAGGTTTCTGTGACACAGACGGTCATGCAGTCACTGGCCGACCGGGAACAACTGGCGGGGGACGTTCTGGAATTCTGCGCTGCTCTGGCACGCTAAGGAAACTCTGATTTATTCAGAGTTTCCTTGGCACATGGATGTGCCAACATTTTCAATGATTTACAATGATTGAAAAGGTTGGCATGTTCGTGGGTCAATGATGCTCTGGATCATTCATGATACTTTTGGAGAAAGTTTATGAAAGCGGCTTTGGATAAACGCTGGCATCTGGCAGAAAACGAATATGAAATCGAGCTGACCGAGCTCGAGTTTTCAATCATGCGCGCCGCGGCAGCATTCGATCGTTGGCGTTCCGACTGTATGGCCTGCTGTATCAATGCTTCTTTTTCCGGTGCGGACACGGCGGTGCTGCACGTGATTCGCATGCATGACCGGCCCAAAAGTATTTCCGAAATTGGCCGCCTGCTGAACCGGGATGATCAATCCAACCTGCAATACGGCATCAGGAAACTGGTCAACGCAGGGGTCATCGAAAAGTCCGGAAATTCGGACAGCAAAAAGGGCGTGACCTATGTCGCCACGGAACTGGGCTGCGAGGTGACCGATCACTTTGTCGAGTTCCGCCGCGAACTGCTGATCTCCCTGACCGAGTCGGTATCCAGTGAGGTGCACCTTTCCGACGCATCGAAAATCCTCAACCTGATGGCAGGCATCTACGATCAGGCGTCCTGCATCGCCGCCTCGCATCGAGTGACCGGCTGACAATCGGTCACAATGGTGCATGTGACAAGCGGATGACAAGTGGACAGGCCTTGACTACAGGATAACCATGCCGGAATTCAAACTTGATCGTTGGATGGTTTACCGCTTGTGGCACATCTCGCAAGAGGCGGGTTTTGAGTTGGAGGCCTGGTACAAAAAACAGTTTGGCCTGTCCGCTTCGGAATGGCATGCACTGGCCATTCTGGCCAACCAGGCACCGCTGGCTGCCAAGGAACTGGCCAGGATACTGGATATCAACCAGGTGCAGATGACGCGAGTATTGAACAGGCTGCACACCGAGGGCCTGGTGAACCGCAATACAGACACGCTGGACCGGCGGCGGATTGTGCTCGGCTTGAGCAGTAAGGGAAACAGTCTTTATAAAAAAATTGCACCGAAAGCCGCGGCAATAGAAGAAAAAATGCTGAGCGTGTTTACGGCCCGGGAGCGCAGCCAGTTTGATGCGCTCCTGGGCCGCCTGGAAGACCTGTTCAGGAAGTAAGTGGCCGCATCCGGCAGGTAAAATGCCGCATCAACGGCGCTTCCCATACCACTTCATAGCCTTTCAGCGTCTCCCTGGACTGGTAGACTTTCTCGAAGCACTCGATGATGTAATCCGCGTGGCTTTGCGTGTAAACGCGGCGCGGCATGGCCATCCGCACCAGTTCCATGGCCGCCGGTTTCTCCGAGCCGTCCGGCTGCCGGCCAAACATCAGCGAACCGATTTCGACACTGCGTATGCCCGCCGTTTCATACAAGGCGACGGCCAGGGCATGCGCCGGGAATTGTAGCGGAGGAATGTGTGGCAGCATTTTCCTTGCATCGACGAATACCGCGTGACCTCCCGCAGGTTTCATCACTGGCACGCCCATCCGGTCCAGCGCGTCGGAAATATACTTGATCGAGCGGATTCGGTAGGCCAGGTAATCCTCATCGACGATTTCTTTCAGCCCCTGGGCGACGCACTCGAGGTCCCGGCCGGACATGCCGCCATAGGTTGGAAATCCTTCCGTCAGGATGAGCCGGGTACGGGCCTGGGCGGCCATCTCATCGTCATTGAGCGCCAGCCAGCCGCCGATATTGGCAAATGCATCTTTCTTTGCACTCATGGTCATGCCATCGGCGTAGGAATAAATTTCCTGCACGATCGCCGTTACCGATTTGTCCGAGTAGCCCTCTTCACGCTGTTTGATAAACCAGGCGTTTTCGGCAAAGCGGCAACTGTCGATGAACAGGGGTTTGTCGTATTTGTCACAAAGCGCCCGGGTGTCACGGATGTTTGCCATCGAAACGGGCTGTCCACCACCTGCGTTGTTGGTAATGGTCAGCATGACCAGCGGAATATTGTCCGTTTCTTTTTCCAACAGGGCTTCAAGGCGCTGCAGGTCCATGTTTCCTTTGAACGGGTGTATCGCTGCGGGGTCGAGGCCTTCAGCAATCACCAGATCCACAGCGAGGATGCCCGCAGCCTCGAAATTGCCACGGGTGGTGTCGAAATGGGTGTTATTGGGAATAATTTTTCCCGGACCGCCAACCATGGCAGTCAAAATAGCTTCCGCAGCCCGGCCCTGGTGAGTTGGAATAATGTGTTTAAACGGCATCAGTTCCCGGACCGCCGCTTCAAAGCGATAAAACGAAGGTGAGCCGGCATAAGACTCATCGCCCTGCATCAGCGCCGACCATTGGGCGGTACTCATTGCCGAGGTGCCTGAATCGGTCAGCAGATCGATCAGCACATCTTCGGATTTGATCAGAAACAGATTGTAATCTGCCTTCTCGACAATCCGGCGACGCTCCTCCTCGGTGGTCATGCGTATCGGTTCTACGGATTTAATCCGGAATGGTTCGATGATCGTTTTCATGTTCTCCTGCCCTGTATCTGCGCTATTGCTTACAATACCTCCATAATAGTTACATATATAAATAATTTCAATATGAAATTAAATAAGTTTGTTTCTGCCAAGCAGGCGGGTATTAAAAAAATGATGGTTCCTGGATCGATCTTTTCACTTCAGCACTGCATCAAAACATCGCCAGATAATCAGGCAGCTTGTCCACCCCTAAAGCAACTGCAACAATCAGGCACAAAACCAATGTGAGATTGCGCCAAAAGCCCGCGGTATGCTCGCCCATCACCGCTTTCCGGTTCAGCAGATAGATCATGGCGACGATCACCATCGGGATAATCAGTACGTTCACGCCCATCAGCAGAACAACCTTGAGCATTGCCGGGAAAGTCCACACCGGCGCCAACACAGCAGAGAGTAAAGTGACTACGATCAGCAGGCGACGATAGACGGTATTGTCATTGGAATAGGCCCAGTTTTTGCCGAGCATGTCCAGCGACAGATAAATAACCACCTGCACGCAAATGACCAGTGTGGTCATGGCAGCAATGAAGAGTCCGAAGGTAAAAATGGGTGGGCCGAGGAATGCTACGGCCGTTGGAAATGCAAAGGTAAGCACCTGCCCGGCGGCGTGCACGGTTTCAATACTGGCATGATTCTCCAGTGGATAAAGTGCAAAGCCGCCCGCAATCAGAATGAATATGGCATAAGCGCCGAAAATGACACCCAGATTCAACACCGATTTACGCAAATCCCGTTTCAGGCTGCTGGCATTACTGCCGGAGTCCGAACTGAGATAAGGAATCGTCAGCAATGCACCCGGTGCTATGGCCGCTCCTACAATGGCGATGATGGAGCCGGTGCTCATGCGCACCGTATCGGTACCCGGCACCGGAAGGTCGGGTGGAATACTCGGCACGAAGCCGGCCAGGATGGCACCCATATCTCCAAAACTGCGCAGGGCAATGAACAGGAAGCAGAAGAACATCAGTACCATCATCGCGGTCATGGCTTTCTGCATGCGGTCATAACCATGCGACAGCACCAGCCACAACACCAGTACGGCCAAACCCACCGAGGTTCCCATTTCAAATTTGAAGTAACTTGCCAGCTGCTCCGGTGAGGCTGCAGCGGTTGGTGGGTGCATGCCAAACAGAGACAAGAGGGCTGAAGTCATGACCGAAAACTGTCCCATGGCAACCAGTATGTGGATGGGCACATTGATCGCCAGGAAAAACCACGCGACAGAGGGATGAATGTGCTTTCGCACGATGGACATCATGCCCACGCCGTGATTCACACTGCCGATGCGTGAAGAGGAATCCACTGCGATGACAAAAAGTGGCAACATGAATAACACCACCCAGATCAAGTCATAACGGAACCAGGCTCCTGCCAGTATCAAGGTAGCCACTGCACCGGCCCCCATCGTTCCTGCCGCAATCACGGCAGCCGGGCCAACCAGTTCACCAAACAGCTTGTTAATGAAATTCATTTGCTCTGCTCGCCTTGTTATCTAAGGAAGCTCTGAATCATTCATCCATGAATTCTCAGAGCACGCCAAACAAAAAGCGTGGTTTTT
>CAZRTG010000096.1:0-12224 GCA_964602895.1 uncultured Wenzhouxiangellaceae bacterium
ACCGAATTCGCCTTATGCCGCCAGCAAGGCTGGCTCGGATCACCTGGTGCGGGCATTTCACCATACCTATGGTTTGCCGGTACTGACGACCAATTGTTCAAACAATTATGGTCCTTATCAGTTTCCGGAAAAACTGATTCCGCTGATCATACTCAATGCTCTGGAACTCAAACCCTTACCGATTTATGGCGATGGTTTGCAGGTCCGGGATTGGCTATTTGTTGAAGACCATGTCGACGCCATCAACCGCGTACTTCTGAAGGGGCGTGTGGGCGAGGTTTATAACATTGGCGGCAATTCCGAGCGCACCAATCTGGAGGTGGTTCAGGCGATTTGTCATGTGCTGGATCAGACACGGCCCGCGCCCGGTTTTGGTGAGCGCAACCAGTTGATCAAACACGTTACAGACCGCCCGGGGCATGACCGGCGATATGCCATTGACTGTTCCAAATTAAGTCAGGGTCTGGGTTGGAATCCGGCAGTAGACTTTGAACAGGGTCTGAAAAAAACGGTGGATTGGTATTTGCAAAACCCTCAATGGACAGCGCGTGTACGCGACGGCAGTTATCAGGGTGAACGCCTGGGTCTGGCCGGAGACAACAGGGAGTGAAGCCTGCGATGGCAAGCCCTACGAATAGCCGAAAAGGCATCATACTGGCGGGCGGAAGCGGCACCCGTCTTTATCCTTTGACACGGGTAGTGAGCAAACAACTCCTGCCGGTTTATGACAAACCGATGATTTTCTACCCACTGGCTACGCTGATGCAGGCGGATATCCGCGACATTCTCATCATCACCACTCCGCATGAACAGGCCATGTTCAGGCAACTGTTGGGTGATGGCAGCGAATGGGGCATCAATCTTGAATTTGCGGTACAGCCTGAACCCGAGGGCCTGGCACAGGCGCTGATCATTGCCGAGGACTTTTTACAGGGAGGTCCTTCCTGTTTGATCCTGGGTGACAACATTTTTCACGGTGGGGGCTTGAGCGAAGTGTTGGAGCGCGCGACACGCAAGCAGGAAGGCGCCACTGTATTTGGTTATTGGGTAAAAGACCCGGAGCGTTACGGCGTGGTCGAGTTTGATAGCGATTTGCGAGTGTTGGGCATCGAAGAAAAACCCGAACAGCCTCGTTCAAATTATGCGGTTACCGGCCTGTATTTTTATGATGGCAATGCCTCAGCATGGGCACGCAAGCTGAAACCTTCGCGGCGGGGTGAGTTGGAGATTACCGACCTGAATCGCCTTTATCTGGAAGCGGGTAAGCTGTCATTGCAACGCCTGGGACGAGGATATGCCTGGCTGGATACCGGAACCCATGAATCTTTGCAGCAAGCCGCCAGTTTTATTGAAACCATAGAAGCACGGCAGGGTCTGAAAGTGGCCTGTCCGGAAGAAATTTCCTTTATGAAAGGCTGGATCGATGAAGGCCAGATCAAGCGGCTGGCCGAGCCCTTGCGCAAAAGCGGTTATGGCGAGTACCTGTTGCAGCTGCTGACACGCGGGCGCGAAGCGTGAAAGTGATACAGACGGGGCTGGTGGGGCTGGTGATCATTGAACCAAAAGTTCACAGCGATCAACGCGGTTATTTCAAGGAATTCTGGAAGCAATCCAGCTTTCGGCAAGCCGGTATACCGGAGCAATTGGTGCAATCCAACGTATCGCGTTCAACCGCTGGCGTACTCAGAGGTCTGCATTATCAATTTCCCCGGCCACAAGGAAAGCTGGTTACCGTTCTGGAAGGCAAGGTATTCGATGTGGCGGTTGATATCCGTTTTGATTCGCCGACCTATCGGCAATGGGCTGGAGTCGAATTGTCTGCATCAAATCATCGCCAGTTTTATATCCCTGAGGGCTTTGCCCATGGATTCTGCGTTTTGGGTGAAAGTGCGTTGATGACGTATCTGTGCACCGAAGAGTTCGATGCAGATACAGACGCAGCCATCGCCTGGAATGATCCGGATATCGCCATCGAATGGCCAATAGAATCTCCAAGCCTGTCGGCACGAGACAGCGCTGCACCACGTTTGCGCGACATAGCACTTGAAGATTTACCAAGAATGCCTGTATGAATATTCTATTGACGGGCTCCTCAGGCCAGTTGGGGACAGAGCTTTATCCTTTGTTGCTGCCACTGGGGAAGCTTACTTTGGTGGACAGAAGTTCGGGCTTGCATGGCACCATTCAGCAGGATCTTGCTGACCTGCATCAGTTTGAAATTTTCCTGAATCGTCTGCGACCCGACCTGATCATCAATACAGCCGCCTATACTGCTGTTGACCAGGCTGAAAAAGACCACACGGCAGCTTTTCGTCTGAATGCCGAGCTACCGGCCTGCATCGCTCGTTGGTGTAAAGTGAATCAGCGGAATCTGCTGCATTATTCCACCGACTATGTGTTTGATGGCGCAGGCCAACGGGCTTATCGCGAAGCCGACCCGACCGGCCCGATCAATGTCTATGGAGAAAGCAAACTCGCAGGTGAATCGGCCATCATTGCAAGCGGCTGTAGCCACATCATCTTGCGCACTTCCTGGGTATATTCCACACATGGCAACAACTTTTTGCTCACCATGTTGCGCCTGGCCAAACAAAGACCGGAATTGGGTGTTGTCAGTGACCAGACCGGGTGTCCAACCTGGGCCAGGAATCTGGCCAGGGCTTCGTTGCAGGTGTTGCAGGCAGTACAGGGTGAAGAAAGCTGGGTAGCAAACAGCGGGACTTACCACTATTGCGACGCAACTGTTACAACTTGGTATGATTTTGCACAGATGATCTTTGTCAATGCGGCTGAACTGGGAATACTGCCCCGTGCTCCCGTGCTCAATGCCATCGCTTCCAAAGACTTCCCACAGGCAGCCCAACGGCCTGTGTACTCGGTATTGGACACTCAAAAGATACAAGACCGGTTTAATGTCGTTCCGCCTGGGTTAGCCCGGTCTTTAAGCGAATGTCTGGCGGATTACCACGAATGAAGTTGAGTTTGGTCAGACAGGAAACAGCATGTTATTGAATCCCGTTATTCTTTCCGGTGGTGCCGGAACCCGCTTATGGCCGGTGTCACGCAAAGCGCATCCCAAGCCTTTTATGACCCTGGTTGATGGTGAGTCGCTGGCAGAAAAGACCTTTCGTCGTGCCATGGCGGTTGCTGATGGGGGTGAGATCATTACGGTCACCAGCCGGGATTACTATTTTTACACACGTGATCTGTATACCCAAATTGTCGGAGATGATCGGCAGCATCCCTTTCTGCTCGAACCGGTAGGCAGAAATACGGCTCCGGCTATTGCCCTGGCCGCCTTCCATGTGCAGGCAACTTCAGGCTCTGATGCCATCATGTTGGTGTTACCGGCCGATCATCTGATCAAAGATGAGCTTGCGTTCAAAAAGGCAGTCGAACAGGCTGCAAAACTGGCAGAGATGGGTTACCTGGTTACATTCGGAATTCATCCTACCCAGGCTGAAACCGGCTACGGTTATATCCGCCGTGGCAAAGCCATTGAAGGGTCGGCAGGCTATGGCGTGGCAGCCTTTGTTGAGAAGCCCGATATCGTTACTGCACAAGCCTATGTGGCTTCGGGTGAATATGAGTGGAACTCAGGCATGTTCGCATTTACCGCCGCCAGTTATCTGGAAGCTCTGGCGGAGCACGCTCCCGACATCCACCGCACCGCTCAAAATTGCTGGAACGCCATGGATCAGTCCGTGCAACCGCTGGAAATCCCACAGGCTTTGTTTGAACAATGTCCGGGCATTTCCATCGATTATGCGGTGATGGAAAAGGCCCGCAATACCGCAGTAGTGGGCGCTGATATGGGTTGGAGTGATATTGGTTCGTGGAAAGCCATTTCCGAGCTTTACGAATCGGATGAAGCCGGCAACCGGATTCAGGGCAAGGCCGTTTTGGTAGAAAGCCGTGACTGTTTTATCCAGAGCAACAAACGCCTGGTAGCTGCTGTCGGCGTGCAGGATCTGGTCATCATCGATACCGGCGATGCGGTATTGGTGGCACATCGCGATCGCGCGCAGGATGTAAAGGAAGTGGTAAACCAGTTAACCAGTCTGGAACATGACTCGGTGGTCTACCACCAGACCGTTCACCGTCCCTGGGGAAGCTATTCCATTCTGGAGGATGCCGATGACTGCAAAGTGAAGCGTCTGGTGGTGAAGCCCGGGCAGGTTTTGTCTTTGCAACTGCACCACCATCGCTCCGAGCACTGGACCGTGATTCGAGGCACGGCCAAAGTCCGTCTCGGTGATCGTGAGTTCCTGCTACGGGCCAATGAATCAACCTATATTCCGGTTGAAACCCAACATCGTTTGGAAAATCCCGGTACTGAGGATGTACACTTGATCGAAGTGCAAACCGGAAGTTATTTTGGTGAAGACGATATCGTTCGATTTGAAGACATCTATGGCAGAGTCAAATAGGGACTGAACATGCCTGCTTTCAAGCTGAACCCGATTGCTGTTTTAGCATTGGTTATTATTGGCTCGCTTTGTTCGAGCACCGTGCTGGTCGCACAAAATACTGACCCGGCAATTTCTTCTGACCATCAGCAACAGGTTTTGCAATGGCGGGCCGAAAGGGATGCAAGCCTGCGACAGGAACATGGCTGGTTGAGCCTGGTCGGTCTGGAATGGCTGCAACCGGGTATGAACAGCATCGGCAGTGCGGCGGGAAATTCAATACAACTACCTGGTGGCCCGGCACACTGGGGCGACATTGTGTTGACTGACCAGGGCATGGTTTTTACACCGGACCCGGAAGCAGGGGTGACGGTGGACGGGGTGGAAGTTACAAAGGCCAGCCTGTTTGCCGACGACACGGAATCTCCCACTGTGATCAACCACGGTAGCATCAGTATTCACGTCATTTTCCGCGAATCCTATGGTCTGCGAATTTCCGATAGCCAGGCACCCGCGCGACTGAATTTTCAGGGAGTAGAGAATTTTGAAATCCAGGACGAATGGCTGATCGAAGGACGGTTTGTTGCGGCTGAAGCCGGACAAATCATAGAAATCGGCAATGTGTTGGGGCAACTGTTGGAAATGCCGGTATTGGGATATTTTGTTTTTGACCATGCCGGAAAAGAGCACCGCCTGGCCGCTATTGGCGATGCTGAATCGGAATCCTTGTGGTTTATTTTTGCAGACCGCACCAGTGGCAGGCAAACCTATGGGGCCGGGCGATTTCTTTACAGTGAAGCCATGCCATTGAACGGAAAATTGCGGGTTGACTTCAACAAGGCGTATAACCCGCCTTGTGCTTTTAATGAATACTCTACGTGTCCGTTACCACCACTGGAAAATCGCCTTGATCTGGCTGTGACTGCTGGCGAGAAGAATTTCCATCAGGCCAGTTCAACAACAAACAGGCAGTGAACTCAGGACGCTGAGCTCTGGCTGAAGCTGGCTTTGAGGTGCAGGTACAGGGCCAGCCAGGGTGAAGAATACATGGGTGCGATCAGAGGTGCACTCAGCTTGGGGGCCGCAGTGAACTTCTCAGTCTCGTGGCTCATGACTTGCTCCATTTTGTGTGTCTGATTTCGTTTGGTTTCAGCGTTCATGTTATTCATAGATACCAATCAGCCAGTGGAAAGTTGGTTAAATGCCATGGGCCTGTATTACATTCTGACGACTGATTCCTGGTTTTCGTTACAATCCTGGTTTAACCCCATGGTTTAATGAAGGTTATTGTTTTCGCCCCAATTCGCGATCAATCTCGAATTCGCGCGAAGTAATATAGGCCTCCATCTTCTCCAGCCGAACCGTCAATTCGCGAAAACGGTGCCGGATCGCTCCAAACACATCTGACGGTGCATTGCTCACGCCACGCCAAAAATCGGCTTGCGCTGCATTGCTGTAAAGTGCTTCGGGTTTGACCGGCAAAAAGATTGCCAATAAAAGGTAACCCAACACCACAAACGGGAAGAAGGGTGGAAACAGGCCCATGAGCACGACTGCAATGCGCAAGCCTTTACGGCTAAAGTCAAAGTAATCAGCCAGGCCCGCGCAGACGCCAGCCAGCATGGCATTGTGCTTGTCGCGATAAAGGCGATGAGGGTTATCTGTTTTGTAGAACTGGTTCATACCCGGCTTCTCCAGTTTGGGGCTTCAACATCCAGAATGCGTTCCAATGTCTTGATGCGGTCTTCCATGCGGTTGGTCGAGTCCCAGATTTCTTTGAGCATCTTTTCGTCTTCAGTCGACAAACCTTTTGATGTTTTCCATTTGGTTATGTAGTGGAAAATGATCCATAACGGAAAACAAATGGTCACCAACAGAATGGGAATCAGATCAGACATCTTTAGCCTCCTTGCCAGAGTCGCGATCTGGGCCGCTCATTTTGGACTTGAGCTTTTCAAGTTCGGCTTCAACCAGGTCGTTGTCTTCCAGGCCGGCGATTTCATCTGCCAGCGTGCGGTTATGCCCCATGGCTCGAGCCTCTGCTTCAGACTCGACCCGGTCGATGCGGCGCTCTGCATTTTCAAAACGATAAAGCATCTCGTCGATACGATCATTGTGAATATGCTTGCGGGCGGCCAGTTGGGAGGTGGCAGTCTTGTGCCGGACCAGAATGCTGCGTTGCCTTACCTTGGCATCATTCAACTTGCTTTGTAACTGGGTGATGTCTGCGTTGAATTTCTCCAACTGGGTATCGAGGATTTCACCTTCATGCTGCAATTTGCCGATTTGCTCAACCAGTGACTGCTTTTCCGAAAGGGCAGCACGGGCCAGATCTTCACGGTCGCGGCGCAAAGCCAGTTCGGCTCGCCTGTCCCATTCGGCGATTTCCCGTTCAATAAATTCAATATGTCGGCCATTTTCCTTGCTGTCTGCGATGCAGCGGGCCGCTGCAGAGCGAATTTCTACCAGAGTATCTTCCATCTCCTGAATCATCAGGCGGATGATTTTCTCCGGGTCTTCCGCTTTCTCCAGAACGGCATTGATGTTGGCATTAACGATGTCACTAAAGCGCGAAAAAATCCCCATGTTCATGACTCCTGCTGAAATTTAAATGTCGAACACAGTAATGCAGAGTTCGTGCCATTACGAATATGCTATCTAAGTAATTGTATGTAAATGAAAAAATATATTGCGTAATCGTGTTGCGATAGCCTTTGAATGACCGGGTTGGTCGATCACACCAAATGATGGCGGAAACTTTGATGACCAAACACCTGTCGTATGCCTTGAAAGTGCTAAAATTCTATTCGTTTGGTTTGGTGCCAAAAGCAGCGTGGTAAGTAATAGCATGCTGCTGTAGAATGAGCGTCTTTTTACGCGCCGGCATGTAGCCGGATTTCAGTTTTAACACCTGGAGGAATTCTCGATGCGATTGAAGTTCGCACCCCTATTAATTGTTGCCCTGTCTGCTGTTGCACCTGCAATGGCCCAGGACGTTACGTCCGACAAGGGCAAGCTCAGCTACGCGGTTGGCTGGGACATTGGTGAAGATATCAAGCGCCGCGGTGCTGAATTCGATGTGGAAAGCATCATCGCCGCCATTCGTGACTCCGGCGCAGGTCGTGATCCACAAGTAAGCAATGAAGAAATGGTCGCCATGTTGACAGCGTTGCAGCAGCGCGTCCGCCAGGAGCAGGCAGAAGCGTTTCAGAAGCTGGCTGATGAAAATCAAAAGGCCA
This sequence comes from uncultured Wenzhouxiangellaceae bacterium, assembly GCA_964602895.1. Lineage (GTDB taxonomy): Bacteria > Pseudomonadota > Gammaproteobacteria > Xanthomonadales > SZUA-36 > JAWXBM01. Next base: position 7,649 of record CAZRTG010000096.1, read on the forward strand.
GTGCTGATTTTCTCGCTGCCAATGCCAAAAAGAATGGTGTAGTTGTGCTGCCAAGTGGTGTGCAATATCGCATCATTGACGAAGGTGATGGCGCCCGCCCTGGAATGGAAAGCACGGTCAAGGTCCATTATCGAGGCAGCAAGGTGAATGGTCTTGAGTTCGACAGTTCGTTTGCCCGTGGTGTGCCTGAAGAGTTTACTGTCAACGCCGTATTACGCGGTTGGCAGGAAGTGCTGCCACTGATGAAGACCGGTGCCACCTGGCAGGTATTCGTGCCACCAGAACTGGGCTTTGGCGCTCGCGGCAATCCACCGGTAGGCCCGAATGAAGCACTTTCTTTTGATCTGAAACTGGTTGAAATTGTCAAGCAGTAACAAGTCCTGCAAGGGACTGCCAATCGGCGGTCCCTTACTTCTTTTGGACAAGGATTTTAAGGTGGGTTCCGGAAAGGCAACTTTGACATCAATCAATGCAGCAGCAGTCATTGATTCACCCTGTATTGGTGTGTGCACCTTAGGTCCTGGCGATATCTGCATTGGCTGTCTCAGAACATCGGTGGAAATCGGTAATTGGGCGAGTTTCACGGCGCAACAACGCAACCATATCAAGGCTGCACTACCACAACGCCTGGAAGCTTTATTCGCGAAATGACGCGGGTCTTGCATTCCGTGCCTGCAGACTGGCAAAGCCGGCTGAGGGCAGCGGTATCACCGCTCGAATCGGGCGTTGCCCATCTGCAGGTGCGCGGCTACAGGCCGCCGGGACAGGGCTATTATCGCCCGCGCAAGACCGCCGCCGTGTTGGTGCCATTGATGGACCTGGACGAGCCTGTGGTTGTTCTGACCCGTCGCGCCGACCACTTGCCCCAGCACGCGGGTCAGGTGAGTTTCCCCGGTGGTGCTGCCGAAGTGCAGGATCAAACTGCGGTTCACACAGCTTTGCGCGAAGCGTTTGAAGAAATTGGTTTGCCCGCAGACAAAGCCACTCCGGTTGGTTTTCTTGACCGACTGGACACCATCTCGGATTATCGTGTTTTACCCGTAGTGGCCCTGGTTGAAGCACCGGTCATTTGGTTACCCGACCAACGTGAAGTGGCAGAAGTGTTTACCGTTCCCTTTGCTCATATCATGAACCTTGATCTGTATGAAAACCGGCCTGTCGAGCAAGCCGGAGTGAAGCACCCTGTCTGGTATCTGCAATACCAAAGCCACACCATTTGGGGAGTAACCGCAGCGATGTTACTGAACCTCGCGATGCGCTATCGGGATGCCAATAATGACTGAGATTCTGCTGACCGTTGATCGATTGAACGAGCTTTTACAGCAGGATGCCTGTGTACTGGTCGATTGCCGGTTTGATTTGTCACAGCCGCAAAACAGCTTGCCGGAATATCTGGCCGGGCATATTCCGGGGGCCGCTTTTGCACACCTGGACCAGCACCTTTCTTCCAAGATCGCAGCACACAGCGGGCGACATCCCATGCCAGACCCCGACGCCTTTGCCGTTTTTCTGGAAAATATTGGGTGGCAGACAGAAAAATTGTTGGTGGCTTACGATGCCGGCAGCAATGCTTTTTCCTCACGGCTGTGGTGGTTGATGCGTTACTTTGGCTTGCCTGCGGCCTTGCTGGACGGTGGCCTGGAAGCCTGGAAACAGGCGGGATTGCCACTGCAGCCGGGTCACGTTGTTGGCAAGCCGGGTATTCGACCCGAGTTGAAAGCAAATGCAACGCTCACGGCTAGCGCTGCAGATATCCTGTCCCGGGGTCCGAATCTGACCCTGATCGATGCCCGTGCGCCGGAGCGCTACAGCGGTGCGGTGGAGCCTCTGGACAGCAAGGCCGGGCATATTCCGGGCGCTTTGAACCGGCCCATGAACCTGAATCTGAATGCTGATGGTCGATTCAAAAGCCCGCAACAACTGCGTGATGAGTTCGGGCAGTTGTTGGGCGCTCGCCAAATCGACAGTGTGGTCAATTATTGTGGCTCCGGGGTGACAGCCTGCCATAACATGTTTGCGATGGAATTGGCCGGTCTGGGCTCTACCCGGGTTTACCCTGGCTCATGGAGCGAATGGATCAGAGACCCATCGCGTCCTGTCGAAACGAATTCCTGAACCCGGGGTATTGAACCCACCGATTATTTTTTTTGTAATCGTGCCACCATGGCCTTGAGCGTTTCTTGTGTGGCATCCGAAAACCACAGTTGCAGGAACGCTTCACCTTCCAGACTGTTGACGTCATCAAACAATACCCGCAGGTCTTCACGAACCAGTTCCCGCGTAGCAAGCATGGCATTGCGAGGCAGGGCCAGCAGTTCTTCACACAAGGCGATGGCGCGCCTGACCACGTTTTCAGGATCATTTTCCAGTTCATCCACCAGGCCGATTTCCAGCGCATGCTCGGGGCTGATCAGGCTGCCGGGAACAAGGATTTTGGCTGTTGCATTTGGGCCGATAAGCCGTACGGTGGCATCTTTGATGACCGGCGAGACCACCAGACCAACCTGAACCTCATTCATCCCGGTTTTGAATTTACCACTGCACATTATTCGATAGTCGCCGAATAATGCCATGACGATGCCACCTGCCGGGCAATGTCCGGTGAGAGCGAAAACCGTGGGCACGGGCATCAAGGCAATCGTCCGCAGCAATCTCGCGAAAGACCCCCAAAAATCCGCCATACCGTCACGATCTTCCTGCAGCAATGAAGGTACGTCCAGACCGGCTGAGAACATCCCCGGTCTCCCGGATATGACCACGGCGTCACTGCTCTTGGCTGCAACGTTCAGTTGTTCCGTGAATTGTGCAATCAAATCCCGATTCAGGGCGTTGGCAGGCGCGCGATTGAGTTGTATCTCACGAACACGGCCATGATTGGTAATTTCCAGCATTTAAAAACTCCAGATTGGTAATCAGGAACCTCTGTCTGCTTATCCACAAAACAACAGCGAACAATGAACCGGAGCTTCCTTCAGTATGAGTTCAGAGACGGCAGTCTAGACTTAGTTTGCAAGGAGCGCAAAAGGAGGTTTATTCATGAACAGAAAATGGCTTGTAGTTTCAATGGTTGTTTCCGGAGTTTTGTATCTGAGCCCTGCACAGGCACACAACCCTGGCTATCACAACGGTTCCCATGGTGGGGTATCCGGCAATGTCACCCTGTGGTCTGCTGCCCCCTATGGTCCGGGTTTCTCAGGCACCATCAGTTACGGAGGAACTTACCGACCGGCACCACCCTATGCCGGAGCTTACTGGTACCCGGCCTGTGGTCATTGGCACCCGAAATCCTATCGGGCTCCAAGGAACCATGCCTATGCCAGGGGCTATGCGCATGGTTATTCGGATGGCTATCATGATGACTACAGGGGTTACAAAAGCCACCAAGGCCATAAAAAGCACAAGCACAAGCACAAGCACAAGCACAAGCATAAACATGGGTATGACAGAGGCCATCATTGATCGCGGACTGACTTTTCTGAATGCTTGGACCCAGGACTGTTAGCGGTAAATTGAGCCGCTAACAGTCCTTTTTACAGTTACCAGGTGTAGTGTGCTGTATAGGTGATGACCGCTTCAGCCTCGCTCGCCACTTCAACATCGAACCGGATCCGGTTGCTGTTTTCCCTGTCATAGCTTTGACTGACATTCTCGATTTTCCAGTTTGCAGAGCGATACAGGTTCTCCAGAACGGCTACTTTGACCGCCTCGTCTTTGTGGTTGCGCAATTTGATTTCGAAAGTTTCCCACAATTGCCGGCTCTTGCTGTCAACCCGGAAGTCGGTTTGCTTGCGCTCACCCACTACGTCGAATGCATTGCCCATTTTGATCAACACTTTTTCATTCCGTGGAGTATGGTCGATCACATCTTCGCCAATGAATTCCAGGCTCTGATCCGCCTCGTCCAGTTGATTTACCCGGATGCGACCGGCAGGCAGGGGTATTCCCAACCGGTTTTTCTCTTCATTGGCAAAACGCAGATAAACATTGATGTCGCTATTGCCATAGCGGCCGTATTCCTGGTCCAGTTGCTGGTAGCCATGCCAGGGATATTGCAAGGTAGGGGCAAAAACCAGCTCTTTGTTGCATTCAACCGCATTGGCTTTGGGAAACAGCTGGATTTGCTTGGTTGAGTTATCCGGCAGGTCAGTGCGTCGCCCCAGGGTGTACATGTGGTATTCGAAAAAGGATTTTTCGGCAAAGCCGGCTGATTGGTCTGCCATGGCCATTTTGTAAACAGCTTCGCGGGCGGCAGGTCGGCGGGTTTCTGCGCGGTTGACATCACCCGCTATAAGCTTCAATCGGGCATTGTCGTAACTTGCGCCTGACTGGTTGATGAGGCTGACCCAGGCGGAAAGGTCCATTTTGCAACCTTTGGCCTCGTCCAGCACGATGTTGTAATCGGCCCACCAGGTCATACCCTGGGTTTCATAGGCAAGACGTGATTTCTGTGTGCTTTTTGTGGGGCTGTCCAGCATCCACTCGAGCGTAGGACGGGTAATCAGACCGCCGGGCAATTCAGGGAAGTGAATGTTGGAATAACTGCGCATGCCGCGCACGCTGCCATCGTCCATCAACA
>CAZRTG010000097.1:0-12176 GCA_964602895.1 uncultured Wenzhouxiangellaceae bacterium
TTTAAAAGTTGTCGGACGCATCATTCGCTTGCGTGGTCGGCTGGGCAAGGCGGTGGGGATGATTTACTTACCGGACGGCAGCATTGCCTGTGAAGCCGAAATGACCCTGGCGGACGTTCCGGCAGAGTTGCTGGAACGTACCGATCCCACCTTGCTTAACTGGAAAATAGACTGACCAGAACGGTCCTGTTTAAACAAAACATTTCAGAACGAAGCCCCCAGGCCTATGCCAAATGTCAGGTCATCCTTGGAAGCCCCTGCAGCCGGCTCGGTTTCATAGTCGTAGCGCAAGGACGTTGTCAGGTAAATGTCTTTTAAAATGTCGTAGCGCAAACCTGTATTGGATTTAAAGATGAGGTCATTTTCAGCATAGAACTGATAAGTGATGTTGTGATCGTGATAGAGCGAAATTTTCCCGTCGACCAGGTCCTGGGTATAGAACAGCTTCCACAGGCCCACCGCTCCTGAATCAGTAATACCGGCTTGTTCCTGGTCCGAGTAACCTGCACCGAAGTTGATCGACAGGAACCGGTCCGCATCATCAAAAATATCCCGACCTATCAACAGGCCAGCGGTGTAACGATGATCCAGATCTTTGATCGGATCGCGCTCATATGTAAACGAGCCACCCATGAACCAGGGCCTGTTGAACAACCAGTTGTAGTTGTAGTTGAACAGATCCTGTTCCTTGGTCTTCACGCCATCGGTTTCATCCCTGCGGAAACTGATATCCGCATAATGCCGGTGGTCGCCCAGCTTGATTCGGGTATCGCCATACACCAACGTATTCTGGCTGTCGGTATTGCCGGAATTGAATGTAGCACTTATTTCTGCGTGTGAAGTCCGGCTGTAATACGGAGCAGGCTTTACCGCTTGAGTCACAGCAGCCAGGTCAACAGACTGTGTTACTCCATCAACCACAAGCAGTTGCTGTCCGTCGGGTGACACCTGAAACTGGCCCTTGACTTTTTCATGTTCAGCCAGTTCAACTTCGAACAGCAACCCTGCATCCAGTTTCTCGACCTCGGCTGCAGCAACACCAAACTCATCTGCATACGAAGGCTTTACCCAGACTTTGTCATCGGCAATTCGCGTTACTTCGCCGGTGATAATATCGCCATTTTTCATAATGACCTGGTCAGCCTGTACCGTCATGCTAAAACCCGGCAGGCAAAGGCCAAGCAGACACAGGCCAGCCAGTAATCGATTTGAACTCATTGACATCTCTCCATAATAAATACATGCAGCCGTATGCTTCAGCCTTTTCAGACCTATCCAGGGCAGCAAGAAAGTGGTCAGGAATCTGGCGGATTGATGCGCCGGTTGGCTTCTTCCATGGTCCGGACAAACCCATCCTCGTCCCCACTGCGGATGGCTACGGCCAGGCGATCCAGTACAGCCCGGAAGTGACCGATCACTTCTTCGGTTTTACTGTTGCCCTGCTGGATTTCGAAATACAGATGGGGGTTTTCCGAAACCACCTGCGCGGCGACACGCAACTGGGCATTGAACGTACTGGAAGAAATCTGCCGCAACAAAGGCACGGCCTCACCACTGCCAGCCAGAGTGGAGGCAAATGCGATGTTCACCAGATGCGACAGACCCAAAACCCAGGCCATCACTTCATCGTGTTCTTCCAGGCTCAAATCCACCCGCTCAGCCGCAGTATGGGCAAACAATGCCCGGGCCTCGGCAACGGCTTCGGCATGACCTACATCGACGAACAGGATGTGGCGCCCGGACAGACCAATCTCATCGGGGCCAAACATGGGATGAACCGAACACACCCGGCAACCTGCGAGGCGCAAAGCATCCAGACCGCTGCGCATTGGGCTTTTTAACGAGCCAATATCAAACACCAGTCCGCGCGGTTTCAATTCCGCCAGTCTATGCAATACCTGGTTGGAAGGCCGCAACGGTACGGCCACGACGATTAAATCAAAATCATCGATCCGGCTTTCCCATTCGACATTGCGACGATAATTGCTGACTCGCTCTGAAGGGTCAGCCACGTCAACGTCATAGCCCACCATATCCAGATAGCGTGCCATCCAATCCCCCATTCGGCCAGCACCACCAATCACCAGTGCATACTGGCCGTGACCATGGTCTGAACGGGCCCACTGATAGACCTCCTGATTGCCCAAAGAATAATGGATCAGGGTTTCCAACACTTCACGCGCCAGCCTGCCGGACAGACCACGTGACTCGGCTCTGGTCATGCCGCGTTCTATCACTTCCAATTCACGCGCATAGTGGCGCAGCGGTGCACCGGTTTGCAGTTTATGCTCGCCAACGGTGGTCACAACCGCTTGCCGTTCCGCCATCAAGTCGATAATTCCGTCATCTATCGCATCGAGACGTTGACGTAGTTCCAGCAACTCGCTGGGCGTTAAGGGGCCTTGGGGGCTCATGGACTTCACACCTGTGGTATTACGAACGAAAGGGGGAATTCTAGGGGTTTGGACGTAGATGCTCCAGTAAAACTTCCTCGGTCAGATGGCATTTTCTCAAAGCGATGGGCTCGTTACGAGTGGGACCACCCTGCAGGGTGGCTGCAGGGCCGGGATTTTGTGCCGTAACAAGCAGGCAAGCTCAGCTCGATAGTGATACTTTAGACACAGGAAAATTCTTCAGGAAATCTCATGAACATGAACGAAAACGAGCTGAAAGATCTTTTAGGCAAACTGAATGAAGAACTGGACAAAATAGACCAGGTTGATGCCGAAACACTGGCCTTGCTGCAGGAGCTTGAAGATGACCTGGACCGGCTGGGTGGCAACGATGCACCCGACCAGGATTCCGTTATGGAAAGAGCACATGCTCTGGAAGCCCATTTTGCGGCCGAACACCCTAAAACAGCACGTTTCTTCAGGGAAATCATGGACATGCTGGCCAAGGTGGGCATTTAAGCCCGCAGCTTAACCCCCCAATGCGGCCGGGTTGCTGATATCGCCTTTGTTGAAATCCACATACTCTTCACTGAGATCGCAAGCGTAAACCGTGGCCTTACCCTTGCCCAGATTCAAACGTATATGCAAATCAAACTCTGCAGGAGCCACACAGGCAACCAGGGTGGCAAAATCCACGTTGGTTGGCAGTCCGCGACGTAAAGACCAGGTAATGTCCTTGCTGCCCGAAGCGCTGTAGCCCAGATCGACTTTTTCTTCGACGATTTTGGCCGGAGAATAACCCAGTGCATCGATGATGCGCCCCCAATTGGGGTCACCACCGTACCAACTGGTTTTGACCAACACACTGTTACCCACCCAACGCGCAGCCCGGTCCGCATCCAGATGGGTTCTGGCACCACTGACCTTGATGGTTACGACCCGCGTTACACCCTCACCATCGGAAACTATTTTCTGCGCCAGTGTCAGGCAAACCAGGCTGAGCGCTTCCTGGAACAATTTGCCTTCAGCACTCTGCAGGCTTTTGATGGTGGTATTGCCCGCCAGGCCATTGCTCAGCGCCACCACGGTATCGTTGGTACTCATATCACCGTCGATGGTAATTCGATTGAAAGACAAGGCCACCGCCTGACGCAGTGCCGATTTAAAAACTTTGGTCCCGATGGCTGCATCGGAGGTAATAAAGCCCAGCATGGTAGCGTGTAAAGGGCTGGATGCAGGCCGCTTGCCGGTCGGGCTCATGCCAGGTTCTATCATGCCCGCGCCTTTGGAAATTCCACCAATGGTGACGGTCTTACCGTTCAGTTTGAATTCAACTGCCACTTCCTTGGACACCGAATCGCTGGTCATAATGGCTTCAGCGGCATGGGCTGCCGCTTCGCGGCTATTCGACAACTTGCCTGCGGCATCCTTGATACCGGATAAAACCCGGTCCATGGGCATGGGCAAACCGATCCGGCCAGTGGAACAAACCAACATGTCTTCTACCGCAATACCCAGCGCTTTGGCTGCAGTTGCCACCATTTTACGGGCATCTTTCATCCCTTGTTTGCCGGTACAGGCATTGGCATTGCCACTGTTGGAAACCACCGCCTGAGCCTTGGCTTTACTGGCAACCGGTATGCTGACTTTTACCGGTGCGGCACTGACCTGGTTGGTGGTGAACATTCCGGCAACGGTAGCCGGGCAGTCTGAGGCGATCAGCATCAGGTCGCGCTTCTGGCCCTTATCCGAGCCTTTGCCGGTTCCCAGTCGCTTGATGTCGCAAAACACTCCCGCAGCACGAAACCCTTGCGGTGAAGTGATGGAACCTTCAGTCAATTTGAGTTTTTTGTTCATTTGCACATCATAACGGTAAGCCGTTGCGCTGGCATCCCGCTGACCAAAGAATTTTTTCATGGCAGCCGACATTCATTGCCCAGCCCGAATTACCCAGCCCGTGGTGGTAAAGTAATGGAGATTCCGAGTTCACCACTGGAGTGCTGAATGCGCAAGATGTCCCTGCTCGATGCATTTTTCCTGATCAATGAATCGCGCCGCACACCCATGCACGTTGCCTCGGTCAGTCTGTTTTCATTGCCGCAAGGGATGGATGACACTGAATTTCTCGGCACTATCCGCGATGTATTGCGTACCGACGAACCCTTGCGCCATCCTTTCGGCAACAAGATCAAAACCGGTCCATTGGGCACGCTGGGCCCCATTCATTGGCAGCCGGATACGGAACTCGATTTCGATTACCACATCCGCCATTCTGCACTGCCCGGACCCGGCCGATACCGTGAGTTGTTTGCACTCGCTTCACGCTTGCACGGCACCTTGATGGATCGCTCACGACCACTGTGGGAGTTGCATCTGATCGAAGGCCTGCAAAAACGCCAGTTTGCCACCTATTTCAAAGTGCACCACAGCGCCATGGACGGTGTGGGTTCCATGCATCTGGCGCAAAGCATGTTTTCAACCGACTCGCGGACACAGAACCGGCAATCACCCTTTTCCCAGGCTGCTTTTGACAAATACCGCAAGCAAATGAATATTTCGTCGGCGCCAGCGGTAGAACCCAGGGAAAATGAAATACGGGCAATAGCCGAATTCTTGCGCGAGCAGATGGGCGGTGCCATCAATGTCGCCAATGCCTTGCGGCGCTATGCCGGCGTGTGGGTGGGCATGAGCGACAAACTGACCGTGCCCTGGCGGCAGGTGCCCAAAACCCGGCTCAATACACGCATTACCGGTGCACGACGCATTGTTGCCCAGTCCTGGCCGATCGCCCGGTTCAAAGCCATAGGCAAAGCCTTTGATGGTACTTTGAACGATGCCGTACTGGCTGTTTGTGCGGGCGCATTGCGGCTGCAACTGCAGGAACAGCAAGCATTGCCACAGCATTCATTGAAAGCCATGGCACCCATTTCATTGCGCACCCGGGATGACCTGGATTCCGGCAACGCAGTAGCGTTTCTTACCGCTGATCTCGGCACCAATGAAAATGACCCGGCCAGACGCATGCGGGTGATCAAGGATTCCATGCGGGCTGGCAAGAAACAATTGCTGGGCATGAGCGCTCGCGAAATACAGGTTTACACAGCCATTACCAATGCACCCATGCTGGTGCTCACACTGGCAGGTCTGGCCAGCAAGTTTCCTGCTTTCAGCACGGTGATTTCCAATGTGCCTGGCCCCGGACAGACCATGTACTGGAACGGCGCACGACTCGAGGGCATGTACCCTTTATCCATTCCCTTCGATGGGTTTGCGGTCAATATCACGCTGCTCAGCAATAATGACATGCTGGATTTCGGCATTGTTGCCTGCCGCCATTCTGTACCACAGATACAGCATCTGATCGACCACATGGAAACAGCCCTGCAGGAACTGGAGTTGGCTGGCGGCATTTCGGCGCAGCACAAAGGCGGGCCAATGATCAGTCAGCCCTCCATTCAGCCAACTATTCAGCCAACTATTCGGGCAGGACGAAAAGTACCTCTGAAGAAAAAGACCAAACGCCGCAAAAAAACCTGACCCGTCCTGAACCGAACCAGCACGCTATTGTGTGGCTATGCAGAGCCAAGCAGCTCGTTGAATTCTTTCAGCAGGGTTTTGGTCCCTGATCTGGCCTGGAGCAGGGCCTGTTGGAAGGGTTTGAAGTCATTTTGATACTGAGCTGCTTGCAGGCATTCGGTCATCGTCTTGCGCATATCAGGAAAAAACAGGATGGTTTGCAATCCGGCCTGCTGTAATTCCCGGTTGAATACAAACCGGGCCAACCGACCATTGCCATCAGTAAAAGCATGGATTTCGTTGATGGCTGCCAGCATGTAGACCGCGCGGGCCTCTCCGGCCGGGACGCCGGGAGCAGTTTCATTCATCAACATGCGCACAGACTCAATCAGATACTGGGGTGCGGTTGTTTGATGTACCCCAATGCTGTTTCGGGAGAATTTGAAAAACCCGGGAAGGGCTGCAGCTTTGTCGTGCAACACTCGAAAATGCCAATAACGCAACCAGGCTTCACCTTTGCTGTGGTCATTCAGTGCAATGGGCAAATGGCCTCGATCCAGAACGCTACGCCAAACGCCAAATACATTGCGCTGCTTTTCATCCAAAAGCGACACATTTGACTGAGCCATATGGATCGCTCGCCAGATGTTGGCCATATCTACAGCTTTATCTGCCGCACGACACAACAAACAAGCCTCTACAAAGGCTATTTGCACTGGATCCAACAAAGGATCCACTGAAGCACCATCAGTTACAACATCATCGACGACCCATTTTTGGCAAGCCTGGGCCATAGCTTGCAGCCGTTCATTGGTTTGTGAATCAGTTTGCAACAGTACTTCAGGCGCTTGTAAAAGGGCATGCTGCAATCCGGTGATATCGCCGGATTCCGAAGCATCCTTGATTATGCTTTCCAAACGCCGGTTCTCTTGTAAAACCGTTTGAGCAATAACAACGGTCTCACGCACCGTTTTGGGCAAATCAGATGCCCTCAACAAAACCTCAAAATCATTCAGCGCATCTTCGATTCTGCCCAGGCTGGCCAACACCAGTGCGATGTCCAGTTTGAGTTCAGCTAAATCAGGCTTGATTTGCAAAGCTTTTCGGAGCACATGCAAAGCCTCATCAAATTCGCCCAGGCCTGCCAGACAGGCACCCAGCCCCAACAAAACAAATGGATTGTCAGGCATGGATTTGTCTATTTCGCGGTAATCACTCAACCCCCTATCCCATTGTGCAGCCTGACAATATGCTTTTGCCCGGCTCAGCCGTGGCGCAACGGCGGCAGGATCAAGCTCCAAAGCTTTTGATGCCGCAATCACAACCTCTCCATAACGATTCTCTGCCAGGCGAAGCATGGCCAGCGCAGCCCAATTCTCAGCCACATCGGATTTGATTTTCAGCGATTGCTCCAGTTTGTCTGCGGCTTCTGGCACACGGCCCTGGTTCTGCAAATGCTCGGCAAACAACAAATGAGCCCTGGAATCATCCGGAAAATCTTTGATGATCGATTCAAAACGGTGATTCGCAGCTTCGGCCTGACTGGATGTCAATAATTGAGCGGCCGCCAGACGAGCAGCAACATGGCCTGGATTTTGTTGCACAATATTCGACAACCAGCGTTGGGCTGCAACCGGCCCCTGACGGTATTGCGCATCCAGACCGGCCAACAACCAGGCCTGGTAGTCATCCGGCAGTAATTCAATACTCTTCACAATGGCCTGGCGCAATTCCGGCCCCGGTTCGGCACGAGCCAGTATCAAGGCTATGGCCAACCAGGACTCGCCGTCTTTGGGGTTACGCTTAACCCTGTCTCTCAGGCTGCTGAGTGAGGCAGCCTGAGGGTGTTGAGATGGGGACTGAATCATCCGGGCATGATATCAACAAATCCCGGTGATCCAGCAGCCTGGGTTTTTCAGCCGCAGGTTTGCCGCCGGCAGGGAACACTGACAGAATGACCAGCAGAGCCATTTTTGGAATATGCATGGATCTCAACCTTTTGCAAGACTGAAGCAACCAGCCGCCAGGGATTAATTCATGCCGAAAACCATTTTATCTTTGCTTGTCGGATTGGTGTTGTTGCCGATCGCAATCGCTGCTGCTGCGGTTGCGCCGGACCCCTCGGAAGCAGATCCATCAAAAGCCAACCGTGACGCCATCGTGAAAATGAAGGCTGCTGAACGAGGACCGTTTTCCCGCATTCGCTGGTTTTGTACCGACGGCACGGTGTTACCGCCGCAAGGCACACCGTGCAAAGAACATGGCGGTGGTGCCCAACATGGAGAGTGGAGCGAAGAGACCATAGGCCTGAGGCAACAGGGCTATTGGATTGCCAACATCCTCTCCGGCCTGGACATGGCCAGCTTTATTGAACACCCCGATTTCAAAACACAACTGCCGCACATCCTGATCGAGAAATTCCTGGTGGGGGCGGATGACGGCTGGATACTTCGCCGGGCACAGTTTTACCGTGGCGCCATACAGGAAGAAGGTGAACGCCGTGCAGCGCGCAACTTGTTGCTCGAAATGGTTGCAAAACCCGAATGGATAGCTCCGCGCTTTGCCGAGTTGCGGGTTGCCGTCCGCATGCTGCCGCATTCAGAAAACACCGCCTCAATCCAGCGGGTCCGACAGGAGTCTGCGTCGCTGTCGGACCGGGACGATGGCTTTAAGGCTTTGCGCGCCAAGATACATGGGGCCCCCGGTGCGGAGGATGCAGCCAGCGTTCGTCTTTACGCCAGCACGCTGGAAAATGCCGACGCACAGCAGCCTTATCTGGAACTGGCTCTTGAAATAGACCAGATCTACCAGGCCGCACCGCTGGAAGAGGAACTCGATCAACTGTCTGCCAAATACACGGCCGCGCCCTGGTTGCAGGAACTTTTAAGCAGCAAGGCGCAGGAGCTGAGAGCATCTCCCGCCGCTGAAGGTCGATTCAACATCACCGCCACGCTGCTGGCCGGATTGCGGGATGCACTGCCACAAATCAAGTCGGCTTATGCGCGCCTCGAAATTCTGGACCTGAGTCTGCGCACCGAAAGTGAAAATTTCAAAGCCGCGTCTGAATTGAGAAAGACCCTCACGACCAGCAGCCGTCAGCAACGTGCTGCACTTCTTCAGGGGGCCAGCCAGGCCGCTTACGGAACAGGCGTTTTCAATGCGCGCCTGCTGCAAGAATTGATGTATTCCTTGCATCAGACTGATCAGCCTGTGGTCGGCCTGGACACTTATCTGGCGAGTATCCAGGTGTTTTCACGCGCACCGGGCTGGGCCACTCAAACCTTGCGCATGTTTTTCTTCGAAGGCATGCAGAAGCTGGCTGAAATCGAACCTTTGGCCATGTTGTTTATCCAGGATCAACTGCGTGGCAGCCCCCTGTTGTTCTTTTCCGCCGTATTGGACAGCCTGTCGCGCGACGCCAACCATTTGGCTGGTGTAACCCACAGCCTGTTCGGGGAAAAGGTAGGTGTTGGCTTCAATGCCCTGAACCAGGGACTGGCGCACGGAATTTTACACACGCATCCCGACCTCAATGCCCCGGAGAAATTCAGTTCCGATGGAATCTATTTACTGCCGGAAACCGTGGCTGAATTACCGCCGGTTGCCGGCATTCTGACCGGTGGCGAAGGTAATCCCCTGTCCCATGTACAATTGCTGGCACGCAATCTGGGCATTCCGAATGTGACCGTATCGCCCGCAATGGAAGACAGGCTGGCTCAACATGAGGGTGAACACATTGTTATGGCGGTCAGCAAGTCGGGATTGGTTGAAATATCGGCCTGGAGTGAGGAATGGAACGATATTTTCTCTTTGGGCAGCGCGACCAGTGGTGTCATCATCAAGCCTGATCTGGAAAAACTCGATCTCAGCGTTCGTCGCATGCTGCCCCTGGATGAGCTGAGAGCCACCGATTCAGGCGCTGTGGTCGGGCCGAAAGCAGCCAAGCTGGGTGAGTTGCAGGCCCGTTACCCTGGCCATGTTGCTCGCGGAGCCGCCATTCCTTTCGGACTGTTTTTTCAGGAAGCGCTGCTGCAACCTTTTCCAGGCGGAGCGGGTACGGTTTTTGACTGGATGGTGGAGCACTATCATGAATTGGCTTTCTTGCCGAAAACCGATCCACAGCGCGCTGTGAAGACAGAGGCGTTTCGCGCGCAACTGCACGATATCATCAAGAATACAAAAGTCAGCCAGAGTTTTGAAACCCAATTAAAAGCCACGCTGCAGCGGGTTTTTGGAACAGCCAACCCGCCCGGTATCTTCATCCGTTCCGACACCAATGTTGAAGACCTGGCCGGATTTACCGGCGCGGGTTTGAATCTGACCTTGCCCAATGTCATCGGCTACGATCAGCTGTTGCATGGCATCACCGAAGTATGGGCCTCACCCTTCACCGCCAGAGCATTTTCCTGGCGGCAGTCGCTGATGTCAGAACCGCAGCACGTGTACACCTCCATTTTATTGTTGGAGTCGGTGGCTGTGGACAAATCCGGGGTACTGGTAACCCAGGACATCGATACCGGCGATGAGGCCATCATTTCGGTAGCCGTCAATGAAGGACTGGGTGGTGCGGTTGACGGTCAGGCGGCCGAGTCTTTACGCATATCGCTGGACGGTTCACGGGTTCAGGTTCTTGCCACCGCTACAGCACCCTGGCGGCGGACACTCAATCCGGCAGGCGGTTTATATTTTCTGCCGGCCAGTGGCAACGATACCGTACTTCAACCTGGGGAAATCAAAAAGCTCATTGAGTTCTCCACCCATTTACCGAGAAAGTTTCCGGCCATCGTGGATGATGAAGGGGCGCCCGCACCGGCTGATGTGGAATTCGGTTTTCTCAACGGCCAATTGAGACTGTTCCAGATCCGCCCATTTCTGGAAAGCAAACAAGCCTTGGGTATTGAGTATCTGCAGCACATGGAAGAACAGATCCGGGATAACCGCGATGTTCAGGTCAACATGACCGAGGTACCCCCTTCATGAACCTGCGCAAGATTCCTTCCCGCATTCTGATGCTTGGCCTGACAGCAGCAACCGGGGTTATGTCTTTCAACTTAATGGCTTACCCGCTGGATGGCTACAGGGACACCGGCATCCGGCGACTGGAAGCGATCCGGCTGGCAAACGAGGGCGTCATACCCGGTGACAAACAACCAAAGGGTGCCTTGTTGTCTACCGATCAGGTAGACCTGAGGTTATTGGACTACCCGGAACTTTCGTTGCCGGAAGTGAATGCCGGGCTAACCGCAGCCGTGGTTGAAATGCTGGGTGAAAAATCCGATGTGTATTCATTCGCCTTGCTGGATCTGAGCAACCCTGAACAACCCTGCTATGCCGAGCATCAGGGCAATCATCAACAGAATGTCGGCAGCGTTGGCAAACTGGTTTCGCTGCTGGGCCTGTTCCGGATCCTGGCAGATACCTGGCCTGAAGATATTGCAAAACGTACCGACGTACTACGGGATACACAGGTGATATCGGATAATTTTGTGGTCAGTGACCACCACACCGTGCGCTTCTTTGATGTTGAAACCCAGACCCTGATTCGCCGGCCCATGCAAATTGGCGACCAGGGATCGTTGTGGGAGTACCTGGACTGGACACTATCGGTCAGCTCAAACTCGGCGGCCTCCATGTTCATGCGTGAAGCCATGCTGCTGCAGCATTTTGGTCCAAGCTACCCGGTCTCTGAAGCGCAGATCGACGAGTTTTTTGGCAAAACCCCTGCAGCGGAACTTACCCGCATATTCCAGCAAACCTTCTGGGAGCCCGTGACACGTAACGGTCTGGACCTGGGTCAAATACGACAAGGCAGTTTTTTCACTGCTCAAGGGCAGAGAAATGTTTCAGGAGGAGGTCTGAGCTATGCCACCGCCCGGAGCCTGATGCAATTCATGCTCATGATGGAACAGGGAAAACTGGTTGACGCCTGGAGCAGTCGGCAGATCAAGCGACTGATGTACCAGACCGAGCGGCGTATTCGATATGCTTCATCGCCCAAACTGAATGAGGCGGCGGTGTATTTCAAGTCCGGCTCTTTGTTCAAGTGCCAACCGGAGGAAGGTTTCACCTGCCTTCCTTATCAGGGCAACGTGATCAACTATATGAATTCGGTAGCCATGATTGAACAGGAAATCGAAGGCACAAAACTTCACTATATCGTCGTTGTGCTATCCAACATTCTGAGAAAAAACTCTGCGGTTGAGCACCAGAAACTTGGCGTGGACATTCACAACCTGATGCGGCAACAACACGGGCTGCCGGCGATGA
>CAZRTG010000098.1:0-12104 GCA_964602895.1 uncultured Wenzhouxiangellaceae bacterium
TAAAAAATTCAGCCAAAACCATTGACTGTTTTTGGAGTTCAAGGATGAACACTATGACCAAGTTTCCCATCACTTTGCTGGCAACCGCCATTACCTTTGCGGCTGGCATATTCACGCCGGTAAACAGTTGGGCCACACTTCTGCTGCCAAACGTACCCTTGTTTGTGAACATCAGCACCACGCCCAATATCTTTTTGCAGATGGATGATTCAGGTTCGATGGACTGGGACATCCTGATGCCCACCCATTTCACCACCTGTCGCTACAACACCAAAAAGAACTGCGATACGATCGAATCAACCGGTGAATTGTTGGATAGAGCGTATATTCATGATGACAATTATCGTTGGAAGAATACCGATGTTTATGAGTATGTGCACTCATCGCGCGATGATGCCTATAACACGGGCTGCTGGGATAACGACCGGCAAGTCATAGAGCTTTGTGATAATCGCAGACGTCCCGATGATACCCCCTGGGACTGGCGAGTCAGAAGCTCAGCCCTGAATGTCCTGTATTTCAATCCCAACATCGATTATTTCCCATGGGAAGGATACAGCAACGCCTCATTCAGCAGCGCACGCTCCTACCCGGATCCTGCCCTTTCTACCGGATACAATGATGTCAGAGACCTCAAAAATTTCGTATACAACTACTGGATAGACGACAAGGGATTTTCCGGTTCACGGCCGGACAGAACCGACAGCACCATTGGCAGCAATGGCATTGTTGATGAGTGGGACAGCTATGTCGAAGTAACGGTACGCGTTGATTCTTTCAGCTGCATACTCAAAACATCCGACCCTGGCTCCAATGGACTGAATGTCTCGTCTGAAGGATTGCAGCCTGAAGACTCGCGATGTCAGGCAGCACTGGGCGCCAATGCCGGTGTGGCTCAATTGCAGCAGAATGTCGCGAACTGGTTCCAGTACTTTCGGCGCCGCAATATGGTGGCACGTGCCGCGATTTCCCGCACCATTACCAACTTGCCTTCATTCCGTTACGGCTTCAGCATGATCAACGACTATAACCTGTTCGTAGAAATGCCTCCCCCGGACACCTATGATTTCACCAGCCACAATGCCAACCTGATCAAAAGTTATCTGAGAAGCTCGCAAAAGGCCCTGGGTACACCATTGAGACGCGGGCTGGAGCGGGTTGGTCGCTATTATGAAGGAGTGTACGGAAACAGGCCTTCACCCATCACAACTGCCTGCCAGAAGAATTTTGCCATTCTGTTTTCGGATGGTTTCTGGAATGGCAGCGACCCTTACAACCTCAGCGGCGATATTGATGGGGACGGTGGCGTAATAGACAATAAAAACACCCTGCTGGCCGATGTGGCCCAGCACTACTACCAAACAGACCTTTCCAGCAAACCCAATCTGGTACCCACAGACCAGTTTGACCCGGCCAGTCACCAGCATATGGTGACTTTCACGGTAGGTTTCAGCATCACCGGCTCACTTTACGATGATGACGGCGATGGCTGGCCTGACAATCTCGACAACGGCTCGAAATGGTACACCGCTTCATCAAACGATGAGGAACGCAAGGTCGATGATCTGTGGCATGCAGCATGGAACAGCAAAGGCCAATACATATCTGCCAAGCGCCCTGAGGAACTGATCAATAAACTGACCGGCGCCATTCTGGACATCAGTGACCGGGTAGGCGGTGCTGCTTCCGGCGCTACCAATGGTGGCTCCATCACTTCCGAATCCAAGGTGTTCCAGGCCAAGTTTGATGCGGTTGACTGGCATGGTTCCTTGCTGGCCATTAACGTCGATGCAAGCGATGGTGAACTGGACCAGGTCGCCTGGGAAGCAGGCACCTTGCTCAATGCCAAAAGCAATTCCTTTTTCAGTGGTACCCGCAAGATTTATACCTACAACTCAGCCACTAACGGTGGTAGCACTTTCACCTGGAGTAGCCTGAACAGTACGCAAAAGGCCTTTATGAACATTAATCCGGATACCGGCGCCACCGATACACGTGGTGCGGAGAGGGTTAATTACATCCGCGGTGTGGATACCGGTGAAGGCACCACTTATCGCAATCGGGAACACATCCTTGGTGACATAGGTCACTCCGATCCGCAATATGTGGGCGTACCACCGTTCTTCTACCCCTTTGATGATTATGCGTCGTTTGCCAGAGGCCAGGCCAACCGTCAGGCCATGATTTATGTCGGCGCCAATGACGGCATGTTGCATGCATTCCGTGAAAGTGACGGCTCGGAGGTCTTCGCCTATGTACCCAACGAAGTAATTCATAAACTTCCCAAGCTGACTTCACGCTACTACGGTCATGATTTTTACGTAGACGGATCCCCTGCTTACGGAGATGTACAAATATCCAATACCTGGAAATCCGTTCTGGTCAGCAGCCTGCGCAGTGGTGGCCAGGGCATATTTGCGCTCGACATCACAGACCCCGAGAACTTTGGCACATCCAATGTGCTGTGGGAGTTCACCGATGAGGATGATCCCGACCTGGGCTTTTTCTTTGGCGAACCCCAGATCAAAAAAATGGCCAACGGCAAATGGGCAGCCATTCTCACTTCCGGCTATAACAACACCATTGCGGACGGGAACGCATCATCTACTGGCAAACAGTATGTCTACATCGTATTTATTGAAGACGGTTTGAATGGCTGGTCCTCCAGTGATTACCGCAAAATTGAAATTCCCGGTGCCGATGGCCTGTCTTCACCTGCTGTAGCTGATGTGGATGGCGACAGCCTGGCTGACTACATTTATGTAGGCGACCTGGATGGCAATATGTGGAAAATCGACGTCACTTCTGAAACCAAATCCAACTGGAAAGTAGCGTTCTCCGGTGAACCCTTGTTCATTGCCAAAGACGAGAATGGTACCCGTCAACCCATCACCACACGCCCCGCCATCATGCGCCACCCCTTGTCCATACGTGAGGGCGTAATGGTGATATTTGGCACCGGCAAATACCTGGAAGTGAATGACGATGTAACCGAGGATTACCCGCCGCAGTCGGTGTATGGCATCTGGGACCGTGACGGCTATTATTTTAAACCACAAAATCTGCGTAACAACTATGGCGCACATGGCTTTGCTCGTAATGATTTAACCAATCCCTCGATCACGGTAGATGCCGAAACCAATCGCCGCATCATCCACGACAATGCGGCCAATATACCCAAATGGTTTGATCAGGATGGTGACCCGGCCAATCGTGGCTGGGTGATCGACCTGCCGGTCCAGGGTGAGCGAATCAACCGCGAAATCATCTTGCGCGACAACATCGCGTTTATGGTCACGCTGATTCCGGAAGAAGACATCTGTGCAGCTGGCGGCAAGGGCTGGCTGATGGCACTCAACGCCGAAACGGGCAATGCTCCGCGTTTCCCTGTTCTGGATATGACCGACGATAACATCATCGACAAAAATGATGTGCTTACAAGGGACAATCCTTATGTCGAAGGAGAAGACGCCAGCCTGGTCAATCCGATAGGACTGGAAATGCTCAGTATTCCGAATTTGCCGACACTGCTGTATGACGACCGTGCTTCAGACCTGGGTAGTCTGTTCCCGCCCCGTGCCAATGCCCCCAGAGGTTGCGGAGCATCAGGTGCCAAGTCCTTTACTTATACCACCCGCACCAACGGCAGTATTGAAATGGTGGCAGCGGCACACCAGCCTTTGTCTTGTGGCCGGCAAAGCTGGGATCAGGCCCATTGAGACAGGTCAATCCACATATGGCACTACCTGGAATTGTGAGTACGCAGATGAAAAGTTCAGTCAAACAGCCCCATCGATATCCATTGGGTTCATGCCAGGCAGGGTTTACCATGATTGAAGCCATGATCGTGGTTGGTTTATTGGCCATCGCCGTGAGTCTGGCCGTTCCCAGTTACACCGCCTACGTGGTTCGCGCCAACCGGACAGAAGCCATAGAAACCCTGTTAGCCACCGCAGCCTGCCAGGAGCGCCTGTTTGTACGTAACAATGCGTATGACGCCGACAGCTGCGAAGGTAACAGTCCTAATGATTACTACACCATCACGGTAACGACTACCAATGCCAATCAAAATTTTGTTGCCACTGCGGTCCCACAGGGAGGACAGACAGAGGACAGTTGCGGTACCTTGAGCATTACTGATATCGGAGTCAAAACGGCCGGAGGCCAAGGTGGAGCTTTCGCTCGACAATGCTGGTCTGGCCGTCGGGTCAGTGCCAGTTCCTGAACCTGTGAGGAAAGGACATCTGTTCTACGTCGTTCAGGGAAACCCTGATTGATTCAGAGCCTCCGTAGACTCCTGACAGCAAAAACATACAGACAGTTTTCAGGATGCGCTGGAAATTTGTTTGTCATAAGCGTAAACTGCCGAACGTTAGTCAGGGGATAGACTGCACGCATGGAAGCGGTCAACCAATCCGGCCTGTGAGGGCTGGATAACATCTGGGGTAAGGGCCGGATGTGTTTTAAGGGGATTTACATGTTTTACGCACAAGGGTCTTTTTTCGCACCTTACGGGTGTACGCTCTCTCATTTTCAATTTGGCAATCAAACCGATTGTTTAAAATCTCGTCAAACCGGTCTGACAGCAATTGAGTTTCTGCTTGTCATTGCAGCTGTATCTGTGGTTTTTGTCGGCTTGGTAGCTGGCGCATCCCATCGCAATGATCGTCTGCTGGTTGATGATGCTGCAAGAACGCTGCAATTGACACTGGCATACGCACGCAATCAGGCCATCACCAGCGGTGATTCGGTTCGAGTCTGTCCGGCTTCGCAGCAGCTTGAGTGCTCTGAACAGGGTGATTGGAACAATGGCTTGATTGTGCAGGATTACGAGACCGGTGAAGTCCTTCGCTTGGTCGAGCCAGGCCACCCGGCAATCCGGTTTTTAGCCGATCCCGGAGTCAGCCAATACGTACAGTTCAACATACGGGGTGATGCTTTCGGTACCGCGGGTGAAATTCAGGTTTGCCATCAACTCCAGCACGACTATTCTGTGGGTTTGCGTATTTCGGCAGTCGGTCTGGTTGAGCATATCGATGTCGATAGCGATCAGTGTACTGCTCAAGGCTGAGTCAGTCAAAATAACTCGACAGCGCTTGCAGGAATTCGTATTCATCCACACCGTGCTTACCCACCGGTTTGGACTGGGCCGACCACATGGCGACAACCAGGTCGCTGTCAGGGTCTACAAAAACAAACTGCCCAAAGATGCCAATCGCGGAATAGCTACGGCCATGTAAAGGCCACAGCATGTAGCCATACTCCACTTCTGCGCTACCAACGGTGTGACGTGCAGCTGCCTGCTGCATCCAACCCTTAGGTAATACCGATTCACCCCCTATCACACCGTCGTTCAGCATAAACAAGCCAAAACGTGCGTAGTCGCGTAATGTAGCTGAAAGTCCGCTTCCACCAATCTCCAGGCCTCCCGGCGATTCCAGCCACCAGCTGGCGTCAGACTCCATACCCAATGGAGCCCAGAGCTTGGCGGACAAATAGTCCGCCACCCACTGCCCGGTTGCCGCATGCACCAACGCTCCAACCACCTGGGTTTCACCGGTACTGTAATTCCAATGCGTTCCCGGTTCGGCAGCTCGCGGTAAGCCGGCCATCAATTCAAGAATGGCACCAGGCTGTTGTGATATCTGTGCTTCCAACATATGGCGGCGATCGGAATCCGGATCGGTATAGGTTTCATTCCAGGCCACGCCGGAAGCCATCAGCAATACCTGTCGTACCGTCACTCCATCGTACGCACTGCCTTTTAACTGCGGCAAGTAGCGCACCAGAGGGTCATCAATACTGTCGATGTGGCCGTCCTGAATGGCTGCTCCCACCAGCAAAGCCGTTATGGATTTAACCACTGACATGGACATCCAGCGGGTGTTTTGCTCATTGCCGCGCTGGTATTGTTCAAAAACAATCTCACCCTGATGCAAGATCAGCAAACCGGTGACGGCATTGAGGGTCATCACATCGATCAGGTCAAATTCAGACCCGCCTGAAGTGAAGGAAAAATCTTCCATACTGCGCAACCGGGTTGGCAGTTCGGTAATGGTTGAACCTCGTTTCACAATACGTGTGGGAAACAAACGGTCAATATTCCGAAACGTATTGACTCTTATGTCGTCGGCCAGGCTGCCATCGTATATTTCCCGTACCGTGCCTGTCGGTTCTGCTTGATGAAGATTGATATTGTTCGCCTCAACAACTGCATCTGTACTGCCCGGACTGGCCGAAACCAGACCAACCAGCAGGAAAGAGAATATGGCAGATTTCGTTATGATCTGCCTCTTCCGGGTCTGCCGCATCATGATTTTCTTTGGCTGAAATCCATGCGTTTATTGTGGATAATTTTCGAAACCGGGAATGGGGTCAGATTCACAGGACCAACTGGCGCGCGAGCCTATAAAAATACGTGCCTCTGGCGCCAAGGGAGGTTCCTGGTCCAGTGAGCCCGCAGGTATGAAGACCATATCCATGCCTTCGATCACACGCGGCAATCGCCCACCACAGGTTGTGCAGAATGTATTGGTAAAGCGTTTCGCTTCCGGCAGTTTGAAAGTCTTTACCAGATCCGCTCCGCTATCCCAATGCAGCGTTCCATTCACAAACAGGTTGCTGGAATGTCCCGTTCCCGAGGCCCGACGACAACGCGAGCAATGGCAATGGTAGAAATGCACCGCCTCGCCGGTAACCGTAAAGCGGGCAGCACCACACAGGCAACGGCCGCTGATGGATGATTGGCTCATGTAGCCCTCCAGCTGACAAGTGGTTCAAAGCAAACTCAAACGTTTACCCGCGCTACCCAACATGAACATGGTCAGACCAATAAACACCAGTTTTATACCCAGCAAAATGCCAATGGCCAAAATGCCAGACAGCGGAAACTGACGGTAAATCAACACCGCCAAAAGCACTGTAATGATACCGTCGAATATCAGCCAGCCCTTGCCCGGCTGATGTTTGGGCATGCGCAATGCGGCCACCAATTCCATTACACCATCAGCCAACAGATAGGCGGTCAGTAAAATGGTCAGAATCCCGCTGGCCAATATCGGATGAGCGATCAGTGCAATTCCTGCAAGCAACGTCAACACTCCTATCAGAAAGACCAGGATGCCTTTTCCCAGGCTGCGTGCTTTGAAAGCCCATGACATTCGGGTCATGCCAGCGATCATCACCAGAATGGCCAGCACCCACATCACCGACTGCCCTGCCACCCATGGCATGGCCATGGCCAAAATACCCAGAAGGATGGTTACGATACCCATGGTTCTGGCCCGACCTGACGCCTGGTCTACTCTTTGTATTATCTCGTTCATGTTTGCCTTCCCTCATGGATTCCTGATTGATATCTACTTTACGGTTGCGATGCACTCAATTTCAGTTCTTGCTCCCATCGCCAGGCCGTTGCTTCCCAGCGCACTTCTGGCTGGCGGATTTTTTGGAAAGTAGGTTTTATACACTTCATTCATGGCAGCCCATTCATTGATGTCTGCCAAAAAAACCGTGCACTTGATCACTTCACGCAGTGAAGAACCGTGTACTTCCAGTGTTGCCTTGATGTTCTCCAGAGTCTGGCGCGTTTCCGGGCCAATCCCGCCCTCCACCAGCGTTTTGCCGCCAGGCGGTATACCTATATCACCTGAAAGATACAGCATATGGCCGACCCGAACCGCTTTGGAAAATGGGAATCCCGAGTTGGGATCCCATGTGTGTTTCACTTCAGGTGTGTGTGCAAAGACTGAACCGCACAGAACCGTGGTGAACAGGGCCATCGCCAGCAGCAAGGTATAAGAACAGGTTTTCATAAGCCAACTCCCTGGATTTTATGGTTTAAACAGTAAAAACAATTAAGGAGACTCTGGTTTATTCAGGGTTTCCTTGGCACATGGATGTGCCAACATTTTCAATGATTGTAAATCATTGAAAATGAAGCCAAACAAAAACCACGCTTTTTGTTTGGCTTGCTCTGAGAATTCATGAATGAATTATTCAGAGCTGCCTTAAATTTCAGCCTTGCGCGCCAATCCGGCGATATGTTCTGCAGCCCGAAATGCCAGCGCCTGAATGGTCAAAGTAGGCTGACCACGACCCGAACTCACCATGCTGGATCCGTCACAGATAAAGAGATTGGGCACTTCATGCGAACGATGATAACGGTCCACTACCGACGTTGCCGGATCATCCCCCATGCGACAAGTGCCCAGCAGATGAGCAAAGATGCTTTGTGGTGCAACAGGCACAGCCTCTGTTTCGGAAGCTCCGGCAGCATCCATGATCTCGGCAGCCCGTTCTTGCAGGAATCCGGCCATTGCCAGATCATCATCGTGATCACGGTAGCTGATGCGGACCGCCGGACGACCGTGGTCATCTTTCACATCCGGATCCAGGCTGACATTATTCCGCTCCAGTGGCAATGAAGTGGTACTGCTCAGCACACACATCTGTCGGCTGAAACGGTTTACGATGTTGCGCTTCAGTTCGCGGCCCCAGCGAGATTTCGGCACGCTTGATTCTGACAGGGCATGCCCAACAGGCCCGGCCGCAATGTAAGGTCTGGAATCCATGCCGCCCCCACCGTAAAAACCACGTTTGGAATCATTTTCATAAAAATCATGTACCATTCGGGTACATTGTATGCCTTTCCAGTCGTTCAACTCGTGCTCAAAATAGGCATGCAGTTCCGAATGACAGTTACCCATCAAATACTTACCCACCAGGCCGGAACCGTTGGCCAGGCCATCGGGGAAACGGCTGGATTCAGACATCAGCAGCAAACGCGGGGTTTCTGCTCCATTGGCAGCCAATATCACTGCCTTGGCTTTCTGCTCCAGCTGCTGGCCTTTTGCATCCAGGTACGCCACCCCGCTCACTCTCCCCCGTTCGTTGGTTTTGATGGCAAACACGGTAGATAAAGGGCGTATTTCGCATCGACCTGTGGCTTCTGCCTCAGGGATCACACTGGCCAAAGATGAAGACTTGGCATTCATCTCACACCCAAACCCCATGCAGAAGCCACAGTTGCTGCAAGCCGGGCGTCCTTTGAAAGGCCGGGACAAAATGGCGACGGGTGCCGGCTGTGGATTCAGGCCCATCTTTTTGGCTCCGTGCTCGAACAATACACCGGAAGATTTCACCGTCATCGGCGGCAAAGGGTAAGGCCTGGATCGGGGTGGATCAAATGGCCCCGGGACTCCCGATACGCCAATTTCCCACTCAACTTTGCTGTAATAAGGCTCCAATTCCTCGTAACTGATCGGCCAGTCGGCAAAACCTGTTCCTGCAATCGGCCCCAACAGGCTGAGTTCCTTGAAATCCAGCGGTCGCATGCGCCAGTAGTTGCCTGAAAAATGTACGCTGCTGCCACCCACGGTCCGGGCATAAAGCGCAGGTGGCACTCCGTCGCCTCGGCTGACGGCCTGTTCGGATTCGTCCGCGCGAAAGGTCTGTGCATCTGTCCAGGATGGATGCATCATCAGGTCGCCCTGAATGAAGGTAGCCAATTCATCATGTTTGAAATCGGCTGCCGTTCGATACGGTCCCTGCTCCAGCACCACTACCGAAAAGCCGGATTGTGACAACTCCCTGGACAGTACGCCACCGGCTGCTCCGGACCCAACTATCAGGAAATCAACGGGCTCGTTTTGCCTGTATCTTACGCGCGGTTCAGGAGGCGGCATGATCTGTCTCCTCCGCATACTGCGCATCGTAGTAGCCAAAAGGATGCTGCCAGGTATGTCGTGCTTCAAATCCAATCATCTTCCAGGCTTCGCTGTCGCGGTTACCACCATACGATGGCAAGGCAAACAAACCGCACAGTGTCAGGAAGTGCACGTGGCCAAAAAAGGGCGTGTTTTCGATTTCCTTCACCAAATCGGTTTGCCGATCAAAGCCCAGTTGATAAAAGGCTGTGTTCTGACCTGATCGCTCATTCAGATCAACCACGCCCAGCTGAAAAACGGGCAACAGGCTGGCCATAAAACTGCCCAGAGCAGCATCAATAAAATACACCGCGCCCAACTGGCTGGCACCGGGCGTAACATCCGGGGGAAAAATCTGGTCGCTCAATGCCGCCAGAGTCAATGCTTCCGTTGGGGTGAGATGGCTGTAAGGAGCATGAACCGCCATGGCCTGTTGTGTTTGCCCGGCGGCGGCATAAACCAGCGCTCCGTGCGTAGCCAGCCAACCACCACTCAAAAGTCGGGTGGTATCTTGTAAAAAATGACGTCGTGTAGTGGACTTTTGCGGCATGGCTGTTGTCCTTTTTGCTGTTTAAACAAGGATAGCAGTAAATCAGGCAACAGCAGAAGCAATTCTGCCCTGGACCGAAATCGGATTCAGGCCTGCTGATATCATTCCTGTTAAAACATGTCTGTCAGGCAACACTTCCGGAAAACCAGTGCCAGGGAAGCCCTGTTTATTCAGAGCTTGCTTAGATTATCGGTTTGAATGATGCTGGCGTCCGAAGTCCTGAGTGTTCACTGGCAATTGAGTTGATCTGTGCAATTGCGTAGGATGTGAATCTCGTCTTTCCAAGCCACATCGCCACGACCAGAGGATAGCAGTGATGATGAAGCAGCCACGTAAAGACCAAACCGGTGGATCCCTGCCGGGCAATCTTTTACTGATTGCCCTGTTCGCTTACGGCGTATATGTGGGTCTTCAGTATGTACCACAAGTTATAGAGTCCAAGTCGCTGGATTCCATGCTCGACAGTATTGAGAGTCAGAACGACTCACACCACTATGACAGTGCCCAACAGGTGGCACAGGCCGTCAGAAATATTCTCAACCTGAACCAGATGGATGACATGATAAAAAGCATCACCATCCGTGAGGGTCAGCAAGGCATCAATATAGAAGTGAACTATGCACGTGAGCTGGACCTGCTGTTCGAAAAGAAAACCCTGAATTACAACAAATCTCTGGACCTGAATTGAATGCTGGTCACTACTTTGTTTGTCTCTTACCCGTCATAATCCCTATCGCATTCTGGGCAGCTTACCATTGGCAAGTCGACCGGCAATTGCCCGAACCACCCGGCCATTTACTGCTGGCATTTGGGTCAGGAATTGCATCCTTCTATCTGGGATTATTGCTGTATTGGGGTCTGGGTTTATTCAACCTCCGTCAGGATGCCTACCTATTGGCGGCAAGCAATTTGCCCGGCCTGTTTGCCTACGGTGTACTGGTGATCGGGATGATCGAAGAGTCGGTAAAAATACTGCCGTTCCTGCTACTGGTATTACGATTTCGCGAATTCAATGAGCCCATAGACGGGATTATTTACGCTTCTTTTATTGCTTTGGGCTTTTCCGCGATGGAAAACATCTACTACCTGGACTCACTGACCACTGTACAAGCCTGGGCAAGAGGCTTCGCAGCCCCGGTTGTGCATATTGTGTTTGCCTCCATCTGGGGTTACCACATCGGTAAAGCGCATCTATTGGGCAAAGCACTGACGCCAATTGTTTCTATCACTCTGGCAGCTACCGCTTTTTTGCATGGCGCTTACGATTTTGTAGCGATTGGACTACCCACAACCGCTTTACCTTTTGTCACCGCTCTCATTGTCGGACTTTGGATCCGGCGCTTATACCTGATTCGGGATTTGCATTTTGGCCGCAAACAGCAAGCCTGAAGTGGCTGGATGGATGCAGTTTATTCCTGCACTCTGATACTTTCGAATTGATTGCATTCAATCAAAACCACTTCTGAATATGACCTCATCTCCCGATTTCACGATGTTAACGACCATTGCCTGGTTGTTTTCAGGATTGGGATCATCGGCGCTACAACTCACTTCAGCCATGTTTCGCAAATTACCGGATGCGCTTTCAACCACATCACAAGTGGCACTGTAGGTAACGTAACTGCCCTTGGGCAGTGACAATTGGTGATCAATATGACCTGAACCCGACGCCGGGCAAGTCGCTCCCTGACTGCCCTGACAAGTCCAACTGCAGTTATTTACTTCCGTCGGGAAGGTGTTACGGACCAATACCTGGCTGGCTGCACTTGAGCCTGCATTACTGGCGACGATGGTATAGGCAATCGTTCCACCCGGGTTTACGGGTGAGGCTCCAGAGTGCAAAGAAA
>CAZRTG010000099.1:0-12034 GCA_964602895.1 uncultured Wenzhouxiangellaceae bacterium
TGCGGAAACTGCTGACAGCATAAATTCTCTACTGCGCAATTCCGGAATTAAGGTTCATGTAATACATGCCAGTAAGTTTGCTGAAATCAAGCAATCCCTGGAACAGGACCGCCCTCTTGTTCTTATCTACATTGACCCTGAACCCAGCACTGCAAGCCTCGAAGAAATTTACCAACTGTCACAGGACTACGGCGTTCCTCTGGCACTTTACTCTGACCTGGAACAGCCCAGTGTCCTGATTGGTTTACTCAAGCAGGCCCCCTGTCTGGTCATCCATTCAGAAAATGAAAAGTTGCTTGTCGATTGCATTCGGCAACTGTTGATCAAGCATGAGCTGGGCAAGAATCATGGCCAACAGTCTGACCGTCTGCAGGAACTCGAACACCGCTATGATCTTTTGCTGGACAGCGCCAGAGATGCCATTGCCTATATCCACGAAGGTTTGCACGTTTATGCCAACCGAGCTTACCTTGAGGCTCTTCATTTACAGCATCCCGATGAAATCAGTGGTCTTTCGTTGCTGGAAATGATGAAGGTAGAAAAAGGCAATTTCAAAACCGTTCTGAAAAATCTTTCGAAAGGTGAATTTCCGGTGGATAGCCTGCAGGTCAGCGTATTGCGTCCGGACGGCAGTGAGTTTGAAGCAAGCCTGATGTTTTCTGCTGCCAGATTCAACGGCGAAGAATGTATCCAAATGTTGGTTCACAAATTGGATGCGACCGCCGAATTGCAGGCAGAGTTGGACAGAATGCAGGTTACCGACGCACTTACCCGACTGGGTAATCGGCACGCATTCATTAACCAACTGGACTTGCGCCTTGAGGAACCCCACACCGCCGATAGCGTATCCGCTGTTATCTACCTGGAGCCCGATGGTCTGAACGAACTGGTAGCCGAACTGGAACATGCTTCCATGGATGCATTGACCCAGGACCAGGCGCAGCTGTTGCGTAGCTGTCTCGGAAATGACGACTTCCCTGCCCGTATTTCAGATCACGGATTCGCTGTTCTGACCTGCAAACGGAATATGGAAGAAATTGAGGCTTTTGCTGAAAGCCTGCTCAAAGCTTTCCGCAGTCAGCTGTTCGAGGTGGGTGAGCGCTCTATCAGCCTGACTTGCAGTATTGGTATTGCAACCATGGGCAGACTGGCACGCAGTTCGGTTGAAGTACTTGCCGGCGCGCGCAAGGCGCAGGCAGAAGCTTCAGTCAACGGCAATCAGGCCATAGTGTTCCGGCCACAACTGACCGCAGTCAGCAATTTCCAGGATGATCGTCAATGGATTGACCGTATCAAGTACGCCATGACCAATGATGATTTGTACGCGGTACACCAGCCCATCGTCGATCTGGATGGCGAAGGTGAACATTTGATAGAGAATCTGGTGTATCTGCGTGATGAAACAGACAACCTGTCTCCCGACCAATTCATGACCATCGCAGAGCGCAATGATCTCGCAGGAACCATTGATCGTCAGTTGATACCCAGCCTGCTGAAAAATTTTGCAGAGAACACAGAACGCCAGATTATCAGCCTGAGTGCCAATTCAATTCTTGACTACAGCTTCCCCGGCTGGTTGATCAACCAGATGGAAGCCGCTTGTGTAGAAGGCAAAAAGCTGATCGTCCAGGTCTCTGCCGGCACAGCTCAAACCAATCTCAAGCCGGTGCAAAGGCTGATGCAGGAGCTAAAACCCCTGGGCTGCCTGTTGTCTATATCTGCCTTCAATGGTGATCGCCGCTGCAGTCAATTACTGGAGCATCTGGATGTTGCCTATCTCAAGCTACAACCGGCTTTGACTGAAAGCCTGACCGGCAATACAACCAGTCAGGAAACCATCAGAAGCATTGTAGAGCTGGCTGAAACACACAAGGTTACGGTCATTGCCGACGAAGTCGCCGATACGTCCAGTCTGGCCATACTCTGGCAATGTGGTATCAAACTGATCGCTGGTGCTTTTCTGAAGGAAAATTCACAAATGGTTGCTCACTGAGCAGCTTGGGTGTTCCTGATTGTCGGATGAAGAATTGTTGGCACTGGCAGGCTTAAAGTAGACTGGCTTGCCATGAGCCTTGGCCCACCAAAACCTTATATCGGTCGTTTCGCACCCTCCCCCACCGGTGACCTGCATTTTGGCTCTCTGATCACCGCTTTGGCGAGCTTTCTTGATGCCAGAAGATCCGATGGGAGTTGGTTGATCAGGATCGAAGACCTGGATCCCCCTCGCGAGGTGCCCGGCAGTGCATATGCCATCATCCATGACTTGCAACTTTGGGGAATGAGGTCGGATACCCCGGTTTTTTATCAAAGCCAGGGATCTGCTGCTTACCATTCTGCCTGCGAATTTCTGCTGGCAAAAGGCCTGGCCTATTGGTGTGGCTGCAGCCGCAATGAAATGCCGGATTCCGGAATATATCCCGGTACCTGCCGCACCGGCCTGCCCAAAGGAAAAAAGCCACGCGCTTTACGCATACGGACATTCAATGAAGTCATTGAGTTTAAAGACCGTATCCAGGGGAGGGTCTGTCACGATCTGGCCAGGCAATCTGGCGATTTTGTCATACGTCGCGCAGACGGATATTTTGCTTACCAATTGGCCGTCGTAGTGGATGACGCCCGGCAACAGATTACGGACATCATACGGGGCGCCGATCTATTGGACTCAACACCCCGCCAGATCTGGCTACAAAAATGCCTGCAACTGCCCACAGCGAGCTATGCTCATTTGCCTGTGGTAACAAAAAGAAATGGACAGAAGTTCAGCAAACGGAGCCGATCCGATCCATTACGCCAATCAGACCGACTGCTCAGTTTACGCCTGGCGCTGGGTTTCCTGGGTCACCAGCCACCCATGTTGAATTGGAAAGCTACCTGGGAGTGGGCCCTGGAAAACTGGAATCCGGATCGGGTCCCACGACTCAAAGGCCAAACAATTCCACAACCTGAAAAAATGTTACAACAAACGCGTGCAACAGAATGATCTCCAGGGTGGGACAATGTACCGCACAAGCTATAATGCATCGCAAGACCTGACGAGAGTTCACTATGAACCCCAACTACCTTGATTTTGAGCAACCCATTGCCGAGTTGCAGGCAAAAATTGATGAACTGCGCAATGTCGGCTCTGACAATGCAATCAATCTGGACGAAGAAATTCAGCGATTGCAAATCAAGATGCGGCAGAAAATCCAGGCCATTTTCAGCAACCTCTCTCCGTGGCAAATTTCCCAGCTCAGTCGTCATCCACTGCGGCCTTATACGCTGGACTATGTCGAAAAACTTTTTGACGAATTTCACGAGCTCCACGGTGACCGGGCTTTCGCGGACGATCATGCCATCGTTTGTGGCCTGGCCAGCTTCCGCGGCCGGTCGATTGTCGTAATCGGCCACCAGAAAGGCCGTGACACCAAGGCCAAAGTATTCCGTAATTTTGGCATGCCGCGCCCTGAGGGTTATCGCAAAGCCCTGCGTATGATGAATCTTGCTGCCCGATTCCGATTGCCACTGGTTACATTCATCGATACACCGGGTGCTTATCCCGGAGTGGGCGCCGAAGAACGCGGCCAATCGGAAGCCATCGCCCGCAACCTGGCTGTAATGTCGCGCTTACCGGTTCCGGTGATCAGCAACATCGTAGGCGAAGGGGGCTCAGGGGGCGCGCTGGCCATCGGCATAGGAGATCGGGTCAATATGCTCGAATACAGCACCTATTCGGTGATTTCTCCTGAAGGTTGCGCCTCCATTTTATGGAAAGATGCCAGTAATGCTGAAGTGGCCGCAGCCGCCCTGGGCATCACCTCTGACCGTTTGAAATCAATGGGTCTGATCGATGAAGTCATTGCCGAGCCTTTGGGAGGCGCACATAAAGAGCCCGATGAAGTCGCACGGCGCATCGGTGACTGTATCGAACGACAACTGGCCGAACTGGATCTTTTGAATGCCGAACAACTGCTGGAATCCCGCTACTTGCGCCTGCTGTCCTACGGCGAGATCCAGGAATGATGCGTGCCGGCAGCCATGAGCCGGACTGAACCCCGCTTTAGTACGCAAGTCCTGTTGCACAGTCTGTCCGCTCTGCCAGCCTGCAAACGTTTTTTGGTGGGCTTCAGTGGTGGCGCGGATTCGACTGCTCTGCTACTGGCCCTGCACCAAGTGTCAGATCAGATTGAACCTGATCTGCAAGCGCTGCACTTCAATCACGGCTTGCAAACCAAAGCCATTGACTGGCAACAGCATTGCCTGCAGTTTTGCCGGCAACGCAACATCCCGTTGCAGGTGAGACAACTGTCCCTGTTGCGCCATGATGATTCCAGCTTTGAAACCGCAGCACGTGACGCGCGTTATCGTGTCATTGCCCAGTTGCTGGAAGACGGCGATATCTATCTTACGGCTCACCAGGCAGATGATCAGGCCGAAACATTGTTTCTCAATTTAATGCGGGGCAGCGGTGGCCAGGGCCTGGCGGGCATTCCGCCATTACGTGTCTTCTCACGGGGCTGGTTGGCCAGGCCACTATTGAATGTGCGACGTGAGGCACTGGAAGCCTACCTCAAAGCAGAACAGGTGGATTGGATTACAGACACCTCCAACCAGGATCAGACTCTGGATCGGAACTACCTGCGTGGAACAATATTTCCACAACTGAACCGGCGTTGGCCGGGCTTGGTACAGCGTCTGAATCAAACTTCCCGTCACTTGCGTGACCAGGGAGCCGCCTTGCGGCTATTGCTCGCTCAAACACCGGAATACCTGTCTCCGGATGGTGTCACATTGCCGTTGGTTGGTTTCAGCAAAGCCTTGCCCGTTCTGCAAGCCGAGATCATCAGAAACTGGGTGCATGAACAGGGTGCTTCACCACCGCCGCGAGCGCGTTTGCAGGAATTTCTTTTACAACTGCAGGCTCTGCGAGCGGACAGCCACGCAGAGCTCCGCTGGGGTTACTGGCTGATCAAGCACCATGTCGGACACTTGTGGATGCATGAACTGCCTCTGCCCCAGCCTTGCCCGTCAATGGAGTGGGAAACCGGTCCAAGGCTGGAACTGGGTGGAGATCATGGCGCTTTGATTATCAATGGAGCGGCCATTCCTCCTTTCCGCCATACCCGATCAAGCAACCGCGCAACTCTGTCAACAGACCCGGGGATCAGCAAAACAGACAAGAAGATAATTAAAGAAAACATGCGCTTATCTGGTATCCCTGTCTGGCTACGTGATACGGTTCCACTGCTGGTTCAGGACGATAAATTATGTGCCATTGGCGATTGGTGGGTTTCGCGTGATTTCCGGCTGCAACTGCGAAACACGAAATCAGATTACCAATGGCAACCCAGACATTTGCTACTGATGAAAATTCAGGCACTTTGCCATCGCTCCAACCTTGCTTCTCAAGCGACCCTCGTTTAGTGTCGCCATCGTCGATCAGGAGTTGTGCCAACATGAGCAAAACAAAGGAAAACAAGCCCGGCTTTGAACAAGCTTTGGGTGAACTGGAAGAACTGGTGGCACAACTGGAATCAGGGGAATTGAGCCTGGACCAGTCATT
The DNA here is from genome assembly GCA_964602895.1 of uncultured Wenzhouxiangellaceae bacterium. Taxonomy (GTDB): domain Bacteria; phylum Pseudomonadota; class Gammaproteobacteria; order Xanthomonadales; family SZUA-36; genus JAWXBM01. The sequence goes on from CAZRTG010000099.1 coordinate 5,543, forward strand.
GGCGCATTTCAAACGTGGCGTGGAACTGACTCGCCATTGCCAGTCCATACTGGATCAGGCCCAACAGACCGTAGAAGTGTTGAGTCAGGACCCGGTTTCAAATGCACCCGATGATGTCGCAGACCCAAGTTCCTGATTGCACGGCGTTAGTTGATTCCTGGCGTATCCGCTTTGAGCAGATACTCGCCCGGAGCCTTCCAGGAGCCGATTGCATTCCAATAAAATTGCACCAGGCCATGCATTATTCTGCCTTGGCGGGCGGTAAACGTATACGTCCCTTATTGGTCTATGCGGCAACCCATGCGCTGGGTGAACGCTTTCAATCACTGGATGCCCTGGCCTGTAGTTTGGAATTGATCCATGCCTATTCTTTAATACATGATGATTTACCGGCTATGGATGATGATGACTGGCGCCGCGGCCGCGCCACCTGTCACCTGGCTTTTGATGAGGCCACGGCCATACTCGCTGGCGATGCACTTCAGACACTGGCTTTTGAGCAATTGGCGCACATGCCGTCACCTGAACCGGCGGTTACGTTGAGTCTGATCAAATTATTGACCAAGGCCTGTGGTTCAAAAGGCATGGCGGGTGGACAGATGTTGGATCTGAATGCCAACGGTCAGGACATCAGCCTGGCCGAGTTGGAACATATCCATACGCTCAAAACCGGTGCGCTGATCAGCCTGTCGGTAACAGGGCCGGCTGTTTTTACTCAGGCTCCAGAAGAACAGATTAAAGCATTGAGCGTATTTGGTCATTGTGTGGGTCTGGGGTTCCAGATCGTCGATGATATTCTTGATGTAACCGGTGAATCCAGCAGGACGGGCAAACCTACCCACGCAGATGCTGCCCGCTGCCAACCCACTTTTCCGGCCCTTATCGGACTTGAGGCTTCACAAAAACGGGCAGATACGCTGTTGCAGCAAGCGCAGGAAGCGGTTTTGATTCTTCCTGGTGACACAACACCGCTGCTCACGTTGGCAAAACACATGATTCAACGCGATCATTGAGCATCCGAATCCTGCACAGTTTAGAATACACAGCATGAATGACCAGTCTTATCCCTTATTGAGCCGTCTGAAGAATCCTGCCGATTTGCGGCATCTGGAGGAATCCCAGTTGCCTCAGTTGGCGGCAGAGTTACGCCAGTTCCTGATTGAGTCTGTGGCGGTGAGTGGCGGCCACTTTGGCGCCGGACTGGGTTGTGTTGAGCTGACCGTTGCCTTGCATTACCTCTATAACACGCCACATGACCGCATTGTCTGGGACGTAGGGCACCAGGCTTACCCACACAAAATTCTCAGTGGCCGGGCGGATCGCATCACCACCATCAAACAATGGCATGGTTTGGCACCCTTTCCCAAGCGAGGGGAAAGCCCCTTCGATACCTTTGGCACAGGCCACTCTTCCACTTCCATCAGTGCCGCACTGGGTATGGCGATTGCCTCGAGGGCCATGGGAGAAGACAGAAAATGTGTTGCGGTGATTGGCGATGGTGCCATGACCGCCGGAATGGCCTACGAAGCACTTAACCACGGCGGCGATGCCGATGCCGACATCCTGGTGGTGTTGAATGAAAACCAGATGTCCATCTCACCCAATGTGGGTGCATTGACCAAAATGTTGGGCCGATTGATGAGCGGCCCTACGGTTACGGGTATACGCGAACGCAGCAAAAAACTGATGCAGCGCAATTCACGCACCTGGCGTTTTATGAGCCGCTGGGAGGAGCATGTCAAAGGCATGGTCGTGCCCAGCACCTTGTTTGAAGAACTGGGTTTCAACTACCTTGGCCCGATCGATGGCCATGACCTGCCCACCTTGATTCGTACCATACGCTCCGCTCGCGATGTCAAAGGACCCAACCTGCTGCATATCATCACGGCCAAAGGCAAGGGTTATGCACCCGCGGAACAGGACCCGGTCAAGTATCACGCGGTGGGACCTTTCGATCCCAGCGAGGGCGTGCAAAGCAGCCCGGGCACAACCGCCAGCAGTCCGACTTATACGGAAGTCTTTGGCCAATGGTTGTGTGACATGGCCGAACGCGACACGAATTTACTGGCCATCACACCCGCCATGCGCGAAGGTTCCGGCATGGTGGAGTTTCACCGCCGGTTTCCCGAGCGGTATATTGATGTTGGCATCGCTGAACAGCACAGTGTCACGCTTGCTGCCGGCATAGCCTGCGAAGGTACTCATCCGGTAGTGGCCATTTACAGCACCTTTTTGCAACGTGCTTACGACCAGCTGATCCATGATGTAGCGCTGCAAAATCTGCCGGTGTTGTTTGCCATAGACCGGGCCGGTCTGGTCGGTCCGGATGGCCCCACACATGCAGGCAGTTTTGACCTCAGTTATTTACGTTGCATACCCAATATGCTGGTGATGGCACCCGCCGACGAAGATGAATGCCGCCAGATGCTGTACACCGGCTACCTGCACAATGGCCCCGCAGCCGTTCGCTACCCACGCGGTAAAGGTCCTGGCACAGTCCCGCAGACTGAAATGACTGCCTTGCCATTGGGTCGATCGGTCAGCATCTGCAAAGGTAAAACCATGGCCATTCTGGCCTGGGGCAGCATGGTGCAGCCCTGTACGGTGGTGGCCCAACAATTGGGCGTCAGCCTCATCAATATGCGTTTCATCAAACCCCTGGATGAAGCCGCCATTATCGAGGCTGTCGCGAACCACGACTGCCTGGTTACGGTTGAAGAGAACGCCATTGCCGGCGGTGCAGGCAGCGCCGTCAACGAATTCCTGGCCCGAAGTGGCCACCAGCTGCCGGTACTGAATATCGGACTTGCCGATGAGTTCATCGAACACGGCACACGTGAAGAATGTCTGGCACTGGCACGGCTTGATGAAGCCGGCTTGTTGGAACAAATGGAAGCTTACCTTCTGCAGCAGAGTCTGGTCGAGCTGACCTCGAAACAGGGCCGGACGGCGAGCGCCTGAAGCCTGTTGAATGGTAAGGGTGATCCGGTGATTACTGCAGAATGTGCCTGAAGGTCAGGTTGATCCTCAAACCCATTTGCCTGGTGGTTTTGGGCACACTGTGCCGGTAGCGATTCTGAAACTGGCCCGACAACAACAACAGACTGCCGTGCGCCAGATTGATTCCACCCGTCCGGCGGGTGAGATTGTCTCGCCAGCGGAAACGGCGCTCCTGGCCGAGACTGATGGAAGCCAGTGTCGGTTCCGGCCCGAGTTCAGGCTCATTATCAGCATGCCAACCCATGCTATCCTGCCCATCCCGATAGGCATTGACCAATACAGAATTGAACTCCAGTCCCATTTCGGCATGCAAATGATCGCGGAGTTCTGCCAGTTGTGGGTGCCAGGCACAGGGCGGTAACTGCAGACCACTGTAGCTGTACCGCAGTCCCGGATCGCAATGCCAACTGATCAGCCGGGGTTGCATGATCGACTTGCCGAACAGCCGTATCGGCTTCTGTTGCCAGGGCAGTTCTGCCCATAGAGTATGCAGCAATTCAGTGGCATGCGCTGTGGTCAGGAAAGAACGGAAATAGTGGCAACCTTCAGTGAGGGGCATGCCTTCAGCAAAGCTGATCCCGGCCAACTCGTGTTGCATTGTGACCTGCCGCGCCATGATTTTTACTTCAGGACGGCAACCTGGCTAACTGCCGGTCGTGCCAATGTGACAATAACAGCAAGGCCGCCATCGCACCCATCAAGGCCATCAACATATCGGACTGGGTATCCCAGACATAACCCTGAGTACCCAGAAATGATTCTGCAGCCTGGCTGCTCAGCAGCGCCACCCACCATTCAATCAGTTCGTAAAATGCACTGATTGCCAGGCAGATGCAGATCACCAGAAAATTCAACCATGATTTCCTGGCGACGATATGCAGCCGCAACAGCAATTCCCTGGCCACCATCGCAGGTATAAAGCCCTGCGCCAGATGACCCAGCTTGTCATAGTTGTTCCGCGTACCGTTCGTCAGCTCTCGCAACCATTCTCCTGCAGGAACTTCGGCATAGGTGTAATGCCCGCCAATCATCAAAATTACGGCATGCATCAGGATCAGGACATAAAGCAGCGGAGTCAGCGGAAAGCTCTTTCTTGTGACCGCCAGAATTACCAGCGCCACCAGGGCAGGCGACACCTCCAGCCACCAAATCGGGTAGTCATGAGGCCGCCATGCTGACCACAGCAATACGGCGAAAAACACCAGTAGCCAGCACAATACAGTCCTGCTCACCTGCTCACCCCGCGTGGGAATACACGCTATTCTTTCTTGATTCGAACTGCCAGCACATCGCAACGGCTGCCATGCAAGACCGAATTGGCAGTGGAACCCAACAACAGCTGAACACCTTTTTGTCCGTGAGTACCGATGACTACCAGGTCAATGTCATTTTGTTCGACAAACTTGTGGATTTCTCGCGCCGGCACTCCATTGAGGTGGTGCAGGTTATCCTCAGCAACACCAAATTCCTTGCCCAGGGTAGCCAACTTGCTTTTCAATTCCCGTTTGAGGTTCGCTTCCACCTCGTCCATGCCCACGAATACCGGCCCGTAAGGAACCACACCCATATAAACCGAATCCATCGGTTCCTGCACGTACACCAGATGCATTTCTGTGTCTTTATCGACGCACTCAAACGCACGTTTGATCACAAAGCTGGATTCATTACTCAAATCAACAGCAACCAATACTTTCTTGTAAGCCGACATCATCTATACCTCATAGTAAAATTCAGCGGGACTGACAGTGTAATAGACCACAAAGCTTGCTGCCCTATCCATGCAGCAACTGCAAAACAAAAACCATCATAATCGTGCCCTGCAACACGTTGGCTGATTTCAGTCAGGAAATATCTTCTGTTGGTCAATCTGCCCTGAAAACAAAGGGCTGAGGCAATAATTCAGCCACCGTCCAACGCCGCTCATCGACTTCACACACGGACCAGACCGGTGCCGATCCCGGCATCAGTTCCAACATGACCTGTCGGCAGGCGCCACAAGGTTCAAACAGTCTGCTGCCCGGTACGTAAATCAGGATAGCCATCAATTCGCGCTCGCCTGCGGCGATGGCGGCTGCTATTGCATTACGCTCTGCGCAGGATGTCAGCCCGAAAGATGCATTTTCCACGTTACAGCCGACATGTATATTCCCGGCCGCATCGAGTACCGCGGCGCCTACACAGTACTTGCTATAGGGTGAGTAAGCACCTGCACCGGCCTTTCGGGCCGAAGCCAAAAGTCTTTTCCGATCGGCATCACTCATTTAAACTCTCCAGGGGTTTTTTAATTCTATCCAGAATAATATTATTCCTGACTATTAAGGGATCCTGCCCGACGGTTTCGATCGCAGTTCGGCACTGTGCTTCAGCCTGTGACCAGTCAGACTCATTGCGTGCATGTATCATCAGTATTTCCTCACCCTGCTGCACATACTCGCCAGCACAACGCAAACCCGACAGGCCGACGGAATGATCGATAAGGTCATCGGCGCGAAACCTGCCGCCGCCCAGTCGGACTACGGCCAGGCCCAGACGGGTCATATGTATGGACTTTATCCAGCCGGACTGCTGCATCTGCAAGGGGCGGGAATATTTGGCGACTGAAAGATAATCTTCCGGTCGCTGCAATAAATCAGCGGGGCCATCCTGTGCCGCCACCATGCAAGCGAACTTCTCAGCCGCTTCGCCACTATCCAATTTCTGTTGCAACAGGCTGGTAGCCCCGGCTTCAGAATCGGCAAGTCCGGTCAAAAGGAGCATTTCGCTGGCGATGGCCATCACCAACGCATGTAACCGGGGATGTCGCTGACCTCCGTTGAGGTAGGCACAGGCTTCACGCATTTCCAGAGCATTTCCGGCTGAAAAAGACATGGGCTGTGACATATCGGTCAGAAACGCATGGCAAGCGAGGCCCGCATCGTTGGCCGTACGGCATAAACGGGCGGCCAGGGTATGTGCCTCTTCAATTGTCGCCATGAATGCACCGTTGCCTACCTTGATATCCATGACCAGGGCATCCAGCCCTTCGGCCAGCTTTTTGGAGAGTATCGAAGATACAATCAAAGGCATGGATGCCACGGTGGCGGTAACATCCCGCACGGCATAGATGCTGCCATCTGCCGGCGCCAGTTGGTCGGTCTGACCTATGATGGAAAGTCCGTTGCTACGCACCAGGCGCTGAAATTCCGGTTCGCTGGGAGACGTATTGAAGCCCGGTATGCTTTCGAGCTTATCCAGCGTGCCACCGGTGTGCCCCAGGCCGCGGCCAGAAATCATGGGGACGTAAGCACCGCAGGCTGCTACCAGCGGTGCCAACACCAGACTCACGAGGTCCCCCACACCACCGGTGGAGTGTTTGTCGACCACCGGGCCATCCAGGCCTTGCCATTGCAAAACCGTGCCACTATCGCGCATGGCCAGCGTCATGACCTTGAGCTCGTAGGCTGACAGGTCACGAAACCAGACTGCCATGGCAAATGCTGCAATCTGGGCATC
>CAZRTG010000100.1:0-12016 GCA_964602895.1 uncultured Wenzhouxiangellaceae bacterium
CATCAGGGCTGGTATCGTAGGAATGGGCAATGTGGGAAGCCGATTACATCGCTTGTTGACCCTGATGAATGTTGCGGAAGTAGTTGCCTGTGACCCGCCACTGGCTCAAGCAGGAAAAAAAGGTCTGGTGAACATGGAAACGATAGTCGACTGTGATTTGATCAGTTTTCATGTACCGCTAACCGACAATGGCCCAAACGCCACTGCAGGCCTGGGTAATGAAAAGTTTTTCTCCAGTCTGAAACACGGCGCGTTGCTGGTCAACAGCTCGCGTGGAGCTGTGCTCGAAGGCGCTGCCCTCAAGCAATGGTTGAGCCAGGGTAAAGGCCATGCAGCGCTTGATGTGTGGCCCGACGAGCCCACCATAGAAGCCCAGCTTCTGAACCGTGTTACGGTGGCAACACCGCATGTTGCCGGTTACAGTCTGGATGGCAAATTGAAAGGTACCCGTATGATTTTCGGACAGTTTCTGCAATGGCAGGGAATCAAGCCACCCAGTCCCATGCCGCCGCAGGTGCCGCCGCCAGAGCCACTTTCAGTTGATGTAACGAGTTCTGCCGCAGCAGCCGTCCTGGCCAGTTGTCCGGTTGAAGCCGATGACGGGGCTTTCAGAGACTGTTTACTTGGCAAGGACCGTATCACGGGTGTGGAATTTGATGCCTTGCGTAAAAATTATGCTGTCAGACGTGATTTTGCCGGAAAACAACTACCACGGGATATTGATCCATCCCTGGCAAAAACCCTTGAATCACTGGGATTCAATGTCGGGCCACTTTGATTTTCCCATTGATTTTATTGCGAAAACAGAGTAACGTGCGCCCCCCTTCCCCAGATGTACCATCGTGATTGAAAACCTGAGAAATATCGCCATCATCGCACACGTCGATCATGGCAAAACTACCCTGGTAGACTGTTTGCTGCAGCAATCAGGAACTTTGGGTGAACGCGCAGCGAGACCGGAGCGCGTGATGGACTCCAGTGACCTGGAAAAAGAACGTGGTATTACCATTCTTTCCAAAAACACCTCCATTATCTGGAATGATGGTGAGACTGACTGGCGCGTCAATATTGTTGACACGCCAGGACATGCCGATTTCGGTGGGGAAGTTGAACGCATACTGAGCATGGTCGACTCAGTGCTTTTGTTGGTAGATGCCGTAGACGGTCCCATGCCGCAAACCCGCTTTGTTACACAGAAATCTTTTGAAATGGGCTTCAAACCCATCGTCGTTATCAACAAGGTCGACCGCGAGGGCGCCCGCCCGCAATGGGTACTGGACCAGACTTTTGACCTGTTTGACAAACTCGGCGCTACTGATGCGCAACTGGATTTTCCGGTAGTCTATGCATCAGCGCTGAAAGGATTTGCCAGCCTGGAGGACTCTGTCACGGAAGGCGATATGAGCCCCCTGTTCAAATCGATTATAAAAAATGTAACACCCCCCAACGTCGATGCTGAAGGCCCCTTCCAGATGCGGATTTCATCTCTGGATTACAGCCCCTATGTGGGCGTAATTGGTGTGGGTCGGGTACAACGTGGTCAGATAAGCACCAACCAATCCATTTGCGTGATTGACCGCAAAGGCAAAAAACGTAACGCTCGTGTGCTACAGGTATTGGGCTTTCACGGGCTGGAGCGGCAGGAAGTCAAATCCGCCTCAGCCGGAAATATCATTGCAGTTACCGGTATCGAGGACCTGGGCATATCCGACACCTTGTGTGACCGTGACACACCAGAGGCGCTGCCTGTCCTTACGGTCGATGAACCCACCATCAGTATGATGTTTCGCGTCAACAAATCCCCTTTTGCCGGCAAGGAAGGCAAATACCTCACCAGTCGTCAGTTACGTGAGCGTTTGTTACGTGAAGCCAGCCACAACGTCTCTCTTCGAGTTGAAGAAACCGAAGATGCAGAGCATTTCAAAGTATCGGGACGGGGCGAGCTGCATCTTTCCATCTTGATTGAAACCATGCGGCGGGAAGGCTATGAAATGGCTATTTCGCGGCCGGAAGTGATCCTGCGCGAGGTGGGTGACCATAAAGAAGAGCCTTACGAGCAGCTGGTGGCAGACCTGGAATCTGAATACCAGGGCAGTGTAATGGAGCGTTTGGGAGAACGGCGTGGCGAGTTGCAGAACATGCAACTTGATGGCAAGGGACGGGTGCGGCTGGAGTACATCATACCTGCCAGAGGTTTGATCGGATTCCAGAACGAGTTCCGGACTTTAACTGCTGGTACCGGCCTTATGTTCCACATATTCAGCCATTACGGCCCGTATTTACCCGGAGTCATATCACCTCGCAACAATGGCGTTTTGATTTCCAACGGAACTGGCCGGGCCGGACCCTATGGCCTGTTCAATTTGCAAGACCGTGGCCGACTGCTGATCGAGCCGGGTGTCGATGTTTATGAAGGCCAGATCGTAGGTGTTCACAGCCGCTCCAATGATTTGACCGTGAACCCGCTGAAAACCAAGCAACTGACCAATATACGCACAGTGCTCAAGGATGAAAACGTGCAACTCAATGGCGTCATAAAAATGAGTCTGGAGCAAGCGCTGGAATTTATTGAAGATGATGAATTGGTTGAAGTTACACCGGAAAGTATCCGCTTGCGCAAAGTCTATCTGTTGGAACATGAACGCAAACGGGCAGACAGGATCCGCAACGAAGCCTGATCTGCGGATTGGCTGACTTTTATAGAAGCACTTCAGTTTTTTATAAACGTCAGCGGCATTCCCAACCACTGTTCCATACGATCTTTCTCTCGCTGCCTGATATCAGGCTTGATTGAAATTCGATACCTGTCGGGAATTGCGTGTTGCACTTTAACCGGCAGCATCAAAACCCGACCATGGCGTACCAGCAACAGATCTACCGACTCATCAGGCTGCAGACGCAGCATCTGATCCTGGACGGTCATCCGGTCTACCCTTTGGCCATTGATTGCCAGCAATTCATCACCCGGCAATACACCCGCCTCCGATCCGGAGCTGCCACGTACCACCGACTCAACCAACAACAACGATTCCTGAGAATTCCACACCAGACCAAAATCAACCGGGACCGGACTGCCAGCCACTTCGGCTGCTTTACGTAAAACCGCCCGGTCCAGCTGCAGGCCGTAGTAATCCAGCGCCGCGTCCACATCAGGATCAGCCACCGTGGTCAGCAGTGCTTCGACCTGATCAGCCACCGCTTTTCCCACCTGTTGTTCAATCAATGTTTCAAACGCTCGGGGTGGGTAGCCCTGTGACTGGCTTCCTTCAGGCCCAAAGCGGCGGTACATTTCCCGCAGGATGTCATCCAGAGAAACTTTCTGCTTGCTGGATTTTCGAATCGCAGTATCGGCAAAAAAGCCTATTAACGAGCCTTTGCGATAGTAGCTGACATCGCTGTTGATGCTGTTGGCATCGGGTTTGTAATGTTTGATCCAAGTATCAAAAGAAGCCTGTTCCGCACTGCGCACTTTTCGCCCGGGAGATACTTCATAGTTGCGAATCTCTTCTGCCAGCAACGCCAGGTATTCATCTACAGTAATCAGTCCCGATCGGAACAACAGCAGGTTATCGTAGTAGCTGCTCAGGCCCTCTGCCAGCCACAGTTCCCGGGTATAAATCTCGCGACTGTAGTCGTACTGTCTGAGCGCCTGAGGTCTCAATCGACGAACATTCCAGGCGTGGAAAAATTCGTGACTGAGCAATGCCAGCCAGCGAATGTAGTCATTGCGATTACGCATTTGCCAGGGTGAGCTCATGATCACCGTGCTGTAATCGTGTTCCAGACCGCCACTGCCGTTGGAAATCAGGTTCATAAACAAATATTCGCGCTTGAGCGGATTGGTTTGCCAGAACGTCTGAACCGACTGGACGACGCGAGCGGTATCGGCTGCCGCCCGGTCGCCATCCCAGAGCCGTTCATCACCCTGGTTGATCAAGGCATAACTGTGGCCGTCAACTTCGAACGGATAGCTTGTTGTATTTCCAAGCAGGACCGGGCTGTCGACCAGTTCATCGAAATCTCGGGCCAAAAAAGTATATGGGTCATCGGAACGGGGCAAAGCCACATGAACATTTCGCCACGACTCTGGCAAGTTTATGTGCAGTCGCTGGGGCAGGTCCCGGATCGTTTCGTTGTAAAGGAAAATTCCGGCACCATTGAGTATGGCAAAATCGGATTCCACCCAACCCGCATTGACAGCCAACTCTCCTGCCCACACCGAATATTCGATATTGATCCGTGTTTCACCGGCAGTTTCTATGCGCCAACGATTCTTCTCGATTTTGCTGACAGCCAGGGTCTTGCCGGATTGCCCGCTGGCCCGCAGACTCTCAACCTGTGCTGCATAATCCCTGATCAAATACGAGCCAGGCGTCCAACTGGGCATAGCGAGTGTGACTTCTGCTGACTGCACAGGGATGGACAGTTGCACATCTACATATTGATTTTTTCGATTGTCGAAGCCAAGCTGATGCTCAACGGTTAACTGGTCAGCTGGCAAGACCACACTGAACAGCAGTAACAGCAGTGCAATCAACCACTCTGCGCGCATTATTCGATTGATAGCCATCTCCCGAACCGAAGGCCAGCCTGGGCTGCCAGCGCATCAGGCCTTTCGTTTTGAGTTCCGTACAATCAGCATGGCCAGTTCCAGAGACTGTTCATAATTCAACCGGGGATCCACCGTAGACTTGTAGTCACGTTTCAGATCTTCTTCCGACAGATCCCTTGCTCCACCGGTACACTCGGTGACATTTTCACCGGTCAGTTCCAGGTGCACGCCACCCAGCCGGGAATGACAGTCCCGATGAATATCAAAGGCCAGTTCGACCTCGTGCATGATTTTACGGAATCGTCGCGTTTTGATTCCCGATGCGATGGATTCCGTATTGCCATGCATCGGATCACAAATCCACAATACCGGGCTGCCGGTATCCTGCGCGGCTTTGATCAATGCGGGCAACTGTTCCTCAATGCGGCTCTCGCCCATGCGGTGAATCAACACAATACGCCCCGGTTCGCGACCAGGGTTCAGAGTCTCCAGGAGACCGGCAAGCCACTCCTGGGTCATGCCAGGGCCAATTTTTATACCCAAAGGATTCCGGATACCACGGAAATATTCGACGTGGGCACCATCCAGGGCAGCGGTACGCATACCAATCCATGGAAAATGGGTGGACAGATTGAACCAGCCCCATTGCCGCGGGACCTGGCGTGTCAATGATTGTTCATAAGGCAAATGCAAGGCTTCGTGTGAGGTGAAGAAATCCACTCGTCGCACACTGCCTGCAGCCTGACCACTGACGGTTTCAAGAAATTTCAGAGAGTTACCTATACTTTCTGCAACGCGTTGAAATTCTTCAGCCAGGGGTGAATGCTCCACCCAACTCAGGTTCCAGTATTCAGGATGATGCAGGTCGGCAAAACCACCATCCACCAGGGCTCGAACAAAATTCATGGTCATGGCCGAACTGGAATGTGCCTGCAACAGACGGCGCGGATCCGGCTTTCTGGCTTCAGGTGTGAACTCTATGGCATTCACCAGGTCACCCCGATAACTGGGTAATGTAACGCCTTCCCGGGTTTCTTCATCGGAAGAACGTGGCTTGGCATACTGGCCCGCAAAGCGACCGACCCGCAGCACAGGCATCTGCATTCCGTGCATCAAAACAAGACTCATTTGTAACAGGACTTTGAGTCTGTTGGTGATCAGAGGTGAGGTACACTCATCAAAATTCTCTGCACAATCACCACCTTGCAACATAAAGTTGCGACCTGCCTGAGCATCGGCTATTTGATCCTTCAGGGTCTGAATCTCCCACGAAGTAACCAATGGCGGCAACTGACTCAACTGGCGCAACACACGAGCCAGATCATCAGCATCCGGGTATTTTGCTTGCTGCAGGGCATTTCGGCTCTGCCACGATTCTGGCGACCAATTTTCAGCTTCCAATACTTTTTGCACCGGAGGACTAGCGCTTTTCATACATTAACTCCAAAACTTTAAATCCTGCTTTGCTTACGACCATGCAGTAGCATGACGGCCAGGGTGACGATCGCCAGTCCAATGTACCAGACCAGGGTCCAACCGGGCATGCTGATGCCCAGAAAGGACCAGTCTATCTCAGCACATTCGCCAGAGCCGTAAAAAACTTCTTTCAACACATCGGCAAAAGGCATGGTATCGAGCATGTAATTGAGTCCCATGCCACAATCCGGCACTAGATCCGGTGGCAGACCTTGCAACCAGATATGCCTTCCCGCGATGGCTGCGCCGCCCGCACAACCTGTCAAAACCAGCGCTGTGTAGACCCATCGGCCTGTGGCTGCCGGATTATGCAGCACTGCCAGCAGAGCAACGCAGCCTATCCACAGAAATGCAACCCGTTGAAAAATACACAATGGGCAAGGATCAAGAAACATGGCGTGCTGAACATAAACGGCATATCCAAGCAAAGCCGCACAACTCAAAGCGATGACCAGAAACCAGACTCTGGGCTGGAAGATTTTTATCATGCCGGGATCCTTTAAGTGCCTGATTTACGGCTTGCCGTTCTGCAATTCCAAATACAAAGACCCGGCCCACGCCGCCAGGTTCACATATAATCAATCTTTTACCCTCGAATGATGGATGCTGCTGTGCGACAAATCAAGGCCAGTCACGGATCTGCCCTCAGCTGCAAAGGTTGGCACCAGGAAGCTGCCTTGCGCATGCTGATGAATAATCTCGACCCGGATGTTGCTGAAAAACCGGAAGAATTGGTGGTTTACGGTGGAACGGGCAAAGCAGCTCGCAACTGGGCCTGTTTTGATCGCATTGTCAAAACACTGCAACGACTGGAGAACGACGAAACCCTGTTGGTCCAAAGCGGTAAACCGGTGGGGGTTTTCAGAACCCATGAAGAAGCACCCAGGGTCCTGATCGCCAACTCCAACCTGGTGCCCCGTTGGGGCAACTGGGAAGTTTTTCGTGAACTGGAACGTAAAGGTCTCACCATGTACGGCCAGATGACGGCCGGCTCCTGGATCTACATAGGTTCGCAGGGCATTGTGCAGGGCACTTATGAGACATTTGCCGAATGTGCTCTGCAGCATTTCAACGGCAGTCTCCATGGCAAACTGGTGGTTACCGCCGGTCTTGGCGGCATGGGAGGCGCGCAACCGCTTGCGGTAACCATGAACAACGGTAAATGTCTGGCCGTCGAAGTGGATCCCTGGCGCATACAGCGGCGGGTGGAAACGGGTTATTGTGATGTGATGGCTACCGATCTGGATAAAGCCTTGGGCTTGTTGGACGCGGCAGAAAGCAGTTTATCGGTAGGCCTGTTGGGCAATATTGCTGAAATCCTGCCCGAACTGGCCAGGCGTGGCATGGTTCCTGACATTGTTACCGACCAGACCTCGGCGCATGATTTGCGTGAAGGCTATATTCCGGCCGGCTACTCCCTGGACGCCGCTACTGAGTTGCGAAAAAAGGACCCGGATTTCTACGACAACGCGGTGCTGGACTCCATGGTCGTGCATGTACAAGCCATACTTGATCTGCAGAAAAAAGGCTCGATCTGCTTTGACTACGGCAATAACCTGCGTGGCCAGGTAGCAGACCATCGAGGCATGGCGGATGCCTTCGACTTCCCGGGTTTTGTACCGGCATACATCCGTCCTCTGTTCTGTCGTGGTGCCGGTCCGTTCCGCTGGGCCGCACTGAGTGGCCTTCCGGCCGATATTGCAGCAACCGACAAGGCCATACTCGAACTTTTTCCTGAGAAAGAAGGTCTGGCTCGCTGGATACACAAGGCCCAGGAGAAAATTCAATTCCAGGGACTGCCGGCCCGCATCTGCTGGCTGGAATATGGCGAGCGTGCTGAAGCAGGCCTGAAGTTCAACTGGCTGGTCAGGAAGGGTCTGGTTGAAGCACCTTTGGTCATCGGCCGCGATCACCTGGACACCGGGTCCGTGGCATCGCCCAATCGTGAAACGGAAGCCATGCTGGATGGCTCGGATGTGATTGCCGATTGGCCATTGCTTAATGCCATGCTCAATACCGCCTGCGGTGCGAGCTGGGTATCGATACACCACGGTGGTGGCGTGGGTATCGGGTATTCACAGCATGCCGGGATGGTCTGTGTCGCAGATGGTACCGAAATGGCCGATCGCAGGTTGCAACGCGTGCTGACCGCCGATCCCGGGACGGGGGTCATGCGTCACGCGGATGCCGGTTATACCGAGGCAATTGAAACAGCGAACCAACGCGGTGTTGATTTGCCGATGATCAACGGTTGATTCACACCCATGACGGCAAGAGATTCAAAAAAAACCATCCATGTTGCCAGTCTTTATCAGGACCTGGCAAACAGCATGGACAAGCTGCGACAATCGCCTGAGGCGATTGACCAATCCAGACAAATCGTACTGAATGCACTTGATGACGGACTGGCCCATTACGGCATCAATACCGGTTTTGGTGTGTTGGCAAACACTCGCATAAATGCCGAGCAACTCTCTGAATTACAACAGAATATTCTGCTCAGTCATGCCTGCGGTGTAGGGCGCCCTGTACCTCCTGAAATTACCCGTCTGATGCTGCAAATGAAAATACATGCACTGGGCTTGGGACAGTCAGGTATTTCCCGCTCCACATTTGATCAACTGCTCGCCTTCGAAAAACACGACCTGGTCCCCTGGGTACCCAGCCGTGGCAGCGTGGGTGCATCGGGTGACCTGGCCCCCCTGGCCCATATGTGCTTGCCCTTGATTGGCCGGGGAGAACTGTGGTCCGAGGACTTCAACGGCAAGCGCGATGTACATCAGGCACTACAACAAGCAGGCTTAAAGCCCATTTCTTTGCAAGCCAAGGATGGTCTGGCCTTGATCAACGGCACCCAGCTGATGGCTGCCTATGGCGCCTTTATACTGGAACGGGCGCTCAAGTTACGTCAGCAAGCGGATGTATTGGCGGCTATGAGTCTGGAAGCCTTGCAAGGGAGTGCTGTTCCGTTTGATGCACGCATTCACGCCATCCGGCCTCACCCGGGCCAGATACAGGTTGCCGAGAATATACGCAACTTGCTGAAGGGAAGTGAAATCCTGGATTCACACCGTGATTGCGGCAAGGTGCAGGATCCTTATTGCCTGCGCTGTGTACCCCAGGTTCATGGCGCCAGCCGTGATGCACTTGACTATGCCATCGGAGTGATTGAAATCGAACTGAATTCCGTAACCGATAACCCGCTGGTGTTTGCCAATGGCGATATACTTTCCGGCGGCAATTTCCATGGCCAGCCACTGGCCCTGGCGTTGGACTTTGCAGCCATTGCATTGGCCGAACTGGGCAGCATCTCTGAACGCAGGACCTATTTGCTGCTGGAAGGTCATGATGGCCTGCCGCGTTTACTTATGAAGGATACGGGCGTCAATTCAGGTTTTATGGTGCCGCAATACACGGCTGCCGCTCTGGTATCGGAAAACAAAGTGTTGTGTCACCCGGCTTCAGTGGACTCCATTCCTACCAGCCTGGGACAGGAAGACCATGTTTCCATGGGCTCCATCAGTGCCCTGAAGCTGTTGGAGGTACTTTACAACGTCGAATATGTGCTGGCCGTTGAGCTGCTGACATCTGCCCAGGCACTGGATTTCCGCTTGCCACTCAAACCCGGATCAGCCGTATTTGCTGCGCAACAATTCCTGCGTTCAAAAATCCCACATGCGGACCATGACTACGAGGTCCGCAACGATATCGAACTCTGCGCCATGCTGCTGCGGGAAGGTGCCCTGATCAGCCCTGTCGAACAAGTCATTGGCCAACTGCATTAAATGTTTCAATAGCCTCGATGCCGCTACTTCATAATATTTCAGAACTGGCCACCTGCAGCCCGGACTTACCACAACAGGATGCAGGATTGATTCGCAACGCCGCTCTGGCTTGGCAGGGCCGGGAAATCGTTTGGGTGGGTCCGGCCAATCAGGTTCCGGCACAGTATGCAGCCGAGAAGGTCATTGATTGCATGGGTGGCCTGTTGATTCCAGGCCTGATCGACTGCCACACCCATTTGTGTTTTGGCGGATGGCGTGAGGACGAATTTGAATTACGGCTCTCGGGAGCCAGCTATCAGCAAATCGCTAAAGCCGGTGGTGGCATTCGCAGCACCGTCGCCGCCACACGACGCGCCACTCAGGGCGAATTGCTGCGCTCTACCCTGCAACACCTTGACCGGATGCAGCAGCTGGGTGTTACCACAGTCGAATGTAAATCAGGCTATGGCCTGGATTTGGCCAACGAAATGAAACAGCTGGAAGTCTATCGTCAAGCCGATGCGAAGCACTCGATAGACCTGATACCCACTTTCCTGGGTGCACATACCATTCCACCTGAGTTCACCGGTAACCGAAACGGTTACATCAGCCTGCTTTGCGAAGAACTGATACCGCAAGTTGCAGCCGAAGGGCTGGCCAGATTCTGTGACATTTTTGTCGAGGAAGGCGCATTTACTTGCGATGAGGCCAGGCATATTCTTACTGTTGCGAGGCGATATGGGCTGAAACTGAAAGTCCATGCTGATCAGTTGAGTGACCAGGGAGCAGCGGCACTGGCCGCCGAGATGAAAGCCACTTCCGCTGAACACCTGGAATATGTGAATGACCAGGGCATCGCAGCCATGGCCGAGGCGGGAGTGGTCGCTGTCAGCTTGCCACTGGCATCTTTGTACTTGAGCGAACGGCAAACTCCATCCCGAAAACTGCTCGATGCCGGAACCGCAGTCGCTGTGGCAACCGATTTCAACCCTGGCTCCTCTCCCAGCTATCATTTGCCTCTGGCCATGACACTGGCCTGTTTACAGCAATCCATGACGCCACAGGAAGTCCTGATGGGCGTTACCCGCATGGCGGCCAAAGCTCTGGATTTACAGCATGAAATTGGCAGTCTGCAAGCGGGATACCGCGCCGACATCACCCTGATCGACGCACCAAATTTAAATCATTGGCTGTATCACTTTCGCGACAACGCCTGTCGCGCGGTCATTAAAAACGGGCAATGGCTCAAAAACTGATAGCCAGAATTTAAATCTTTGCCACTTGGTCAGATGACTTGCGTGCGGAGATGGTAAGCAACCAAACCGAGCCCTGCTCTTTGGCCTTTAGCACCTGCTTTGCCGGGTAGCTGCTGATCTCTATGGGCCATTCCTTCAGTACCGTTGCATTGGGTGGATATTTCTCGAGGGGCTCATAGTCCCGGCGCCAACATTGCATGACCAGATCCTGCCAACAGTCCGGGTTAAAGAGTTGCCGGATTCTCGGCAGGTCTCCCATAATGAATATTTCGTGGCCATGAAAATGAATCGGCGCATCCAGATACAGCGAACCACCCGGTTTGAGAACACGAGAAATTTCCGCCAGGCAAGCGGCGTAATCAGAAGGTTCGCGGTTTGCCGCCTTCTGTCCCCAGTGCTCAAATGACTGGATGCCGAATACTTTGTCAAACGATTGATCCGGAAAGGGTATATTCGCAGCAGTGCCGTAACCACCATGATTTTTTCGGGCTATTCGGGTCCTGGGTTGGGCGGGATCGATACCCGTCCACCGGCCTCCGCTGCGTAAAATCAGGTTTTTGGCGAGTGTGAAGCGACCGAAACCAATTTCCAGACAATCCTGCCCGGCGCAATCATAAAAATGGGCTTCAATGGATGCCACTACACATTTTCGCAATGGCGTACCAAAACCTATCGAACATTTCCTGCTTGTCGCATCAAATTCGGGGCAGGTTCTACAGGCAATATTCTGCAACTCCTGTTCCGCATGCCAATACGGCTGCGCCCACTTTCTGTTGCAGCGAAGTGGTGAAATGCGCAACGTATGCCAGCGCTTCAGTATTGAATCTTTGGTATGCGGCATAAAACCTAAGTAGACATCTCCTGTCGACATCCTTTCCGGATTCAGAGCAGTATTGTTCGAGATTAATCGGGCTCGATAAACTGACCTCAGTTTAATCGCTTCGATCTGTCGTGCCCAATAGATGATT
>CAZRTG010000101.1:0-11756 GCA_964602895.1 uncultured Wenzhouxiangellaceae bacterium
TTACTTTATGTATGGCCGCTTAACAAGCTGTGGATACTTTCAAAGGCCTGAGTTATCCACAGACCATGCACAGGAATAGCCAAGGGTTCCTGACAACACGAACGGCTTTATGTTATTGATATTTAAATATATAATTTTGTTATCCCGATACTAACAGGCCCTATTACTACTACAGTTATATATATAAATAAATTAATAAAAAGGAAAGGAACCGGTATGAAATTCAGTATCTCTCGAGAAAGTTTTCTGCAACCACTGAGTCAGGTAATTGGTGTGGTTGAAAGACGCCAGACCTTACCGGTATTGGCCAACTTCCTGATTCAGGCGCATTCCAAAGACTCCCGACTAGTGATTACCGGTACGGACATGGAAGTCGAATTGATTGCGGAAGCCAATGCTGAAGTCACTCAGGATGGTGAAATCACGGCACCTGCACGAAAGCTGCTGGATATTGTGCGCATGCTGCCTGATGGGGTGAAAATCAATGTCACTCTCGATGCGGAAAAGCTGACTTTCTCGGCAGGACGCAGCCGTTATTCGCTGGCTACCCTTCCAGCCAATGAGTTCCCGGCTACTGATCAGGTTGAATCCATAGAAACCGTTGAAATTCAGGAAGATAAACTAAAAAAACTACTGGATAAAACATCTTTTGCCATGGCAAATCAGGACGTGCGTTATTACCTAAATGGCTTGCTGTTTGAATTCAAGGATGGTGGCTTGCGTACGGTAGCTACCGATGGTCACCGTCTGGCGGTATGTGATCACGATGGCAAGCTGGATATTGGCCAGAACCGGCAGATTATTGTGCCTCGCAAGGGTGTTTTGGAGCTTTCGCGGATGCTGGACGACTCTGACAAACCGGTTCAATTGGGCCTGGGTAAAAACCACATCCGTCTGGTCAAGGGTGGTCTGGTACTGACATCCAAACTGATCGATGGCCGTTTCCCGGATTACCAGGCCGTCATTCCGCTGGGTACCGATAAAAAAATGGAGTTGGACCGGGGTGCCATGATACTGGCATTGCAACGAGCCTCCATTCTGTCGAATGAAAAATACAAAGGCGTCAGGCTCGAAGCGGCCGGCAAGATGCTCAAGATCATGGCTCATAACCCACAGCAGGAGCAGGCAGAGGAAGAGCTGGAAGCCAGGCTGACTTTTGATCAGATGGCGGTCGGTTTTAACGTGACCTATCTGTTGGATGCGCTCAATGCTCTGGAGGCTGAGCAAATCATTTTGGAAATGCGCGATGCCAACAGCAGTTGCCTGATTTCTTCCCTGGGTGGCAGTCCGGACCAGCACGTCGTTATGCCGCTTAAGCTTTGATTATCCCATCAGGCGCTAAGGCCTGAGGTCGGCCAACGGTCGTCACCTACATGCCGGCTCCGGAAAAGCACCCAAGGATAGCGGTACGTGTATATAACGCACCTTCGGATAGAGAACTTTCGTAACCTGGAGCTTGTTGAGATCCAGCCCGAAGCGGGTCTCAACTATTTTTATGGTGAAAATGGCGCCGGCAAAACCAGTTTGTTGGAGGCCTTGTTCCTGTTGTCACGTGGCAAATCGTTTCGAACCAGCAGTAGCGATGAATTGATTCGCCACCAGGCCGAAACCTTCCAGGTTTTCATGGAAGTGCGAGTGGGTGAAGTAAAGCATCGATTGGGCCTGGAACGCAGTAAAAAAAGCTGGCGCGCTCGCAAGAACGGCCAGGATGTCGCACTGCTGAGTGAATTATCCCGTGCTTTGCCCATCGTATTGATGGAGCCCAACAGCCATACCCTGGTCAGTGGTTCGCCTGAGGGTCGCCGCCGCTTCCTGGATTGGGGAGTGTTTCACGTGGAACCTCTGTTTCTGGATGTCTGGCGACACTACTCACGTGGCCTGAAACAACGCAATGCCGCCCTGAGAAGGGGCCAGGAGGCCGTGGTGGACAGCCTGGACGATATCATTGCGCCTTTGGGTGAGCAGTTGAACGCCTTTCGCCTGCAGTACTTCCAGATGCTGAAGCAGGAATTCAGCCAGCAATTGAATTCCGATCGCAGTGGTTTACAAGGTATTGGCATGAGATTCCACAAGGGTTGGAAATCCAAAAGCCTGATGGAGGCCTTGCAAGCGGGTCGTGAACGGGACCTGGAACAAGGGTTGAGCCAGCACGGTCCGCACCGCGCAGATCTGTTGCTGGAGCGGAACGGTCGTTCGGTCAAATCCGTGTTGTCACGGGGAGAGCAAAAAAAAGTTGCCGCCTGTTTGTTATTGAGTCAGGCAGAATTGCTCAAGAATTCCGGCCAGGCTCCGGTTATTTTACTGGATGACCTTGCTTCCGAGTTCGATCAACGCCATTTTAAGGAAGTGCTGCAAAAAGCCCTGTCCTGCGCCAGTCAGGTTTGGGTAACCGGCGTGCTGGCTGACGGCCTTGAAGGCACGCCTGCGGTGTTTCACGTGGAACACGGTAAGGTCTTCAAGGTGGTATAATTGCGCCAGGTTTGAGCACTTCGCCAAGTGTCTGATTTGGGACCTGATTTCCGCTGGTTTTCAGGTCCGGGTAGGCACCATTTCGGTATGCAACTTCAGGCAGCCTCTTTGGGCAGGTCTGGCAGGTACCGGAATCACCCATCACAGCAGAATCAAAAGACTCCAACAGGGGGTCGGGACGAATTATGAGTAACTCGAATTACGATTCCAAGAACATCAAGGTTCTTAAAGGTCTGGACGCGGTACGCAAGCGACCGGGTATGTACATCGGTGACACCGATGACGGCACCGGCCTGCATCACATGGTGTTTGAGGTCGTCGATAACTCCATTGACGAGGCCTTGGCGGGCTATTGTGATTATGTTCGGGTGACCATTCACGAAGATGACGCGGTCAGTGTCAGTGACAATGGTCGCGGTGTTCCGGTCGATATCCATGAGGAAGAGGGTAAATCGGCCGCTGAAGTCATCATGACCGTACTGCATGCCGGCGGTAAGTTCGACGACAACTCCTACAAGGTTTCCGGCGGCTTGCACGGAGTGGGCGTATCGGTGGTCAATGCCTTGTCGGAGGAGTTGGAGCTGCGCATCCGGCGTGATGGCAGCGTGTGGCGTCAGACGTATCGTATGGGTGTACCGCAAGAGCCTTTGAAAGAAACCGGCAAAAGCGACAAGACCGGCACCAAGATTTTCTTCCGTCCCAGCAAAGCGATTTTCACCAACCTGGTTTTTCACTACGAAATCCTGGCGAAACGCTTGCGGGAGCTCAGTTTCCTCAATTCCGGTGTGCGCATTGAACTGATCGATGAACGCACTGGTAAGGAAGACGTGTTTGAATACAAGGGCGGCATACGTTCTTTCGTAGAACACTTGAGCCGCAACAAGACTCCGCTGCACCCAACGGTGATGCATTTCACCGACGAACAGAACAGGATTGTTGTTGAGGCAGCCCTGCAGTGGACTGACTCCTACCAGGAGGCGGTGTTCGTTTTCACCAATAACATTCCGCAGAAAGACGGTGGTACCCATCTGGCGGGTTTCCGTGCCGCCCTGACGCGCACCATGAACCAATACATCGAAGAGTCGGGTTTGGCCAGGAAAGACAAGGTCACTACCTCGGGTGATGACGCGCGCGAAGGGTTGGTAGCCGTTTTGTCGGTGAAAGTACCTGATCCCAAGTTTTCCTCGCAGACCAAGGACAAGCTGGTTTCATCTGAAGTAAAAGCGGTGGTCGAATCGGTATTGTCGTCGAAACTGCGCGATTTCCTGCTGGAAAATCCAGGTGAGGCCAAAACCATTACCGCCAAAGTGGTGGAAGCTGCCCGTGCTCGCGAAGCGGCACGCAAAGCCCGTGAAATGACGCGCCGTAAAGGGGTGTTGGATATTGCCGGTTTGCCCGGCAAGCTGGCAGACTGCCAGGAGAAAGACCCGGCTTTATCGGAACTCTTCCTGGTCGAGGGTGATTCTGCCGGTGGCTCAGCCAAGCAGGGCCGCAATCGCAAGTATCAGGCCATTTTGCCGCTAAAGGGTAAGATTCTGAACGTCGAAAAGGCCCGTTTTGACAAAATGATTTCGTCAGCTGAGGTGGGCACGCTGATCACGGCTCTGGGTTGTGGTATCGGCCGCGACGAGTTCAATCCGGACAAACTGCGCTACCACACCATTATCATCATGACCGACGCAGACGTGGACGGCTCACATATTCGTACCCTGTTGTTGACCTTCTTCTACCGGCAAATGCGCGAATTGATTGAGCGCGGCCATATTTATATCGGCCAACCTCCGTTGTATAAAATCAAGCAGGGTAAGCAGGAACAATACCTCAAGGACGATGCCGAGCTGAATGATTACCTTCTGGCTCGTGCACTGGACGATGCCGCCCTGGTATTCTCGCCCGATGCGCCGCCCTTGCAAGGGCCGGCGTTGGAGCAGATCATGCGCGACTTCATGTCTGCCACTTTAGCCAATATTCGTCTGGCGCAACGCTACGATGCACTATTTTTATCCTATCTAATTGATTCTGAACGTTTTTCATTGGATTGGGATGAAGCCAGAGCACGCCAGTGGGCCGAGCTGCTGGCCAGCCGACTGAACCAGGCCAGCCCGGCCAGTGTGCAGTACGGCATTGAGGTGTTAGCGGGTGAGGAGGGCTACGAGTTGCAACTGAACAAGTTCACTCACGGCGTTACCGAGAGCAAACGCCTCAAACGCGACTTCTTCCTGGGTCCGGAATACCGCCTGATCGGGCGACTGGCCGACACCCTGTATGGCTTGATACAGGAAGGCGCCAAAGTGGTGCGTGGCAAGTCCGAGCAGGAAGTCAGCAGCTTTCGCCAGGCTTATGAGTGGCTGATGAGTGAGAGTCGCAAAGGCCGTAGCATTCAGCGCTTCAAAGGTCTGGGTGAGATGAACCCGGAGCAATTGTGGGACACCACGGTAAATCCGGAAACGCGGCGTTTGTTACAGGTGACTATCGACGATGCGGTTGCTGCCGACGAGATTTTCACCACGCTGATGGGTGATGAGGTGGAGCCGAGGCGAGAGTTCATCGAGCGTTACGCGCTGGATGCCACCAATCTGGACGTCTAGCCCGTATAGTGCAGGCGCATTTTATGGGGATTTGGCGAGCGGGTTGGCCAGAGGCAGCAAAGCTGCCAGCAAACCGCAGTCGCGCCCCAGTTGGGTGGTCTGAAAGCCCAGCTGCTGGGCAGTAGCCAATAGCTTTTTGCGGGAACTGATCAAAATGCAGTTTTCCGAACGTACGCCATAGCGTCGTAGAATGTCCTGCAAAGCGTCTTCGCGATTGCGCTGTTGTGTCAATAAAGAGCGGCGCAAATAGTACACTCCGTCCAGTTTGCCACCGGCATCCGCCACGCGTTTGCGTATGCTGTCGGGCCCGAACAAAGCATCGTCCGGGCTGCCGTGTTCACCGGTCCATTGTTCGGGCTGTCGCGCGGTAGCGAGCAGGTGGTAGCCCTGGCGAGTCAGCGTGGCCAGCAAGCGAAAAACACGTGCTGCTTCGGCTGAATCAGCCTCGTCATTCATCAGCTTCAGAATGTCGTCTCGGCCAATCAACAACAACTCGCGTTCAGACCGGTTCATGCGAGCACCGAAACATCAGCGATGTCATCGAACAGTGCTTTGAGACGCGACAGTAACGCCAAACGGTTACGCTGCAGTTCGGGATTTTCATCCATCACCATGACGCCGTCAAAAAACCGGTCAACCACAGGCCGCAAACCGGCCAATTCATTCAGACAGGCGTCATAATCTGCACGATCCAACAGTGGTTTCAAGGCCTTTTCAGCCGCCATTACTTCGGTGAAAAGATGTATTTCTTCCTCTAAAACCAGCTTATCCTTGTCGATCTTCGTCGATAGGCTGTTATCCGATTTACGTAGAATATTGCCAATGCGTTTGTTGGCCGCGGCCAGGCTTAAAGCGGAATCCTGCCCCATAAAGCCAGCCAGGGCCTTCAACCGGGCTGCCAGGTCGGGCAAGTCCGTCCAACCCGATGCCAGACCGGCATTGATGACGTTGGTGTCGATGCCGGCATCACGGAAATAACTGCGGGCCCGCTCCAGCACAAAGGTCTCCAGGTCGTCCAACAGCCCATCCGCAATGATCACGCCCTGTTGACGAAATTGCTCGGCAGCCATCCGGAACAGCCTGGCGGGGGCAATATTCAGCCCGGCTTCCAGCAAGATACGCACCAGGCCCAAAGCGCTACGCCGCAAGGCAAAGGGGTCCTTGTTGCCTGAAGGCCGCAGGTCGGCCGCAAAAATTCCTACCAGCGTATCGGCCCGATCGGCCAGACTCAACAACTGACCGGCTTTGCTGGCCGGAATGACATCACCGGCAAAACGGGGCTGGTAATACTCTTCAATGGCAGCGGCGACAGCAGGGTTTTCACCCGAATGCAGCGCGTATTGCCGGCCCATATAGCCCTGCAGCTCCGGAAACTCACCGACCATACGCGTCAGCAGGTCGCACTTGGACAGTTCGGCGGCACGCTTGGCCAGCTCGGGGTCAATATTGAAATCTGATGCCAATTGCTCAGAAATAGCAGCCATCCGACGTGATTTGTCGCCTAATGTACCGATCTTCTTCTCAAAAACTACAGCATTCAAGCCATCTGAAAAATCAAACAGGGGCTGCTTCTGATCCTGTTCGAGAAAAAACCGCGCATCCGCCAGACGCGGTCGAATCACGCGCTCAAAGCCTTGCCGAACCTGGTCCGGGTCGGCTGAATCCAGGTTGGCGATGGCGATAAACCGATTGCTGATACCGCCCTGGTCATCGATATGGGCCTCGCTGTCAACGACGGTATCAGCAGTGACATGGGCTACGGGAAAGAATTTTTGATGATCCTGCATGCTGGCAATCAATGCCTTGTGCGGTACCGACAGAAACTCGGCATCGAAACCGCAGGCAATCGCACTGGGCCACTCCACCAGATTGTTGACCTCATCCAGTAAATTGGTATCGATGCGTACGGTGGCAGCAGCAGCGCGTGCCATGCGTTCTATGGTGTGTTTTCGAACCATCGGGTCGGCCAATACCTTGGCGGCTTTCAGGACTTCGAGGTAGTTGTCGGCGTGCGGAATGGCGTGTGGGCCCGGTGAGTGGATGCGGTGGCCGCGGGTCAGACGATCAGCGTTCAAACCAAACAGGACGCCGGGTAAAACGGCATCACCGTGCAAAACCACCAGCCAGTGTACCGGCCGGATAAAGCTGAAATCGTGATTCGCCCAGCGCATGGGTCGCGGAATGGGCAGTTGCTTCAATGCCTGTTCCAGCAAAGGATAGAGCAGTTCGGACAAAGCCTTGCCCGGCACATGGCTGTGCGCCACCAGCCAGGCGCCTTTGTCGGTTTCCAGCGTTTCCAGCTCGCCTATTTCGACCCCGGCAGAGCGGGCAAAACCCAGCGCCGCGGGAGTAGGTTTACCGTCGGCATCATAAGCCGCCACAAGCGCCGGGCCACGACGTTCCTGATCCTGATCGGCTTGCGCGCCTGCGGTAGCTGCGAAAAACAGGGCCAATCGCCGCGGTGTTGACCAGCTGTGGCTGTTGGCAGCGTCGAACCCGATATGTGCGTCTTGCAGGCCCTTGCTCACGCCCTCAAACAAGGCGATTCGCAAGGGATCCAGCGCCTTGGGTGGCAGTTCTTCACAACCGATTTCAATCAGCAAATCGGCGTGCCGGGTGCTCAATGCCCCGCTCATGGCTGCTGCTCCGCGGCCAGGCCTGGAAAACCCAGTGCTTCGCGCCGCGCATAGTAGCTTTCCGCTACCCGTTTGGAGAGTTCGCGAACACGCAGGATGTAGCGCTGCCGTTCGGTAACGGAAATCGCCCGACGTGCATCCAGCAAATTGAAAGTGTGTGAGGCTTTGAGTACCTGCTCGTAAGCGGGTAAGGGCAAATCTTTTTCGACCAGCTTCTGTGCTTCACGCTCACAGTTGTCAAACCAGCCAAACAACGAAGCCACATCGGCCTGTTCAAAATTGTAGTGGGATTGCTCGATTTCATTTTGCAGAAAAACTTCACCATAAGTCACCTTGCGGCCACCCACATCGGTCCAGATCAGGTCGTATACGCTGTCCACACCCTGTAAATACATGGCCATGCGTTCGGTGCCGTAGGTGATCTCACCCATTACCGGCCGGCACTCCAGTCCGCCCGCTTGCTGGAAATAGGTGAATTGGGTCACTTCCATGCCATTGAGCCAGACTTCCCAGCCCAGACCCCAGGCGCCCAGCGTGGGTGATTCCCAGTTGTCTTCAACAAAGCGGATATCGTGTACCCTGGGATCGATGCCGACCGCATCCAGCGAACCCAGGTAGATCTCCTGGATGTTATCGGGTGCGGGTTTCATCACCACCTGGTATTGATAGTAATGCTGCAGTCGGTTGGGGTTTTCACCATAACGGCCGTCTGTCGGGCGGCGGCAGGGCTGCACATAGGCGGCATTCCAGGGTTCCGGACCAATGGAACGCAGGAAGGTGGCGGGATGAAAAGTGCCCGCACCGACTTCCAGGTCCAGGGGTTGTACCAAAACACAACCTTGCTCGGACCAGTAAGCGTCGAGTTGCTTGATGAATTGCTGGAAAGTCATGTAAATCCGCCGCTGGCCCGCGTTGTTGGGGTAAAGTTGGGGTGGACTAGTATAGTCAATGACCTCGTCAGCCTAAAGCCGCACGTGCAATTCAGCTGCTACAGCCCGTGATACCGGGGTGTTAAATTGCCGCAGCCCGGTCAGTCCGCAGGCGCCACCACGAATACCGTACCATCCACCCCGGTGACACGGACCCGCATACCTGCTGGCAGATCGGGGCCTTTTACGCGCCAGGTGGAGTCATCTACCACGACCTTGCCCACGCCATTGACGATGGGGTGATCCAGGGTGAAGATGCGGTCGATGTACTGCAAACCCCGTTGATTGAGTAAGGGTTGTTCGGATTCGGGCGGATGGGTTTCACGGTATTTACGCCAGGCCACCACCGCCACCACCGCCATGATGCCGAAACTGACCAGTTGAACCTCCAGCGGCATGGCAGGAATCAACAACAACAAAAACCCCACCGCCGCCGCCGCTATTCCAATCCACAGGAAGAAGAAGATTGGGCTGGTCAACTCCAGAATCAGCAGCACACCCGACAAAATCCACCAATGCCAGAAAACGATCGGCCCCCAGTTCATCATTGAATCCATTATTGTGCGCCCCCGGATTTCCTGTGGCCGGCCTGTTCATAGGCTTCTCGGCCCACTTCAGCAATGCCCGCCAGGCTGGACAAAATGCCGCTTGACGCGGTGGCCAATGCGATTGATGAAGGGCAGTATGAAATGAAAACCCGGCCGCAGGGTTTTGGCATAGCGGCCAAACCGTTCCAGCGTGTACTCAAAACCCTGCCGTACAATGATCACCGACGTACGTACGATGGTGATGCCCAGAATGGCGACGACTATGGCCCAAATCATCGGGTTTTCAAACACGGCCTTTCTCCCTGCAAGTGTGTTATTGCCTGCTGTACCATAGCACTATTCTGCCCGGGCTCGAATCCAAATTGCGTCCAGGAAGAACCCGGTTTGTACAGGGTACAAACCCGGACAACAGAATATTTTTATTGCAACCAACATAGCAGAAAACAGCCTTTATCCAATGCGCCAGAAGTCACCAACGGGGCCTTGCCCAAACCGTATCCGGAGCACCCGGTGAGCGAGCGCGACCGGTTGTTCGAACAGCAACCGGATGGAATGAGCGACTTCGTGTTTGACGAGCGTGTCGTGCGGGTTTTTCCCGACATGATCAAACGTTCGGTACCCGGCTATGGCCTGATCCTGCCCATGCTGGGCGTGTTGGCACGTCGCCATGTTCAGACCGGCAGCCACGTTTATGATCTGGGCTGCTCGCTGGGTGCAGTCAGCCGCGTGATACAGCAATCGGTTGCAGTGTCTGAGGTGCGTATTTTCGCCGTCGATAATTCGCACGAGATGCTCAAGCGCTTGGAGGCCGATCTGGAGGCCGAGCAAAACCGTCACAGCAGCCTCGAGTCTGAATTACCTGCCACGAAATTGCCGGAAATTGAATTGGTGCTGGGCGATATTGCCACCACCCCGATCAGCAACGCCAGCCTCAGCGTACTGAATTTCACCCTGCAGTTTATCGGCCGCGAGCAACGGGAAGCCCTGCTGCGCCGCATTGCCGAAGGGACAAGACCCGGTGGCGCTTTGGTGTTGTCGGAGAAAATCCGCTTCAGCGATGCCGCCGAGCAGCAATTGCAAACCAATTGGCACCACGACTTCAAACGCGCGCAGGGATACTCGGACCTGGAAATAGCTCGTAAACGCGACGCGCTGGAGCGGGTGATGTTGCCCGACACCGAAGACCAGCACCTGGCCCGCTTACAGCAGGCGGGATGGAGCAAAACCGTACGTTGGTACCAATGCTTTAATTTTGTCTCCTACCTTGCCATTCGCTGAGTCCTGTCAATCGCCTTATGCGGATCTGTGCCGGCTGTGGCCAGAGAGCGCCTGGTTGCAGGCTCTGATGGCGCGTGCAGACCAGCGCCTGGCACAGCATGAACACGGCGATCTGCCGCGCTGGCAGGCTGCCTTGCGGGCTTTGCCACAGGTAGCGACCGCACTGCAGGCCGACCAGTCAGCACCGGCTCTGGGTGCTGTAGCCGAAGACCAGAAAACCCTGGCCGAAACACTGATGCAATTGCACCCCTGGCGCAAAGGCCCGCTGAACCTGGCGGGCTGCCGCATCGATGCTGAATGGCGCTCTGACTGGAAGTGGAATCGACTGGCGCCGCATCTGCAATGGCAGGATGCCCGGGTGCTGGATATCGGTTGTGGCAATGGCTATTTCGGCTGGCGCATGTTGGCCGCAGGTGCCAGGCTGGTGGTGGGGGTCGATCCCACCCTGTTGTTTGTAATGCAGTGGCTGGCCTGTCGGCACTTCGCCGGAGACCCGGCCAATTTTGTGCTGCCACTGGGTATTGAAGATCTGCCGGGCCTGGACAGCAACGCTGCAGATGGCGCGGAGATGGATATCGTCTGTTCCATGGGGGTGCTTTATCACCGGCGCGACCCGGTGGAACATCTGCGGCAACTCAGGCAGTTGTTAAAGACGGGTGGGCACATGGTGCTGGAGACGCTGGTGTTACCTGGGGATCAGGCGGGAGCGGTGTTGATACCCGAGCAGCGCTATGCACGTATGCGCAATGTCTGGGCCATACCGGGTACCGAAAAACTGCTGGAGTGGGTGCAGCAGGCGGGGCTCAGGGACGCCCGTCTGGTGGATGTCACCCCTACGCGTCTGGACGAACAGCGCAGTACGGACTGGATGAGGTTTGAGTCATTGGCTGAATCACTGGCAGATTCCAGAGTCGAATCAACGGCTGAACCGTACGATGGGAAAACCCTGCAGCGGACAGTGGAAGGCTATCCAGCGCCCACCCGGGCCATCATTCTGGCCCGCCGATAAGCTCAGCGGGCGCATTCTACCCAGTCAAGGGTGCTTGGATAATTCATGGACAAATAATTCAGGGTTTCCTTGAATTATGGCTTGTTGCCGCTTCAGGCCTGTGGCTCACAATCCTTCAGCATACGACCCTTCTTGCCATGGTGCCGTCCGCCGGGAGCTTCGTCAGAAGCCCAACGCTCTAGCTTGCTTTCCAGTTCAGCAGCCTGTTCTGCACTGAGGATTCCGCGTACCTGCTCCACGGTGGCCAGATGCAGCGTGCACAGTTCCGGTTTGATCTGCGCCTCATATTTATCCCGCAG
>CAZRTG010000102.1:0-11693 GCA_964602895.1 uncultured Wenzhouxiangellaceae bacterium
CGGAGCAATACAGAAGCTATGCCGCAGCAGACTCTTGTGACGATGCCAGCATCGGCCCGTTTAGCAATGCCTGCCGGGTAACGTCGACGATCAGGTCAACCTCAGCCGACGTAATACGAAAATGCGGTGTATAGCGCAAGGCATTGTGGCCACCGTGGATCACATTGCAACCCTGCATGCGCATGTATTCCTCGGTGGAATTCGTGCCGTAACATTTGTACAGCTTGCTGTTGAGCTCCAGGCTGAACAACAGGCCGGTACCCTGTACCCGGGTAATCCGCTCACCGAGTTCCTGCTGCAATGCGGTGAGCTTTTCGATGAACTCCTGGCCGCGCACAACAATGTTCTGGCGAATTTCCGGCGTCAGCATCCGCAATACGGCACAGCCCACGTCCATGGCACGCGGATTGGTGGTCATGGTGTTGCCATAAATGCCTTTACGATATAGCCCCGCAGCGTGTTCGCTCAAGGCCAGCACAGAAAGGGGATATTGTCCGGCATTCAGGGATTTGGAATAGGCTTCCATATCCGGTGGTAGGGCATCTTCAAAGCCCGGGTAATCGATGATGGACAATACGCCGTGAGCGCGCAGCCCGGCCTGGATCGAGTCAACCATCATCAATGATCCGTGCGCCGTAGTGAGTTCACGTACCGCATCATAGAATTCACGACTGATGGCCTGGCCAGGGTTTCCCTCACCCATGACCGGCTCCATGAAAAAGGATTCAATAAACACCTTGTTCGTACCAGCCCAATCAAAAATCTGCTTCAGTTGTTCAACATTGTTGGGCTCAACAGTCAGTAACCGGTCCTGATCCCGGAAGCTGGCCAGGTGACGCACATAAATTTGCCGGCTTGAATCTGAAAACTGTGCGGGTCGATCGGTACGGCCATGAAAGCCACCGCACAAACTGGCCATGCGAATGGTTTTATTGGCATGTCGGCCACCAGGGTCGGTCATCAGCTTGGCATTGACATCGGAAATTCGTGCCGCCAGGCTAACGGCTTCAGAGCCACTGTTCAGACACAGGAATTGATTCAATGGGCAGCCACCACTGCGGGTGTGGCCGATTTCCCTGACCAGAGCGTCGTGCAAACGCTTCTGGCTGATGTTCGGTGTCATCACATTGGCCATGACCTGTTGCTGATTCATGGCTTGCAAAATTTCTGCAGGCGCATGGCCCAGGCCCAACATGCCGTAACCACCTGAGTCGTGAATGACTGCACCTTTCATGGTGATGATCCAGGGACCGCGGCCAGCCAGGGCAGAATAGGGCTTCACCGCATCATCAGGGTAAAAATTGATAAATCCCTGTTGGATTTCGGCTATCTGGCTGTCTTCATCCAAAGCCATAAAATCAGGGTCTTCCTCACAGAGCTGGTGGAATCGGGTAATGGCAGTATCAACCACCTCATTCAGGCGATGATCCAATGCAGCGAAGCGAACGATGATATCGTCGGCCAATCCAGTGGTTTGTATTTCACCGCCAAAGTCACGTAATTCCTGTAACTTTTCAAGAATGGGCAGATTGTGTTTACCCATAAATCAGACTCCTGTAAAAAAAACAACACGGACCGGAAAACACCAATGTGATCCGCATGATTGTTGTCGTGCAATTATTGAATTCGTCTTGGGCAGAATACCATAGGGCCTGGGGTCTGCAGAAACCCATCAAGCTTTGGCCGCATGTCTTGTCAGCGCCCATTGCACATGTTCCAGCACCATTTCGTCGGGGTGCTGCAACCGTTCTTGCAGGCCGGCAATGATGTCCGGGCGGGTTGGGGCATTGCCCAGGGCGACGGCTATATTGCGCAACCAACAGGCATGGCCAATGCGACGGATGGCGCTGCCTTCGGTGCGTTTGAGGAATTGCTCTTCAGTCCAGCGGAACAGATCCAGCAGTTGAGCGGCATCCAATCCGGGCCGCGGTGAAAAATCATCTTCCTGGCTGAATTGGGCATAACGATTCCATGGGCAGACAAACTGGCAGTCATCACAACCGAATATCCGATTGCCCATCAAAGGCCGCAATTCTACCGGGATGGATTCGCGCAATTCGATGGTCAAATAGGAAATACAGCGTCTGGCATCTACGCGGTAGGGGGAAATGATGGCTTGTGTCGGGCATATGTCGATGCAGCGCATGCAACTGCCACAGTGGTTCTTCACGGGTTGGTCTGTCGGCAAGGGCAAGTCAGTATAAATTTCACCCAGAAAAAACCAGCTGCCGGCATCTTTGTTCAGCACATTGCTGTGCTTGCCGATCCAGCCCAACCCGGCTTTGGCTGCCAAAGCTTTCTCCAGCACGGGCGCGGAATCCACAAACACGCGATAGCCAAAAACACCGATTGAACTTTCGATGCGGCTGGCCAGTTTCTGTAAACGCTGGCGCATCAACTTGTGATAATCACGGCCCAATGCATAACGGGATATCAGGGCCTGATCCGGTTGCTCCAACAGTTGTTCCGCAGATTGTGCCTGCTCGGGCAGATAGTCCATGCGTGCACTGATCACCCGCAGGGTACCGGGCAGCAATTCAGCCGGCCGACTGCGGCGTGTGCCATGGCGTTCCATATACGACATGGTCCCGTGCAAGCCCTGTTCCAGCCAATCCAGTAAATGCTGCTCGTGTTCCTGCAGGTCGGTGTCAGCAACTCCCAGTTGCTGGAAGCCCAGTTCCTGGCCCCATTGGAGAATATCTGACTTTAATTGCTGCAACTGTTTCTCGGTCAAGTCAGCGATCTGTCCGGTATTCGGCAGAGCTGTATTGCTTGCGGAGTTGATTTGCGGATGGGGTTTTTCTTTGTGCATCGTTATAATTTCAAAAATGAGAAGCCAAGCTGACCGATTGTATACCGCCCGGCAAGTACAAATGCTGGATCAAAGCGCGATAGAAGCGCATGGCATTCCGGGTATCGAGTTGATGCAACGGGCCGGTCAGTCGGTGTTCACCGCCGCACAAGCGCATTTTCCGCAGAGTAACCGTTGGCTGATTTTTTGTGGTGCAGGCAATAACGGCGGTGATGGCTATGTGCTGGCCAGACTGGCACAGCAGGCAGGAATCAAAGTATCCGTCTGTGCGCTCAAACCGGCCAAAACACTGAAGGGCGATGCTGCATTGGCTGCTCAAAGTTGGCTGGATGCCGGAGGCAAAATTCATCCCTGGCCGCCTGCTGCTGAAACATCGCCCGATCTGATCTTTGATGCGTTGCTGGGTACCGGCCTGGATCGTGCGCCTGAGGGTGATTTTGCCAGCGCCATCCGCTGGATGAACCAAAACCCGGCGCCGGTCATCGCGCTGGATATTCCTTCCGGCCTGAATGCGGATACCGGTGTCCCCATGGGTGAAGCGGTCAAAGCAGTTCTGACCGTAACCTTTATGGGCAACAAGCGCGGCTTGTACACTGCCGACGGCCCCGACCATGGTGGTGAAATACAGTACACAGCGCTGCAAACACCGGAATCCGTACAGGAATCCATTATCGATTCCGGTATTCTGATTCAGCAAAATATCATCGGGTATCTGCTGCCGCGCCGGGCCAGGAACAGCCACAAAGGCTCTTTTGGTTGGGTACTGGGTATCGGCGGCAACAGCCATATGAGTGGCGCGGTACGATTGTGTGGTGAAGCGGCTTTGCGCAGTGGTGCGGGTAAGGTCACACTGGCTACCATTCCGGAACACGCCGCCATGGTCAATCTGTCCTGTCCGGAACTGATGGTTCGCGGTGTTAAAAAGGGCAGAGAGTTGAACAGTCTGCTGGGGCAAGTGAATGCCTGCGCTGTAGGTACCGGACTGGGCCAGACCGCCTGGTCCGAAGACTTGTTTCATACCTGTTTGAAGTCCGAGGCACCGATAGTGCTGGACGCAGATGGTTTGAATATTCTGGCCAGGCACCATCCGGCAGGTACCGATAAAAGCCAATTGCAACGAGGCAACTGGATATTGACACCACATCCTGCGGAAGCCGGTCGATTGTTGGGTTGCAGCACGCACGAAATCCAGCACGATCGCGTGGCAGCAGCGCAACGAATTGCCGCTGCCTACGATGCTGTTGTTGTGCTTAAAGGCTGTGGCACGGTTGTTTCCCGTCCGGATGGATTTTATGCCGTTTGCCCTTTGGGGAATCCGGGTATGGCATCGGCGGGTACCGGTGATGTGCTGACGGGCGTCATAGCCGCCATGCGGGCACAGGGTCGGTCAGACTGGGAATCCGCCATGCTGGGTGTGGTGGCTCATGCCGCTGCCGGTGATCTGGCTGCGGCTGAGATAGGGGAGCGCGGCCTGATTGCTTCGGATATCATTGCCCGCCTGCCTGCTGTGCTGAACCCGTAAGTGAATCCATGATGCAGAAAGATGAGGTGTCGACAGCCGGGGTGGGGGAAGCAGGAAAGCCGGCATTAAGCCAGGTGTGGCAATTGCAGGATGAATCCGCCCTGCAGCAATTGGCATTGGCCTTTGCCCGTAGTTTGCGTGCGCCCCTGGTGATTTATCTGCAAGGTGATCTGGGCGCCGGAAAAACCACCTTTGCACGGGTGCTGATCCAGGGTGTGGGTTATCCCGGCCGGGTTAAAAGCCCAACCTACGGATTGTTGGAGAGCTACCAGGCAGGTGGATTTGATTTTCTGCACCTGGACCTGTATCGCATCGAAAATCCGGCAGAATTGGAGTATCTGGCCATTTCAGACCAATTCACTGAAAACGGCATTTTGCTGATTGAATGGCCTGAAAAAGCCCCGGATGCTTTGCCAGCGGCCGATCTTTTAATGAAATTCAGGGAAACAGGCGAGAGTCGCAGCATGGAATGCGAAGTTCATAGCACGCTCGGGATGAAAGTCATCAAAAATCTGAAAGAAGTATAATCAAATCTGCTTTCGAGTTTACTGGTCTATCTAGCGGTTTTTTAAGTGAAAGTATTGCAATTTCATGATTTAAACTTCATGATTGACGCAAATGGAGAGGAAGCTTCACGAAACAGGGATGCGGAGCTTGATAAATAGAATGAAAAATCGTTGGATATGGGTGCTGCTGCTGGGGCTGCTGACAGTTCCGGCGTTTGCTGCCGAGATCAATGGGTTCCGTGTCTGGACAGACCCGGAAAAGACCCGTGCCGTGCTGGATCTTACCGATCGCACAGAATATCGTCTCTTTACTTTGCAAAACCCCGACCGGGTCGTGATCGACCTCGATAGCTCGGTGGTTAAAAGCACTATGGATTTCGAGAAGGAACATGCCGGCGTGATTGACAACGTCCGCCATGGCGAGCCTGAGAACAAAACCCTGCGGGTGGTTTTTGATCTGAACGCCAACAGCAAGATCAAGAGCTTTATGCTGGATCCAACCGCACAGTACGGTCATCGCCTGGTCATTGACCTTTATCCCGAAGGCAGTTCGGCCAAAGCGGCGCCGGTTAAGCAGGTTGCGAACCTCAGTGACAAGGAACGCAGTGTCATCGTTGCCATTGACGCGGGCCATGGTGGCGAAGATCCGGGTGCTTTGGGCCCCAATCGCACCCGCGAGAAAGATGTGGTGCTGGCCATTTCACGTGAACTCAAAAAAGCCATTGATACAAGGCCCGGCTTGCAGGCTGTGCTGGTACGCGATGGCGACTATTACATTGCACACCGGGAACGTTATGAGAAAGCCCGCAAACACCGGGCAGACCTGTTTGTTTCCATTCACGCAGATGCTTTCACCAAATCTTCGGTCACAGGTTCGTCGGTTTTTGTTTTGTCCAGCCGGGGTGCATCCAGTGAGTTTGCCCGTCGCATGGCAGACAGTGAAAACAGCTCCGACCTGGTGGGTGGCGTAACGCTGGGTGACAAAGATGAAATGCTGGCTTCAGTACTGTTGGACCTGTCACAAAGCGCCACCATGGAGGCCAGTAACCTGGTTGCCAGCAGTGTGTTCAGCAATATGCGCTCGGTGGGTAAAACGCACAAAAATACCGTTGAGCACGCCAATTTCATGGTGCTGAAATCACCGGATGTGCCTTCGATACTGGTGGAAACGGCATTTATCAGTAACCCGTCTGAAGAAAAGCGCCTGCGCGATCCGGCCTGGCAGAAACGAATCGCTGACGCCATCGCCAACGGTGTACAGGATTATTTCTATCTCAGCCCGCCGCCCGGGACCTGGATCGCCGCCAATCGTCAACCCATTCGTCACCGTGTGGTCAGCGGAGATACGTTGGGCGATATCGCGAGCCGCTACCAGGTAACGGTATATCGTTTGCGCAACGCCAACGATCTTAAAAGTGATGTCATCCGCGTAGGCAGTGAGCTATTGATTCCTACCATCTGAGCGCTTATTTGGCCGACCTTCAGTCCCGCCCGCTTTTTTTCGCGAAATCCTTGCAATCTTCGCGCTGCCTGATAGCGTGCTCATCTACGCCTGCCATAGAGCATCTTGCCAACGTGAATTCATGAGTATCGAAGTCCTTCCAGACCACCTGGTCAATCAGATTGCTGCCGGCGAGGTCGTCGAGCGACCGGCTTCGGTAGTCAAAGAACTGATTGAGAACAGCCTTGACGCGGGCGCCAGCCAGATCACGGTAAGCCTGGAACAGGGCGGTAAAAGCCTGCTGCGTGTGGTCGATAACGGCAGTGGTATCTCACGACATGAATTGGCACTCGCCTTGCAACGTCATGCCACCAGCAAAATCGCTTCCCTGCAAGACCTGGAAAATGTTGCCAGCATGGGTTTTCGCGGTGAAGCCCTGCCCAGCATTGCCTCGGTTTCCCGAATGGAAATCGCCTCGCGCCATGTTGGCGAAGGTCACGGCTGGGTGGTGAGTTGTCGCAATGGCGTGGTTTCCGAACCCCAGCCTCATGCACTGGCAGAAGGTACTCGCGTTGAAGTAGCCGATCTGTTTTTCAACACACCGGCGAGACGAAAATTCCTGCGTGCCGATCGCACCGAGTTCAATCACAGCGATGGCTTGTTGCGAAAGTTCGCCCTGGCCAGGTTTGATGTGGCTTTTCAACTGGAACACAACGGCAGACGCGTTGCCTGGTACCCGCTGGCAGACACCGAGGCGCTGCAAAAAAAGCGCTTGCGTGCTGCCATGGGTGAAGAGTTCATCGACCACGTGGTGGAAGTTTCCGAGCAACGTGGCGATTTGTCCCTGCGTGGCTGGGTAGCCGAACCCCGTTTCAATCGTGCCCAGGCTGACCGGCAGTTCTTTTTTGTGAATGGCCGGGCAGTGCATGACCGCCTGATCGCTCATGCGGTAAGACAGGCTTTTCAGGACGTGCTTTTCCATGGCCGGCACCCGGCCTTTGTTTTGTATCTGGATTTGCCCCCTGCGCTGGTGGATGTCAACGTTCACCCGCAAAAGCACGAAGTCCGTTTTCGTGATGGCCGTTCGGTACATGATTTCCTTTATTCGGCTTTGCACCATGTGCTGGCCGATGCCGGGGCAGGGTCCGGCCAGCTGCGTCCCGGCAGCGGATTACCGCAGGCGGGTTCAGGCGGGGAGCGCGCACCCTGGACGAGCAGTTCGCCGGCTGGAAAAACAGCATTTGGAGCCTCTTATTCCCAGGGCGCCATCGGCTTGCCGGTAGCCGATCAGATTGCTGCCTACCAACAGGTGCTGGCGTCTGCTCCGGCACAAACACAGCCCTTTGCGGATGATCAGGATTCCGATCTGCCACCCTTGGGCTTTGCGTTAGCTCAGTTGCATGGTATTTATATTTTGTCGCAAAACCGCTCCGGTCTGGTTTTGACGGATATGCACGCAGCCCATGAACGGATTACCTACGAACGCATGAAAAGCCGGCTCGAAGGCGAGGGGATTCGGACCCAGCGCTTGCTGGTGCCGGCCAGCGTGGTGTTGAGTGAAGCGGAAGCCGATGTGGCAGAGGATCATCGCGAGCAATTGGCCGGCCTGGGCCTGGTGTTTGACCGTACCGGCCCGGAAACCCTTTTATTACGCGAATTGCCCACCCTGTTGGCCGATGCGGACGGCGCTGGTCTGCTGCGTGATGTGGTGGCCGATCTGGCACGCGACGGTCAAAGCCAGCGGGTTGAAAATGAAACCAACGAGCTGCTTTCCACCATGGCCTGTCACGGCTCGGTACGCGCCAACCGCATCCTTGGTCTGGCCGAGATGAACGCCTTGTTACGCGATATGGAGCAAACCGAGCGTTCTGCACAATGCAATCACGGACGACCCACCTGGGTGCAGCTGGATATGGGCATGCTGGACCGCCTGTTTCTGCGCGGCAGATAGCCGTGAACGCAAAAACCGGCTTGCCTCCTGCCGTTTTTCTGATGGGCCCGACCGCATCGGGAAAAACGGGCCTCGCAGTCGAACTGGTCGAGCGCTATCCGGTGGAGATCATCAGCGTGGATTCGGCCATGGTCTATCGCCAGATGGATATCGGCACCGCCAAGCCGGATGCCGAAACGCAACGTCGCGCACCGCATCGCTTGATCAATATCCGCGATCCGGCTGAAAGCTATTCTGCAGCCGAGTTTCGTGACGATGCCCTGGCTGAGATGGCAAGCATCAACCAACAAGGCAGGGTGCCGCTTCTGGTGGGTGGCACCGGGTTGTATTTTCGTGCGCTGGCCGGTGGCCTGGCCGACCTGCCAGCGGCCAGCGCGACCTTACGGGCACAGTTTGAGCAGGAGGCGGCAGAATCGGGTTGGCCAGCCCTGCATCGGCGGCTGCAGGAACTGGATCCGGTCATTGCCGAACGCATTCACCCGAATGACCCGCAGCGAATTCAAAGGGCACTGGAGGTCATCAGCCTGACGGGTCGTCCCATGAGCGAGATACAGGCCGAGCAAGGCCAGCAGCAAGCCGGGACTTTCGGTTATCGGGTGCTGAGACTGGTGGTTTGCCCCGATCAACGCAAGGAGCTGCATCGACGTATCAATCAACGCTTTGAGCAGATGTTACAGCAGGGCTTTCTGGACGAGGTCAAAGCCTTGATACAACGCGGCGACCTCAATCCGGCCATGCCCTCCATGCGCTGCGTGGGCTATCGCCAGGCATGGAGCCATTTGCAGGGTGAAATTGAATTTTCAGAAATGGTTAAACAGGCTCAGGCAGCCACCCGCCAGTTGGCCAAACGACAGTTAACCTGGTTGAGGCAGGAAACAGAAGCCCTGTGGTATGATCTGCAGCGGGAAAGCACGCGAAAAACGGTGCTACAGAACTTTGATCGATTCCTTGAATCATGAGTGGGTAGCATCAACATAAGTCGTATCTCGCGTCGTCGGGTCGAGCGGCAGAGACTGAAACCAAAAAATAAAAGGAGAGAACGGCCATGAAAAAGGGTCAATCATTACAAGAGCCATTTCTGAATGCATTA
This sequence comes from uncultured Wenzhouxiangellaceae bacterium, assembly GCA_964602895.1. Taxonomy (GTDB): domain Bacteria; phylum Pseudomonadota; class Gammaproteobacteria; order Xanthomonadales; family SZUA-36; genus JAWXBM01. The sequence goes on from CAZRTG010000102.1 coordinate 9,323, forward strand.
CGGCGTGAGCGCGTCCCGGTATCCATTTACCTGGTAAACGGCATCAAGCTGCAGGGACAGGTCGAATCTTTTGACCAATTCGTGGTATTGCTGAAGAACTCCGTAAGCCAGATGATTTACAAGCATGCCATTTCCACAGTTGTCCCGGCTCGTAACGTACGTGTATTCGATGAGGAAGATGAGCAGGAATAATTTTGTTTGACCGGGCGGAACGAGGTGACCGGGCTGTGGTGCTTCACCCGGTTTTCAGGTTTACCGGTCCGGAATCCCTGGAGGAATACCAGGAGTTGGCACGATCTGCAGGAGCCGAGGTGGTGGGTGTTCTGAGTGCACCCAGGGATCGGCCCGACGCCCGTTTTTATGTCGGAAAAGGCAAGATCGAGCAACTGACTGAATTGGTGCGTGAAACGGAAGCAGACCTGGTGCTGGTCAGCCAGGCGCTCAGTGCAGTACAGGAACGCAACATCGAAAAAGCCTGTGGCTGCCGTGTGCTGGATCGCAATACACTGATACTCGATATTTTTGCCCAGCGGGCCCAATCCTATGAAGGCAAGTTGCAGGTTGAACTGGCGCAATTGCGTCATCTTTCTACTCGCCTGATTCGAGGCTGGACCCATCTGGAGCGGCAAAAAGGCGGCATCGGTTTGCGTGGCCCGGGTGAAACCCAGCTTGAAACAGACCGCAGATTGATCGCTGTGCGCATACGTCAATTGAATGACAAGCTGGACAAAGTGGCCAGCCAACGTGAGCAGAGTCGGCGCCAGCGGGTAAAATCCCGCCAACCTTTGGTGGCACTGGTGGGTTATACCAATGCAGGGAAATCCACTTTGTTCAATTTGCTCACCGGAGCTGACGTCATTGCCGAGGATCAGTTGTTCGCTACCCTCGACCCTACTGTGCGACGCCTCCAGGACCTGTCCTGCGGTGAAATCCTGTTGGCCGACACGGTAGGTTTCGTCAGTGACTTGCCTCACGAACTGATTGCCGCATTTCGTGCCACTTTGCAGGAAGCACGTGAAGCAGATCTGTTATTGCATGTGATCGACGCCTCCGATCCGTATCATTCTGAGCGACAGGCCGATGTGGAAGCGGTATTGGATTCCATTGGTGCAGCAGACATACCGGTCATACGGGTGCTGAATAAAATAGATAGAAGCGGTCAGCCCTCCCAAAGTCATGCGCATGAAAACGGCCAGGTGCATACTGTGGCTGTGTCGGCATTGAGTGGTGATGGTATTGAAAACCTCAAACAGGCCATGGCAGATCGCCTGTCGGCAAACAGAATCATTCGCTGGATAGAACTGCAGGGCAAAGATGCGCGTTTGCGGGCACAGTTGTTTGAACTGGGTGCCGTCAGCGAAGAGCGGATTGCCGACAACGGTGCCTGGTTGCTGCACGTTGATTTGCCCATGGAAACGGCACAACGTCTGGCGCGCACACCCGGCATGAGTGGAGCAGTTGTAGAGCAACAGCTTTTGTCCACCAATTTGGCACGGGCACAGGCTGTCGTCTGAACGTACAATAGAACGCCTTGAAACACAGCATTTCAAACCCAAGCTTGGCTGGGTACCTGTTTTATTGACCTGATTGAATTGAGCTAATGCAGCACTGGAGAAATTAATGCCTTGGAAAGAACCTGGCAAAGGTAATAAAGACCCGTGGAGTTCGGGTGACCAACCACCCGACCTCGATGAAGTCTTTCGCAATGTGAACCGTAAGCTGAAGGCGATATTCGGCGGTGGCGGCGGTCGCAGTTCGGATTCCGGCAGTGGCGGCGGCACTGGCGCAGGCGGCATCCTGTCCATCATCGTGATCGCCGCGATATTGTGGGTGGGCTGGAATTCAGTACATATCATCGATCAGGCAGAGCGTGGGGTCGTATTGCGTTTCGGTGAATACAACCGAACACTGAGCCCCGGTATCAACCTCACCTTGCCCAGCCCGTTGGAAACCCTCTATACGGTCAACGTCAGCAACGTCAGGTCAGTCGAAGACCGTGGCCAGATGCTGACCGAAGACGAAAACCTGGTTGAGCTCAATTTCACCGTCCAGTATCGCGTTCTCGACGCTGAGGATTTCCTGTTCCGGGTGCGCGACCCCGAGCTGACGCTACAGTCGGCTGCTGAAAGTGCATTGCGCGAGTCCATCGGTACCAACCGCATGGACACCATTCTGGCAGGTGCCGGCCGTGAGAAAGTGGCGCAGGACGCCGAGCGGGTACTGCAGGAGACTCTGGACCTGTACGAAGCCGGTCTCCAGATCACTGAATTCAACCTCCGGGATGTCAATGTTCCGCTGCAGGTGCGTGATGCCTTCTCGGATGTGAACAAGGCGCGGGAAGATCGTCAACGTTTTATCGAAGAGTCACGGG
>CAZRTG010000103.1:0-11549 GCA_964602895.1 uncultured Wenzhouxiangellaceae bacterium
GTCGTCTGCGCTTGAATCCGGAGTTTGTGCGGCCTTTGATTTAGTCAGGAACCAGAGGCAAACCGGAATCTGGTCAGTGAGTTTGTTGTGGGTGTCAGCCATTTTCTCAGCCAAGTTCAGCAATCTGATGAAGACGTTTCATATTTGGCCTGGGCTTCCGCAATCCGCAAGGTAAGTTCCAGTTCGCGGCGCAGTTCCTCGCGGTTGGGCAGATAGAGCTGGTATTTCTGTACGAAGAGCTGGCTGTTCATCTGGTAGGTGGCGTATTCGACAAGCAGTTCATCCTTGTTGCGCGTGAGAATGATACCGATGGGCGGGTTGTCGCCTTCGGCATTCTCTTCAGTGGCAAAGTAGCCGAGGTACATATTCATCTGCCCGATATCATGGTGCTCGACGTCCTTGATCTTGAGATCGATCAGAACAAAGCAGCGTAATATTCGATGGTAGAAGACAAGGTCAACCCGGTAATGGGTGTTGTTGAGGGTAATGCGGTATTGCCTTCCGACGAAGGTAAAGCCCTTACCCAGCTCCAGCAAAAAGGGCTGGAGGTGATCGCACAGCAGTGTTTCGAGGTCTGTCTCGGCGATGGCCTGCGGTTCGGGAATTTTGAGGAATTCGAACACATAGGGGTCACGCAGCAGGTCTGTCGGCTGGGCGACTAACTGTCCTTGGGTAGCAAGTTTTAATATTTCTTCCTTGTCTTTCCCGGCGGCGAGCCGCAAAAACAAGGAGCTGCTTTTTTGTCGTTGCAGCTCACGGACAGCCCATTTTTCGCGAATAGTTTGTTGTTCGTAAAAACCACGTTCAAGCGGATCTTCGATCTTCAGTAACTCCACTATATGGGACCAGCTCAATTGGTGCGACAGCGTCGCACCTTTTGGGTAAGCCAGGTAGAACTGGCGGATTCGAACAACATTGCTGCGGCTGAATCCTCTGCCATGGCGCAGGGTAAGGTCCCGGCTGAGATTGGCCAGAAGTGCCTTGCCGTACTCTGCGCGGATTTTGCCACCTTGCTCAAACTCCACGATGTTATGGCCAATCTGCCAATACGTTTCAGTGAGTTGCGTATTAACAGCTTGAAAAGCCCGCAATTGTCCGCTGGTGTAGGCATCTGAAATTCTGGCCAGAAGGTGCTGGTAGTCGCGGGTGGCAGTGAGTTCGCGATCACTCATGCTATTGGCGCCCTGCCGATGGGCCATAACCAAGCCCTTTCAGGTTGGCGCGAATAGCAGTCTCCAGCTTGGCCGACTCTGCAAACTGTGCCTCCAACTCGGCAACAAGCCGCGGCATCTTTTCCTCAAACGGTTCGCCATCGTCTTCAACTGCTTCTGCGCCCACATAGCGACCTGGAGTCAGCACGTGGCTGTGTGCGGCGATTTCCTCGGTGGTGGCGGATTTGCAGAAGCCGGGGATGTCTGCATAAGGGGCCTGCGCCGCTGCTGGATTCAGACCCCGGCTCGGGGGCCGGGGTGACGTTCTTTCGTCGGAATGACGGGCCGATGGATCGGATTTCCAGCTGTGGTAGGTGGAAACGATTCGGGTGATGTCGTCATCGGTCAGTTCGCGATGCACACGGTCGATCAATGTACCCATCTTGCGGGCGTCGATGAACAGGGTTTCGCCTTTGCGATTGCGGATGAAGTCGTCTGCGCCTGAATCCGGAGTTTGTGCGGCCTTTGATTTGGTCAGAAACCAGAGGCAAACCGGTATCTGCGTGCTGTAAAACAGCTGTCCCGGAAGAGCAACCATGCAGTCCACCAGATCAGCCTCGATAATTGCTTTGCGGATTTCGCCTTCGCCGGACTGGTTGGAGGACATGCTGCCATTGGCGAGCACGAAGCCGGCCATGCCATTGGGTGCCAGGTGGTGGATGAAGTGCTGCACCCAGGCGAAGTTGGCGTTGCCTTTGGGCGGCACGCCATACTGCCAGCGCACATCATCGTCCTTGCGGAACCAGTCGGAGTCGTTGAACGGCGGGTTGGCCAGCACATAGTCGGCACGCAGGTCAGGATGCAGGTCACGGCGGAAGGTGTCGGCATGTTCGGGGCCAAAGTCGGCGCTGAATCCGCGAATGGCCAGATTCATCACGGCCAGGCGGCGCGTGGTGGCGTTGCTCTCCTGGCCATAGATTGCGATCTGATCGCGATGGCCGCCGTGTGCCTCAATGAATTTCTCGGACTGAACGAACATGCCACCGGAACCGCAGCAAGGATCGTAGATGCGCGAGTTGGCGTGCGGAGCCAGCATCTCGACCAGCAGGCGTACCACACAGGACGGGGTGTAGAACTGGCCGCCGTTCTTGCCTTCGGCGCTGGCAAAGCGGGTGAGAAAATATTCATACACGCGGCCCAGCAAATCAACGGAGCGGTGCGTCTGCTCGCCTTCACTGGCTGCGGTGAGTTCAATGGTGGCAATAACATCGATAAGCTCACCGAGACGCTGCTTGTCGAGACCGGGGCGGGCGTAGTCTTTGGGGAGCACCCCTTTAAGCCGTGGATTGTCACGCTCAATGGCGACCATGGCATCGTCCACGATTTTGCCAATCGCGGCTTGCTTGGCGCTGGCCTGGAGGTGGGACCAGCGCGCTTCTGCGGGTACCCAGAATACGTTCTCGGCTTTGTATTCGTCCGGGTCTTCTGGGTTGGCGCCTTCGTAATCGCCCTTCCCGGCCAGCAGCTTCGCTTTGTGTTCCTCGAAGCTGTCGGAGATGTATTTGAGGAATATCAGGCCCAGGACAACATGCTTGTACTCGGCCGCGTCCATGTTATTGCGCAACTTGTCGGCGGTGAGCCAGAGCTTGGCTTCAAAGCCCAGATTCGCGGTGGAGTCTTTTTTGCTTTTTTTAGCGCGTTTGGGTGACATATCAGGCGGCGTTTCCTGATGCATTGATGCTTAAGTGACACTGGGCTTTGGTGTTGTTACTGCTGTGTGTCATTACAAACCTTTTCTAATTGGATTGAGCTGCGGCTATCCGCCATGGATCGGGTGTTTCTGAATCGTTTTGATCGGGTGACTTGTGGTGTCAGACAGTTAATAAGGACTAAGACTGCAGGATGCACCATCGCAGCCTGTGGGGAGTTCGCTTCTCTTTCCATAACCCCTTTCATTAACCGTTATTCCCTTCCGGCTTGACTTCAATTGAGTGTACGACCGGGGCGGGTTTATGGCAAATGGGGGGAGAAGAAGTCATGTTTGGTTCCGGATATCTCGCTGCGCTCGATTCCGGAATGACGGTTGAAGGGGTGAGGTTACGGAGTGACGGTGGGTTCCGGATATCTCGCTGCGCTCGATTCCGGAATGACGGGCGTAACGTCGATTCCGGAATGACGGTTATAGGGGCGAGATTCCGGAGTGACGAGTTTATGGGTTCAGAGTTGGCTTGGCGGCCGGTCTGACTTAACATGAACTGCTCGGCAATTGCTTCCAGCATGGCTCTACCTCCTGCTTCCCTGCAGTCGTGCGGCAAATCTGGAATGAGTATGTTTGCCGGCCAACAGGAAGACACGCTTGAATAAATTTCTTGCAGAGCTTCGTAGGCGTAATGTCATTCGGGTGTCCGTTGGCTACCTGGCGGCCGCTTGGCTGATCATTCAGTTGGTGAACGAACTGGGGCCCATCATGGGTGCGCCGGATTGGTTGGCCCGCTGGGTGCTGGTGTTTCTGGCTCTGGGTTTTGTCATCACCGTGATCCTGTCCTGGATCTACGAATTTACCGACTCCGGTATCCGTGCCACTTCAGAGGTGGATCTGGATACCCGTTTACGCAGCGTGAGTGGGCGGAAACTGGACTTCGTGGTGATCGGTTTGTTGCTGCTGGCACTGAGCTATTTCATATGGGAAAGCCGCTTTTCCTCCAGCCCTGCCGAAACAACACCGGTGGGAGAGATGGCAATCCAATCCATTGCGGTACTGCCCTTCAAGGATCTCAGCGAGAAAGGCAACCAGGCTTATTTTGCCGAAGGCATGGCCGAAGAATTGCTCAATGCGCTATCGCGAGTACGTGATCTGAAGGTATCCGGCCGCAGCTCTTCATTCGGAACCGCGCTGCGGAATCTTTCACTGGCTGATATTGCAACGGAACTCGGTGTCACTCACGTGTTGCAGGGCAGCGTCAGGGCATCAGGCACACAACTGCGGGTGACGGCACAACTGGTCAACACCCAAGACGGCTTCCAGGTCTGGTCTGATGAATTCGATGGCGCACTAACAGATGTTTTTGAATTCCAGGACCAGATTTCAGCGGCTGTGGTTGCAGGCCTGGAACTGCAACTGGACCGGGCCAGTAGTGACAACATCACACCGACCGCAGTAACCACAAATGCCAGCGCCTACCAGGAATACCTGCTGGGCCGTTATCATCTTGCACGTCGTACGGCGGAAAGTCTTGATGCCGCACTCAAACACTTTAAAACCGCCATTTCGCTGGATCCGGAATATGCGCCGTCGTATTCGGCACTAGCGACCACGCTGGTCATTTCACCGTATTACCGGTCTTGGGGCTCCTCCACTCAACTTGCTGCTGAGGTCAAACAGGCTGCGCAAAAAGCCATTGCCATTGATCCGGAAAATAGCGAGGCGCATGCGGCGATCGGCTATGCTTTTATGACCCTTGAGCGGAACTGGGAAGCGGCCGCAGATTCCCTGGAGACGGCCATTGAGCTCGCCCCCAATGTGGCAGAAATCGCCAATCTTTATGGTGATTATCTGTATGTGATTGGTGACTATGCCGGTGCCTTGATCTGGGAATCCAGGGTGGTTGAGCTGGACCCTCTGTCGGCAGCGAACCACCATGAGTTGGCCCTGGTTCTGGATCTGTCCGGGCGCACTGATGAAGCTCTGGAACAGGAACGGAAAGCGATTCAACTCAGTTCCGAATTTCGCAATGCCTGGTTGGCGCTCGGACGAATGTTGATCGAGCAAGGAAATTACGACCAGTTTGAAAAGGAGCTGCGCCCGGCACAGGACTTGCTGGATGCAAACGCCTGGGCCTGGTTGAAAGCCCGTCTGGAAATTGCGCAGGCAAACAGTGAAAAGGCGCGGGTTCTCGCTGATGAGGCGCTACAAATAAGTCAGAATGGCGGATTTTCGGTAATTCCTCCAGCGCTGCTGATGGCATTGCTGGGTGAGGACCGCTCGGCCGCCCGGTTGGTCGAAAAGGCCTACACATCAAACGATCCGATACTTGTCTCTCCCTGGTACTTCTTCCTGCCAGAAGATTTTCCGGCCATGCCCTTGTTACATCAAGCCCTGGATAAACCTGAATTGGTCACCCTGTTCAACTTGCGCCGCTTACAGGCGGCCAGAGGAAGGGGGCGAAATCACCAGAGCTCCAGATGAGCGAATTTCAGGACAGATGAAGTTTCCGAACGCGGCTCTCTGACTTTGCGCCATCACGTTTGTGTACTGAATCCGTTGAGCTTCGGTCGGGATGGTGATCGGAACTACGGCCCGCTGCAGCTCCCATACGAAAACGCCGCTCAGAATATTCCCTGAAGGTTTTGTCGAGCGTAAGGCCGAGTGCGAAGGCAATGTCAGAGAGGGTTCCAATGGTCATGTTGGTGTCACCGGAAAGGAGTTGGCTGATGCGCGCCTTACTCTTGCCCAGCCTGTTCGCCAGTTCAGCCTTGGTGACGCCACAATCCTCCATGGCAACCAGAATATCCTCGGTTACCCGAAACAAGAAGGCGCCTCTGGCCAGGTCTCGTTCCTTTTCAATCTCTGCTTGATCGTCGGGGCTTTTCATCAATAGTCTCCTGCCGCTTCGTTCCGCCAATTGGCCTTGACCCGCCTGATGTCCACATTCCTGAGCTTTGGCCAGGCCTTTTTGACATAGTGACTGATCACGATGGTGTCTTTGTGAATCGTCGAGTACCAGAAATACACCCTTACGGGTATTCGCTTGATTGCAAAAAACTTGGTACTCCGGTTCAAGTTGCCTTCCGGTGCTGCCCAGCTTGCATGCAATCGAGCACCATCAATCCAATCTGTAAAAAGCTGAATCAGCTGGCCTTCTATCAAGTTTGCCTTCTGCGTTGGCAGCTTCAAAGCAACCAGTTCCCATGAATCCAAAGCTCCGGGCGCATGGATCACCCGACGACTTCGGCCTTGCCGGTCGGCAAAGTCCTGGATGGACCCGATCTTCACGAGTTAATATATATGTTAACTTTAAACATCTCAATAGCCCCAATCAAAATCCCCGGAAAACTCCACCCAAGCATCCTGACGCAGGGCGTCCATTCGGAAAATCGGCATTTACCGATACTGTGCGTAGGAAATTGGCTTGGCTATCCTTCTAACTCTGAATTAGGGCAAAGAACTGGATTCCGGAATGACGGGGATAAGAGATAAGATTCTGGAAGGACGCTTGTGGATCCCGGCTCGGGGGCCGGGATGACGGGTGAGAAGTGTCGGGATGACGGGTGAGGAGGGCCGGGATGACGGGTGAGAAGGGTCGGGATGACGGGTGAGGAGGGCCGGGATGACGGGTGAAGAGGGCCGGGGTGACGGGGAGGGTACCGTTGATTCTGGAGTGATGAGGGGACAGAATCAAAGTCGTGTATCCATTCGATCTTGGGGAATGACCTGTTGAGACCGCTGCTCTGCTTATGTGCCTGCGCTTTACTGCTGGTCGGCAAGCCGGCATTTGCCGGAGAAATTTGGCTGGATGTCGATACCAGTGAACTTATCCTGTCCGTGATGGAGGGCGATGCGGTTTTGCACGTTTATGAAGGTATTGCCATTGGGCGTAACGGCAGTACCACGAGCAAGATTCTGGGTGACAAGAAAACCCCACTCGGAACCTATCGTATTCGTCGAATCAAAACCGACAGCCAATACCATATTTTCTTTGGCCTGGATTACCCGAGCATGGAGCAGGCTACCGCTGCCTTACGGGCGCACCGCATCAACTCCACTGACTGGCAGGCCATCAATCTGGCGCATCTGCAAGACCGGGAACCGCCTGCGAATACGCCTTTGGGAGGCTATATTGGCATCCATGGTATTGGTTCGGGAGATCCGGACATCCATGAAGATTTCAACTGGACGGAAGGCTGTATTGCGCTGACCAATGAACAGGCTGACCATCTCGCGCAGTGGGCCCAGCCGGGCATCCGGGTAATCGTACGCTGATGCCTGTTGTCCCGCGACCTTTCCCGTGACCTGCCTGTGACCTGTCCCGTAACCTGTCCTTGACCTGGGTTATGGGCATCACAACACGAAACTGTTAAATTGTACTGGTGCGGCTGTTGGTTTTGTCAATAGACGCTACGCACGACCGTACCAACCTTGTTATTCAGGAGACCCACATGAAGAAAACAAATCTCGGATTGATTACCGCACTTTGCCTGGCATTCACATTGATGCTTGGCGGCTGTGCCACCACCAAGGATGTTGAACAACTTCGTTCTGAAGTTCAGAGCGCTTCGTCCAGCGCTGCCAGCGCCAATACCAAGGCCGATGCCGCCATGAAGGAAGCCACTGCAGCACGCCAGGCAGCGGAACGGGCTGAAAAGGCAGCCATGGAAGCTAAGGCTGCGGCAGAAGCTACTGACGCAAAAATCGACAACATGTTCAAGAAAACCATGCAGAAAGGCAACTGAACAGACGAAGGTAGCAGCAGATCTGCAATTGTTCTTAAAGCGGGGTCGCACAACAGCGGCCCCGCTGATCACTCTTCCCGTTCGACACGGCCAACCGGAACGGGCATACCGTTCTGTTCCTCGAAGGCACGCAAGAATCCACTGCCTATCAGGGTAAAGGGTCGTTCGGAGGCTATCTCTTCCAGTTCCCTCAGGGCTTCGTCTTTAAGCTCAGCCTCAGAGCGATGGTCCTCTTCCAGCGGCGGATGCACTTCCATGTACAGGGTATCGCCGTCCCAACCCAGCTTTACGACCTGACTCACAATTTGCACCAGGGTGCCTACTCGCACCCAATCAAACAGAAACTCGATATCCTCGGGATACATGCGGACGCAACCGTGGGTAACCCGCATACCAACACCGAGGGGTCGATTGGTGCCGTGGATGCGGTATCCAGGCAAATCCAGGTAGAGCGCGTAATTTCCCAATGGATTGTCCGGCCCCGGTGGAACCACAGAGGGCAAAAATTTGCCATCCATGGCGGCTTCCTGACGGATGGATTCCGGAGGCCACCAGGTAGGATTGGGCACCTTCTTGGTGACACGCGTCTCTCCCAACGGTGTCTGCCAGTCCATGCGTCCGATGCTGACCGGGTAGGTCAGCACTTCGCAACTCTCATCGGGGTTGCACTTGCGAGGAAAGTAATAGAGCCGCATCTCCGGGACATTCAGCACAATCCCTTCACGTTTGGCTCGCGGCAGCACGTGGCGCCTGGGCAAAACCACCTCGGTACCGTCTGCCAGCAGCCAGAACTCCACCCCGGGGTTCGCCATCCGTATCTCTTCGTGGCCCAGGTTGTACTGTCGTGCCACATCCGCCAGGGTTTCCTGCCCCGATGTCCGTACGGTTTCAACCGAACCCACCAGACCGGCATCGCCAGGCGGCAAGAGATACCCACGGGCAAAAGCGGCATCAGCCAGGACAAAACCCAGCAGAATAAAAATCCGGATCAAGGGAATACAAGTAGCCATAACCGGATTGTACAATCGCCAGGTGAACAACGGGTCATATCTGGCGGTGATTCCGGACCAACTCAGGCGTTGCGACCGGGTTGATGTCGGGTTTGGTGGTGAAACGATGGACCTATTGCGGGGTGGTTTTGAAACCCATCAATGCGCCCAGGCGACTGTCGGGCAAAACGGCCTTCAGCGTTTTGTCACGGCGTTCGCGCTTGATCTGCATTTCGAATTCGTCGCCCGGCTCGAAGTTTCTGAGCGCCCGGATCAGTTCGGCAGGCGTGTTGACCTCGGCGCCGGCCACTTCAAGAATGACATCACCGGGATTCAGGCCGTAGCTGTTGTCAGCGTTCACTGTCAATACCAGTACACCGCGCTCGGTTTTGAAGTAACTGCCCAGTTCGGGATTGAGGCTGGCCAGTTCCAGCCCGGCGGCCTGAGGCAGGCCAAACCACATATTGGCCAGGTGCAGCGCGTCTTCACCCAGTCGTGAAAACTGCTCGCCATCGAAAGTGAAATCCTGGTCAAACTCGATGCGGGTGCCGTCATCATCAATGAACATGTATTGCAACGAATCGACCCGGTCTTCAATTTCTGCTATGCGATCAGCCAGCTCCGCTTCGTCAATAGCCATGACCGTGGTCTCTGAATCAGGCCCGTCGCCCTTCCTGATGACAATGTGGCCGGTTTTTTCAATGCTTTGGCCGGGCGCACCGGGCACCGCTGGGGCTTGCGGAGCCCCGGGAACAGCCGGAGCGCCTGGAGCGGCGGGCGGTTGCGCAAAGCGTATCAGCGATTGCCAGGAGCTGGGTTCACGCTGTTCGGCTTTGACCATCAGCTTCTGGCTCTTGCCATCGCGCACAAAGCCTATGCGGACTTCCTCACCGGGTTTGACCTCTGCCATGGTGGCGATCAGGGCATCGCGCGCGGCATTTTCAGGCTGGTCGGTCAGGTCCACGTCGCGTATCGACGTGAGTACATCACCCTTCTTCAGCCCGGCCTGTTCGGCTGGGCCACCCGGCGACACGCCAGCCAGGGTAACGCCCCGCTCACTGGACTCACCCAACAACACACCAATCACAGCGTTATCACCCAGGTTGATCACCCGAACCCGGGACCGCGATTTTTGTGCCCGTTCCATATCACGATGCGCACGCGCAATTTCACGGGACGCTTCACTCAGCGCGCGGTGAGCCCGGCTCAGTTCGGCCTGGGATTCAGCCCTGGCTGCAGCCAGATCTGCCTGTTGGCCTGTGCGCTGTGCTTCCAGGGATTTGGCGGCTTCAGCCATGGCACGGCTGGCAGCTTCGACCTGTCGTTGGGCTTCGGCAATCCGGGCTTGCTGTGCTGCCTTTTTGGCCTCAACTTCCGCTGCTATGGCGCGCTCAACGGCTGCTTCCTGTTCGGCCTTATGAACTGCCTCATGAACTGATTGGGCCTCGCTTGCTTTAGTGCTGGCCGCTCCCGTATCGACAGTCTGGGCCTGGCCGCTTGCGCTGCTTAACAGCAGTACAGCCATGGCGGCCAACAGCTGGAGATAGGGAGATTTTCTTGCGTATTTAATCATGTACGGGGTCCTTTGGGAGTTTGCGATGTTGCTGCTACTTACAAAGACGCAACGTAAGGCTCATCCCGTCGCAAGCCGGCACCATAAATCTGGTTGAGATCCATCAACAGGTTCACCCGTTGCCGCCACAACTCGGTGGCATCAGGCTGGCGACTGATGGCCGCATCCAACTGCGCTACCAGATCTTCCAGCTCTACCTGGTAAACCACCATTTCAGCCGGCACGGCACCCTGACCGGTGCGCAAATAGCTGAGGTTTTGCTCCAGCCGTTGCGACAGTTTCTGCAGTGATCGCAGGTTTTCGGATGCCGGATCCGGGGTGGTCTCTGCAATGGGATCCGGTTCGATTGCTTTGTCGGCCTGGGGCACGGCTGGCTGCTGCGACTTTTCCTGACTCGCCAACTCAGCTCCGGTTTGTAAGCCTGATGGCGGCCCAATTTTTGGGATTATCAAAACCACACCCAGCACCAGCGTCATGCTTGCGGCAACCGCCAGACCCGTCAGCCAGCGCTGACGACGTCGTTGCGCCTGCTGCAACTGGCTGGCAATACCGTTCCAGGCATCGCTGGGTGGCTGCAAATCGGGCAGCCCGGACAAACCAAAAGGATCACGGATTTCCGGTTTCATCATCATTCCTCCAGGCTGGTTGGCCCGGCCTCGGCTAGCTTCATATTCAAATGGTTCCTGACGGTAGTCACAGGCTGATCCTCAATAGCGGCAGCGTACCCAGGTCTGTTGCATGGCTCCCGGATTCGGCTGTGAGGCTGCTGTCAGCTGGCTGATTACCGGGATGCATGTCCTGGCCCAGTAACTCGCGCAAGCGGGTGCGGGCACGTGACAGGCGCGTTTTGGAAAAACTTTCGGTCATGCTGAACAGTTCAGCGATTTCTTTGTGGTTGTAACCTTCAACATCGTGCAGCCAGACCACACTGCGGTCCTGTGCATCCAATTGGGCAAAGGCGGCGGCCAGATCATTGCTCAGTTCAACCCGGTTCTGGTCGCCTTCGGTGGGTGCATGAAATTCACTCAGCTCCACCGGTGCAAAATTCGGTTGCCGGCGCAACATACTGATGGCCTGGTTGATGATCACCCGGCGCAACCAGCCCCAGAAAGGCGCATCGCCCCGAAACTGTTTCAGGCGTTTGAAGGCATTGATAAAGGCTTCCTGCAACACGTCCTGCGCCAAACTGGGGCACTGGCAGATGCGGAAAGCAATGGTATAAGCAGGGCCCTGGTAGAGCCGGTAAATGGATTCGCAAGCCGACAGGTCGCCACGGCGCGCACGCGCCAGTGTCAGTTCATCCAGTACGATGTCAAAGGCTGAGCCACTCATTATGGATTCAGACGCCTTTAGCGGGGAAAAGGTCGCAATTAGGGTAAATCAATT
>CAZRTG010000104.1:0-11543 GCA_964602895.1 uncultured Wenzhouxiangellaceae bacterium
GATGATTCCGGACTGGTGGTGGACGCACTGGATGGCGCGCCGGGGATTCGTTCGGCCCGATACGCTGGAGAAAATGCTGATGATGCTGCCAACAACCAAAAGCTGTTGGCGGCATTGCGCGGCTTGCCGGAGCAGCAACGCGGCGCGTATTTCTATTGTGCCATGGTGTTTGTGCGCCATGCAGCCGACCCGACGCCACTCATCACAGTGGGGCAGTGGCACGGTTCCATTTTGACCAGCCCGCGCGGAGCCGGTGGCTTTGGCTATGATCCCCTGTTCTGGCTGCAGGACAGACAATGCACATCGGCCGAACTGTCAACCGCTGAAAAAAACCGTATCAGCCATCGAGGTCAGGCCTTGACCGCCATGGTTAAGGCCTTAAAGGCTCTCTGAATGCTTGATTCAACCGAACCCGACGCAATCCACGCTGCAGCCTCGTTGCAGTTACCGCCATTGTCGCTGTATGTCCATTTGCCCTGGTGCGTGCAGAAATGCCCTTACTGTGATTTCAATTCCCATGCCCTGAAGTCGGTACATTCCATGGCCATACCGGCTGATCGTTATGTTGAGGCTTTACTGGCCGATCTGGAAAATGATCTGCCACTGGTTTGGGGCAGGCCGGTACATTCGGTGTTTTTTGGTGGTGGTACGCCCAGTCTGTTCAGTGCGGCCGATATCGACAGGCTATTGGCAGGTATACGCAGTCGCTTGCAAATTACCCCCGCTGCCGAGATTACGCTTGAAGCCAATCCCGGCACGGTGGAATACGACAGTTTCAGTGCCTACCGGGATGCCGGCATCAACCGTGTGTCGCTGGGTGTGCAGAGTTTTGATGATGCATTGTTGGTCGCCATCGGTCGCATTCACGGACGGGAAGAGGTGGAGCGCGCGATTGCGTCGATTCGGGCCGCGGGAATGGATAACTTCAATCTGGATCTGATGTTTGGCCTGCCGGGCCAAAGTCTGGAGGCTGCTGTCAGCGATGTTCAGACCGCGTTGCAACATGCGCCTGCGCACCTGTCGCACTACCAACTCACCTTGGAGCCCAACACCGCTTTCCACGCCCGCCCACCCGAACTGCCTGATGAGGACCTGTGCTGGGAAATGCAGCAGCAAACTGCCGAACTGATGCAGGCTGCAGCTTATGAACAGTATGAAGTTTCTGCCTGGTCATTGCCCGGTAAGGCCTGTCAACACAATCTCAACTATTGGCGTTATGGCGATTATCTCGGAATCGGAGCAGGTGCGCATGGCAAGATCACTTTGCCAGCCAGCAATGAAATCCGACGCATGAGCAAGTTGCGCCACCCCAGCGCCTATATGGCTGCATTGAAATTGCGTAACTGGCGGGCGGAAGACCAGGCCATCGTTGCTGAAGAACGAAAATTCGAGTTCTTTCTCAATCAGTTGCGTTTGCGCCAGGGAGTTAATCTGACCGACTTCAACCCCCGCACCGGACTTGCCGAGGAGGTGTTTGAAGCCGCGGTGGCAACTGCCTGTGAGCGTGGATTGTTGCAACGCAAAGGCAATCAACTGCTTCACACTGAATTGGGCTGGCGCTTTTCCAATGAAACCCAGGCCCTGTTTCTACCCCGGGACCGCACCGAAGCGACTGAAAAACCGGTTGCAATCAAGCCGGGCGATCAGTAAACTGGCGGGTCTTTCGCAAGCCTTACCGACGGAAATTAACATGAAAGCTGACATTCATCCCAAGTACCGTGAAGTCGTTTTCCAGGACCTGTCCTCGGATTTCGCCATGCTGACACGGTCAACCATCGATACCAAAGAAACCATCAAGTGGGAAGACGGTCAGGAATACCCACTGGTGAAAGTCGAAGTATCCAGTGCATCTCACCCTTTTTACACCGGTAAGCACAAGTTGCTTGACTCGGGTGGACGGGTTGACAAGTTCAAACAGCGGTATTCAAAGTAATACGGCAAAGTAATTCTTCAAGGTGTTCGAGAAATGCCTGCCTCGGCTTAGCCCAGGCGGGCATTTTTTTGCCGGTTCAAATAATTGCCAGCTAATAATTGGTTGACATGCGCAAGGAGACTTCAGTGACAGGAAAAACAGTCAGGCTGACAGATGAGTCAGCAGGTAAAAGCGTCGATTTGCCGGTGATTACCGGTACAGAAGGCGAACCCACCATCGATATCAAAAACCTGCCGGATGAACTGGGCTATTTCACCTACGATCCCGGTTTCACCGCTACAGCAGCCTGTACCAGCAAGATCACGTTTATTGACGGCGGCAAGGGCATATTGCGCTACCGCGGTTACCCGATTGAGCAGTTGGCTGAAAGCAGCACCTTCCTGGAAGTGGCTTATCTGTTGCTTAAAGGCGAGTTGCCCGGCAAAGCAGAATTCGAACGGTTTGAGCGCGAAATCACGTATCACACGATGGTGCACGAACAGATCAATACGTTTATTTCAGGCTTTCATTACGACGCACATCCCATGGCCATGATGGCTGGTGTAGTGGGCTCATTGGCCGCGTTTTATCACGATCGCATGGATCCACAGAATCCCGAGCATCGCGCCTTGGCGGCCACCCGATTGATAGCCAAGATTCCCACCATCGCTGCGGCCTGTTACCGCCACCACATGGGTTGGCCTACTGCCTACCCTCTGAACAGTCTGGGTTATTGCGAGCGCTTTTTGAACATGATGTTTTCGGTGCCGGCCGAAGAATACCGGATAAGCCCGACCGCGGCACGCGCTTTGGACCTGTTGTTTATCCTGCATGCGGATCATGAGCAGAATGCCAGCACATCTACCGTTCGCTTGGTGGGCTCTACCGGCGCCAATCCTTATGCTTGCGTGGCGGCCGGAATTTCTGCCTTGTGGGGGCCGGCACATGGTGGTGCCAACGAAGCTGTGCTGAACATGTTGAACCGGATTGGCAGCGTGGCCAATGTGCCAAAATACATTGCCAAAGCCAAGGACCGGGATGATCCATTCCGCCTGATGGGTTTCGGTCATCGCGTTTACAAGAATTACGATCCACGTGCATCCATCATCCGTGTGGCCTGCCATGACGTGTTACAGGAATTGGGAGCCGAAGATCCCTTGATGGATCTGGCCATGGAACTGGAACGTATTGCTTTGGAAGACGAGTATTTTATCGAGAAAAAACTCTACCCCAATGTCGATTTCTACTCGGGCATCATCTACAAGGCGCTGGGTTTTCCGGTCAGCATGTTTACCGTGATGTTTACCATCGCACGAACTGTAGGCTGGGTGGCGCAGTGGCTGGAACAGTCGGAAACCCCCACCAAAATCGGCCGTCCCCGGCAGGTTTATGACGGCCCCAAGGAACGCGCTTACGTCGCTCTAAACAAGCGCTAGCAGCCCTGATTAATCCAGAGTTTCTTTGGCACATGGATGTGCCAACATTTTCAATGATTGTAAGTCATTGAAAATGAAGCCTAACAAAAACCACGCTTTTTGTTAGGCGTGCTCTGAGAATTCATGGATGAATTATTCAGAGCTTCCTTAATCAAGCAAATGCTCCAGTTCGATCAGGCTGGCACGTTGCTGTGGCCTGCCATCAATCGGGCTGGGTAAAGACTGGCGCAATCCGAGGGTGGGCAGCAACAGCAATTCGATGCTGCAGTCGTTTACGTCAATCAGGAACACCGGCAACGTAACATAATTCCGGTTGCCGGTACGTAAACGCTTTTGTTCCTGGCGAAACGGCAACCCACGTTCAAGGAAATCGAGCACCAGGGTTTCTGCCGTATCGCAAAAAACCTGCAGTGATACCCGACTGTGCTCGCCGGCGGTGCCGTCCAGTACCGGGCCAACCAGACGCGGTGAATAATCCTCCAGCAAGTGCATGGCTTTCACTGCTGCACGACGTAGTTTTTCCAGGTTAGTGCGGTGTTGATGGCCACCGTACAGGCTTTGGTAAGTCAGCAGAGCTTCCTGAACTTCAAGATTGCTGGGTAGCGCCGACCTGTCATTAACGCCTGTCCGTTCCGCGGCTTTACGCTTGGCCACCTGAAAATCATTTTGCCCTTCGGTAGCCATGATGCGGGCTGCTTCGGCTGCTATCTGTGCCCGTATGGGCTGTAATCTTCTCTCCTGGCGTGCTGCTGTAAAACTTTCAGTAGATCTCGTACGGGCTTTCCGCTGATGAGGCATTTGGGCTCTCTCCTACGGTTTCAACTTCCATGGCAGGTAAATTGCCTGCCGCAAATATTTCCATGATGGCATCCGGATTATCAAGTCTTGCAAGCAACCCGGTTTCCGGGTCAATGCGAGCCTGGGCCAAGCCTGAGGGCATTGCGGGTGGTCGGTCCTCAACACCTTGCAAAGCAACGGCCATATAATCGATCCAGATGGGCAATGCCGCGCTGCCACCCAACTCACGTCTGCCCAATGGTTCATGGTTATCAAAGCCCACCCAGACAGAAGTTACCACCTCGTTGTTGAAGCCGGAAAACCAGGCATCCCGCTGCTCGTTGGTGGTTCCGGTTTTGCCTGCCAGGTCGTTACGGCCCAAGGACATGGCTTTTGCGCCTGTGCCGCGGCGTATGACGTCCATCATCATGGAGCGTACCAGGTAAGCATTCTGCTCCGTTATGACCCTGGGTGCTATGACGGTTGCCGGGCTTTCAATGCGAGTCGGCGCCAGTTTCCCTGCGGCCAGCGTGGGGTCCATGTCCAGACCCGCAACTGCCGGCCGGGTGATATCCAGTGGACGCAATTCCGGCTTCAGCAATTCCGGTTCGATACTGTCGCTGCCCGTTTCACTGTCGGTGCTTGCATCCATACCGTCCGGGTCGTTACAGGGATCGCACAAGCGAGGCATTGGGCTGGAATAAACCAGGCCACCATTGGCATCGATAATCCGGTCGATAAACACAGTATCCACCAGGAATCCGCCGTTGGCGAGGACGGCATAGCCGCGGGCCATTGCCAGCGGTGGCAAAGACGCACTGCCCAATGCCAGGGTCAGATCTTTGGTCAGGTCACCGTCTTCAAAGCCAAAGCGCAAAATATAGTTGCGGGAAAACTCCAGGCCAGAGTCTCTGAGCAGCCTTATGGATACCAGATTGCGCGAATTGACCATGGCTTCACGCATGCGGGTCGGCCCGTAAAACTTCTCACTGAAATTCTGGGGTTTCCAGGTACGTTCCAGTTCCGGATCATCGAATACAATCGGTGCATCGTTGATCAGGCTGGCGGTGGTAAACCCCCGTTCCAGTGCGGCGGAATAAACGAACGGTTTAAAACTTGATCCGGGTTGGCGCTTGCTTTGAGTAACGCGGTTGAATTTGCTGCGACTGAAGTCATAGCCTCCCACCAGGGAACGTATCCAGCCGGTTTTTGGATTGATTGAAACCAATGCGCCTTCTACCTCAGGTACTTGTCCAAGAACCCACTTGCCGTCGTCAACCATACGCACACGGACCACATCGCCCGCCGCCAGCACATCGGCAAATGATTTGGGCTTGAAGCCCTGCCGGTCTGTGCTGATGTACCTGGCCATCCACTCTTCCAGTTCAATGGCGACGGTCTGGCCATCCATCAGATAAACCAGTGCCAACTTCTCTTCGAGTTCGGTCACCAGGCCCGGCAACCAGCCTGAAATAGGCCGGAAAGGTTCGAGTACTTCATTCCATTGCTGCGGACTGTTCCTGTCTGCCAAATCAATATGTTCTTCTGCGCCGCGATAGCCGTGGCGCCGGTCATAGGCTTCCAGCCCGCGGGTAATGGCCTGGTCAGCGGCAAGCTGTAAACCACTGTCAATGGTGGTGTAGATTTCAAAGCCGCCGGTATAAGCTTGCTGTCCCAACATTTCCAATGCTTTCACACGCACCATTTCAGCAATATAAGGCGCTGAAATCTCGGCTGTCATACCGTGATAGAACGCCAGATCTTTTTCGGTAACCGCTTGCCGGTATTCCTGCTGCGTGATGTAGTTGAGTTCAAGCATCCGGCTCAATACATAATTGCGCCGCTCGATAGCACGTTCCGGCTGATTGATTGGATTGATGCGCGATGGCGCTTTTGGAAGTGCTGCAATCATTGCGCTTTGCGCCAGACTCAGATCTCCGACTGGCTTGCCGTAGTAAACCTCGGCTGCGGCACCGACGCCATAAGCCCGATAACCCAGAAATATTTTGTTGAGATAGAGCTCGAGTATTTCCTGTTTGCTGAGTTTCTGTTCAATCTTCAGCGCCAGGAAAATTTCCTTGATCTTGCGGGTAAAGGTCTTTTCGGAAGTAAGGAAAAAATTTCGTGCCAGTTGTTGCGTGATGGTGCTGCCACCCACGGATTTTTCACCGGTGGTCAGCAGCGTGAAAGCGGCACGGCTGATCCCCTGGTAATCAACCCCGGGGTGTTCATAAAACCGGGCATCTTCACCGGCCAGAAAGGCCTGCTCCATACGGTCAGGTATCTCTTTCAGGGTGACCGGTATGCGGCGCATTTCGCCAAACAAACCGATGAGCTTACCATCCTGACTGTACACCCGTAGCGGTACCTGAAGCTGTACATCGCGCAGAGTTTCCACCTCGGGAAGGTCCGGTTCAAACATCAGATAAGCGATGCCAATGGCAGAAAAACCAAGTGCTGCCGAAATGAAGATTAATGCAAAAAACCACCGAAAGACTTTCTTCACGCTATTTTTCCCGCTATGCTAGTTTGCAACAAAGGACTTGACCTTTTGTTGCGGTGACCTCGATCGGAGTATTGCGGTCCCAGAACAGGATACTATCAGGCGTGCAGGGAAGCAGCCGCATCATTCAGTCTACTGACAGCAAAAGCTGCAAACAGTTTCTTCCTGCGCTTAAGAATTTTTGGTTCAAACTCGGTGCAGAAACGAGCAAGAACCCGGAACAGATCGCAATAATATTTTCAGTTTGGCATTGAGATAGTGTTGCTTTTCTGTTAAAAACTAGTGTAAGAAGTGTCAGTAAGCTATTGTCAAGCAAAGGATTGAGGGCAATTTGAAACTCTTAGGCACAAAAAAACCACCCATTATCGGGTTGGACATAGGCGCTTCAAGCATCCGCTTGTTGCAACTCTCTTCGCATGGCTCCAGTTATCGCATCGACCATTTTGCGATTGAGCCATTGCCGCAGGGCGTGATAGTTGAAAAGTCCGTTCAGGACATTGAGGCGATCTCCGATGCAATCAAGTCGGCGATCCGCAAGTCCGGCTCGAACTCCAAATACTGTGCAGTTGCCGTTTCCGGCTCCGCGGTATTTACCAAGACGATCAGCCTGCCTTCCAATCTTGCCGAGGCCGATATTGAAAGCCAGGTACAGATTGAAGCCAACCAGTACATTCCTTATCCCCTGGACGAAATCAGTCTGGATTTTGAAGTGCTGGGTCCGTCTGCACGTAATGCAGACATGGTGGATATCCTGTTGGCTGCCAGCAAGAACGAGAATGTGGAAAGCCGGCAAGACGCACTGGAATCTCTGGGCTTGCGAGCCCAGGTGGTGGACGTCGAATCTTTCGCCATAGCCAATGCTTTTGAATTGATACGTGAGCGTGATGGCATACGCAGTACAGAGGCAGTCGGCCTGTTTGATATCGGCTACGACTTATCCACGCTGATGGTGCTGCGCAATGGCCGGGTGCTCTATACCCGTGATCATCCCTTCGGGGCTCACCAGTTGCTCGAAGAAATCATGCGTCGTTATGACATGACCCCCGAACAGGCCGGCTTCTTCAAACGCGGCGAGCCTGGTCCGGAAGATTTTGAAGACGCCGTGCTTGAACCCTTCATGCTCAATGTGGTTCATCAGATCAGCCGTGCTTTGCAGTTTTACAGTTCCAGCTCCGAATTTTCCAATATCAGAACCCTTTACCTGGCCGGTGACATGGCCATGTTGAAGGGGTTGACCGATGTTGTTGAACAGGAATTGGGAATCAAAACCAATATTGCAGATCCGGTCAGCGGACTGGAACTGGCGCCATCCGTCGCCGTTTCTGTGCTGACTGCCAATGCGCCCAACCTGATGGTCTCAATGGGGTTGGCATTGAGGGGGTTTGACTGATGTTGAGAATTAACCTCCTGCCATGGCGCGAAGAAGCGCGCAGGGAACGCCAGCGTCAATTCCTCTATTCGTTGGTGGGGACCCTGGTTCTCGGTGCAATACTGGTGCTGGTCGTAGGTTTGTTTTTTGACCAGAAAATCAGCATCCAGGAGGCCCGTAACCAAAAAATCCAAACTGAAATCAACCGCTTGCAACAACGCATCGACCGCATCGCGGAGCTGGAACGCACCCGCAACCGCTTGCTTTCCCGCAAGCAGATCATCGAATCACTGCAGGCCAGCCGTTCCCTGACCGTAGAACTGCTGGACAAGCTGGCCAAGACCATTCCGGTAGGCGTCACCCTGACGGATGTGAGGCAGCAAGGCAATAGAGTGACTCTGTTGGGCACCAGTCAGTCAAATGCCCGGGTCTCCGCCTATCTCCACAGTCTGGAACAAATGGATCTGTTCAATAACCCGGAACTTCAGTACGTTCGCACTGCGGCACAACCCGTTTCAAGAACCGAGGCATATGAGTTCGCCATCAATGTCCTGCTACGCAGCACCAAGCAGGATGCCGATTCTGAAGCAGGGTTTGATACAGAGACTGCTGGGGGGGCGAACTGATGATTAACGAGCTGAGAGACCTCGATTTCAACGACATTGGCAATGCGCCAACCTCGGTACGCTATGTGATTCTGGGTTTGTTGTTGGCAGTGGTTTTGGCCATAGGCTACTTCTTGCTGGTCAAGAACAAAATTGAACAGCTGGAGCGGGTCGAGCAGAAAGAGCTGACCTTGCGACAGGACTTTGAGTACAAACAGCAGAAAGCGGCCAACCTGGAAGCCTACGAGGCACAGCTGGCTGAAATGCAGGAACTGCTGGAAACCATGTTCCGGCAGCTGCCCAGCAAAACCGAAATGGACAAATTGCTGGTCGATATTTCACAGGCGGCACTGGGCGCAGGTATCGACGTGCAGTTGTTCCAGCCAAACGCTGAGGCGCTGCATGATTTCTATGCTGAACGGCCCATTTCGGTCCGCATGTTGGGTGATTATCACCAGTTTGGCCAGTTCGTGGGTGGTGTGGCGTCGCTGCCGCGGGTGGTGATTCTGACCATGCATGACATTTCCTTGCGACGGGCCAATGAAAGAGATGTGGGTGGTGGTCGCAACGATGGGCGATTGATATTGGAAGGTACCGTCAAAACGTACCGCTATATTGACGAGGAGGAAGCAGCAGAACGTGCTGCGCGGGCAGCGGCGGAGGCGAAGCGATGAAATATTTGCACAAAGCCCCGATTCTTTTTATGGCCTTGGCTGTGGTGTTGGCTTTGGCAGCATGTAGCGGTAACCAGGACGATCTGGATCGGTATATTGCTGATGTGAAAGCCAAACCGGCAGCGCCCATTCCGCCCATTCCAACCGTTCGTACCTATTCACCCTATGAGTACGAAGGCCTGGAAGGACGCGATCCGTTTCGCCGCTCTACCAGCGAAGGTGCGGACGAGGTGGCACAACAAACCAATACCGATGGTCCGCGGCCTGATTTCCAGCGTACGCGTGAATATCTGGAACGTTTTGAGCTGGATACGCTGACCATGGTGGGCACATTTTCAAAAGCACCATCGGATTGGGCTTTGATACGTGATCCGGATGGCGTGGTACACCGTGTGTCGGTGGGTAATTACATGGGCAAGAACCATGGAAAGGTAAGCCTGATTGATCAGGATGAAGTTCAGCTTTCCGAGTTTATTCCTGATGGTGCGGGCGGCTGGATAGTTCGGGAGGCCGCGATGGCCTTGGGCGGAAGCTAGTGGCCTGTAACAGCCAAATCGAAAGTATCTCGCTCGGCCTGGTGGCGTCTGGCTTGGTCTTCACTCGGCTGATAGCTATGGCTATCAACCTCGCTCCAGACCGGCGCCAGCCACCACCATTCCGTCGCGATCCCACTTCCGCTTCGGCTGTTACAGGCCACTAGAACATGGAACGTAACGGGCAAGACACCTTGAGAGGCAGTGCCATGAACAGCTACAAGAACAGGCTTTCAATCAAGCCAAATTTCTGTGAGAGAGGGCGCAGTATGCGTAATGTAAGAAACGGATTTCTGAGAGGCATGACACTGGTATTGACACTGGTGCCTATGGCTTTGGCATTTGGCGCAACAGAGGTGACCCACGTCAGCCATTCGGCAGGTGCAAACGGTGGGGTGAAAATTACCCTGGCGACCAGTGGCGATACGCCAAAAGTCAGTGTGTTCGCAACAGAGAGCCCGGCTCGCATCGTACTTGATCTGGCTGACTCCAGTTTCAGCGGGAGCAGTGATCCCGTTACGGTGGGTATGGCTGCGGTACAGCAGTATTCTACCGTTGGTGCGGGTGGTCGTACTCGCCTGGTGGTTGATATGAGCCAGTCCACCAGTTACGACTACATTGCCTCAAATGGCCAGGTCGTATTGGAAATTGGTGGCTCTGAAAGTGCAGTTGCTACCAGCCCTGCTTCTACAACCTACTCATCAAGTGCTTATGCACAAAGCGTTACGGGTGTTGATTTCCGTCGTGGCGAGAAGGGTGAAGGTCGTGTCATCGTCAATATGAGTCGTCCCGGCACGAATATGTCGGTAGATGAGGGCAGCAACCGAATCACCGTGGATCTGTTCAATGCCTCACTACCGGATAATCTGAATCGTCGGCTGGACGTGGTCGATTTCGCAACCCCGGTTCAGTTCATCGACGCCAGCCCAATCAGCAATGGCGTTCGTCTGACACTGACCGTTGCAGGTCCATTTGAACAATTGGCGTACGAGTCGGGTGACAGTATCGTTATTGAAGTGCAGAAACTGGTCAGGGATATCCAGAAAGAAGAAAAAGAAAAGATCAAATTCTTTGAGGAGAAAAAATACGAGGGCACCCGCGTAACGTTCAATTTCCAGGACATTCCGGTACGTTCGGTATTGCAGTTGATTGCCGATGTGTCGGATCTGAACATCGTGGTGGCCGATAGTGTGGGGGGCAATCTGACTTTGCGTCTGACCAATGTTCCCTGGGACCAGGCACTGGACATCGTTATGGATGCCCGCAATCTGGACGTACGCAAGAACGGCAACGTGATGTGGATAGGTCCAACCGCAGAAATCGCAGCTCGCGAGCAGCAATTGTTGAAGGCTTATCAGGACCGACAGATACTTGAGCCGCTGCAAACCGTGCTGCTGCCCATGTCGTATTCAAAAGCCATTGATATGAAGACCCTGATTGACGAGTCTTCCAGTTCAGTGGATTCGGAATACGGGCTGCTTTCGGAACGTGGATCCGCTACGGTTGACGAGCGTACCAATACCCTGTTGATCACCGACACAGCCGAACGCATCATAGCGATACGTGAGCTGCTGACCGAGTTGGATTACGCCGTTCGTCAGGTACAGATTGAATCCCGTATCGTGATTGCCAGTTCTGACTTTGCCCATGAACTGGGCGTACGTTTCGGTGTGAGTTATCTGCATGCAGGCAGCAATATCGGTGTGATCGGTGCCGATGGCAGTGCAGTGGATA
>CAZRTG010000105.1:0-11536 GCA_964602895.1 uncultured Wenzhouxiangellaceae bacterium
CAAAAGCGCAGCTATCGGCAGCGCAATAAGCTTTTCCCCAAAGCGCACTGCGTTCTCGCCATCGTAGATTACAACTCCGGCAGCAAATCGCTTGCCAACACCCGATTGCAATTTTCGCAACGCGCGAAAATCCCGATCCGTCACCGTGGCTGATGCTTTTACTTCTACGCCCACAATTTCCCGCCCTTCGCGTTCCAGTACTACATCCACTTCGAAACCGTCCTTGTCTCGAAAATGATAAAACCGGATGGTATCTTCGCACCAACTTGCTTGTCTGCGCAGCTCCTGGAATACAAAAGTCTCCAAAAGTTGTCCTAACAAATTTCGGTCATTATTGAGTGCTGCAGCGTCAATACCTACCAAGCTGCTTGCCAGTCCCGTGTCCCCCAAATGCATTTTGGGTGTTTTAATCAGACGGCTGAGCCGGTTGCTATGCCAGGGTTGCAATTGCTCCAGCAAAAAGACGCGATCGAGCAAGGTGACATAATCGCGGATGGTCGGGCGACTTAACTGGAACGGGCTTGCCAGCTCACTGATGTTGAAAAGACGCGCCGTTTGCCCGGCTGCCAGCTCAAGTAAGCGGGGCACTACATCCAATCGACTGATACGCGCCAATTCCTGCACATCCCTTTGCACCAATGTTTCGGTGTAGGCCCGATACCAGTTGCGCCTGCGCCGACCCGGACTGCGTGCGAGTGCTGCTGGATATCCGCCCGCGACCACGTATTCCGCAAGACCTCTACCGAGCCGCTGGTAAGCGCCCATTCGAAATCCATCGTTGAACAAAATATCCAGAAAATCGGCTTGGGCTCTCTCGACCTCACAGCGAGCCAAGGGATGCAGGCGCAGAATTTCCATTCTTCCTGCCAGCGAATCAGAAAGTTTCGGCGCCAATAAAACATTAGCCGAACCGGTCAAAATGAACTGGCCGGGCTGACGGTTGCGATCCACAGCTGCTTTCAAAGTGACAAACAGCTCTGGTATGCGCTGAATTTCATCCAGAATGACCCGATCCGGCAAATCAGCTACAAATCCTATCGGATCTGCCCTTGCTGCGGACAATTGAACCTCATCGTCAAAGGTAAGGTAGCTGTAGCCTTCTACTGTCCTGGCTAAAGTTGTCTTGCCACATTGACGTGGGCCATGAATCAAAACGGCTGGGGTATCTGCCAGCGCCTCGATAAGCCGAGGGCGCAAATAGCGTGGGTAGTTTGCCGACTCATTCATGCGGCTGATTGTAACCTTTGAATACGGCCAATTGAAAGTTTTAGATTCGGCCATCTGAAACTTTCAGATTTGACTAACTGATAGTAGTTACGGCTGATTGTAGCCTCGGAAGTCCGTATTGATTGAACATAATCACGTTTCAGCTGAAACGTTTTTTTGACATTCAGTAGAGCCAGCTGCGGTCGAACTCCGAGAACAGTCAGCACACAGCAAACTACTACAAAGCCAGCCTCAGTCTTTGTTGCGATGTAGGGCTGACCAATGCCAGGATCACCACAAAGGCTTGCTGCTTGATCTCAACGGGGTTCAGACACCTGTCTTAACTCTTCGCGAATTACCTTACGTAATCGCTCTTCCAATGGCTTCGAGTCAGCGTCTATAAACTCTCGTAGGGCCTGGTTTATCAGAGTCTGGTAGTTACCGCCGCCCGCATCGTGCACCTTACGTTTGAAGTACGCTATGATGTCACCATCAAGGCGGATGGTGATCCGTAGCTTATTCGGATCGGGAGCAACTACAAGCCCACGTTTACCCATACTGAAGTCTTTACTCATGATTATTATCAAGTGTATGTACGTTCTGTGCACAGCGCAAGCACCCACATACCACTCTGAATCACCCGACAGTGAAGCGGAATAGGGAAATTCAAACCTCAAGTGTAATCGACAGCTTCCCACCAACAGCCGTTGCAGCACTTTGCAAAGTTTGTAAGGTAACCGAGGGATTATCGGGATCAAGCAGACGATCAAGCGCTGCCCGGCTGGTACGCATGCGTTTGGCCAACTCGATCTTGGTAAGCGCCTGTTCTTGCATCAGTGCGGCAAGCTGGTGGGCAATGACACGTTTGGTTGCCACCGCCTGCGCATCGTGTAGCAAACCTTCTTCTTCTAGAAACTCATCGAAACGGCTGCCGATATTCTGACTTCCCATAATGGGTGCTTCCTGTTCTGCCAATTTACAATTTAGCCAATCTTTCCCGAGCAAGTACCAATTCTGGTAGAACCGAACTGGCTTCGCGCCTTGTTGCAATCTGAAGTGTACCATAATTGATACAAAATGGACTTGTGTGAAGGTTCATTTAGGGTACTTAACACTTTGCCAGTGTGATGTAGGAATTAACTGTGACTTGGTGTCGGTAAATGTTGATCAAGCCAATTCGCTCAGACCAATGCCGGTACTAAATTATTAGTTGTCGAAATACTTCCTAAATGTCCATGATTTCTTGTGCTCATTGTGAGCCACAATTGAACATAATCACGTTTCAGCTGAAACGTTTTTTGGCATTCAGCCGAACCCCTAGGGCCAACAGCACACTGCGAACTGCTATAAAGCCCGTTTGTACGCCCAGACGCAAAGCTATGTACAAATTTTTCCTGACGGTCCCAATAAACATCGGTACTGCGCAGGATGCCACCTGCGATTCTTCAACCTTTTGGTCACGAGTTGCTTGTAGGGTTCAACTGGCAATGGCGTGGGTCTGGCGTGTCGCTTTTGATTGCAGAACAAGCAAGCAGCTACGATATTGGCTTGGTTGTTTTGCCCGCCGTCCTGCCGCGCGTGCAGGTGCTCTGCGGTACATTGAAATCGATTAACTTCACCCTTTGTGAGCTTGTGCTTTGTAGCGTAAGTGGCGGGTGAGTCTAACCATATCGGGAAGTTGCAATAAAAACAGCGACCCTGTTGGCGGATAAATGCTTCGTTACGGAATTTGGCTAATGATTTGGGCATAAACGGCTCGTTAAGTTTCAGAAGTCCGCATGCCCCAAAAAGGTAGAGACGGTAACCAGCCCGTAACCGGTCCGGCCAGAACCAGGTGCCTAAAGGTCACCTGACGAATGTATTTATAACCGATCCGGTTGTTTAATGGAATGCACTTGGTGCAAGTTGTGAACTAACCCACTACACCCACTCCGCACAAAGTAGTTCAGCTTGTGCAAGCACGGTTTTCACGGCTTCTTCCTGAAGATCGGGCGGGTAACCGTATTTGTTCAGAATGCGTTTCACCATCACTTTGATACGGGCGCGGGCGCTTTCGCGCAGGGTCCAGTCGATGGTGACTGACTTTTTTACTTGGGTGATCAATTCCGCGGCAATCACTTTGAGCTTGTCATCCCCCATGGCCTGCACCGCGCTTTCATTCGCAGCAAGTGCGTCGTAGAAAGCGACCTCATCATCGGTCAATCCCAGGTTCTCGCCACGCTTGGTGGCGGCGTCCATTTCCTTGGCCAGCTTGATCAGCTCTTCGATGACCTCCATCGTTGAAATCGCCCGGTTGTGATAGGCGTTAAGGGTCTTCTTCAGCTTTTCAGCAAAAGACTGGCTTTGCACCAGGTTGCGCCTGGACCGCACTTTCAATTCATCCTTGAGCAGCTTCTCCAGCAATTCTGCAGCCACATTTTTGTGTTTCAGGCCACGCACTTCGGCCAGAAACTGATCACTGAGGATGGAGATATCCGGCCGGGGCAATCCGGCGGCAGTGAACACGTCGATCACTTCACCTTCGGTGGTAATGGCCTTGCTCACCAACTGGCGGATGGCAGCATCGATCTGTTCAGGTGTTTTCTTGTTCTGGCTGCTTTGCTTGTTCAGTGCCGCTTGCAGGGCCTGGAAGAAACTGACGTCATCACGAATCTCTGTGGCCGCATCACTTGCAGCGCATAGGGCAAAAGCACGGGAGAGTTCGGTCACGACCTGCACCCAACGTTTCTTGCCGTCTTCCTGCTCGAGAATTTGTTCCTGCCCAGCCGGGATAAGCTGCAGACGCTGAGTAGGAGTTCCACTCACCCATTGGCCCCAGCTAAAGCCGTGCATCATGTCGCAAGCGATACCGTGCTTCTCCAGCATCACGGCGATGGCTTGTGCCGTATCAAAAGTTGGGTCGCCCTGGCCGCCGCTTTCGGTGTACGTCACCAGCGCCCGCTTCAATTGATCGGCCAAGCCCAGGTAATCCACCACCAAACCACCCGGCTTGTCGCGGAACACGCGGTTCACCCGTGCAATGGCCTGCATCAAGCCGTGGCCTTGCATCGGCTTGTCGGCATACATGGTGTGCAAGCAGGGTGCATCGAAACCCGTGAGCCACATATCGCGCACGATCACGATGCGGAAGGGGTCTTTGCTGTCTTTGAACCGATTCGCCAATTTGCGCCGCTTGTCCTTGCTGCGGATGTGCGCTTGCCAGTCGGGCCCATCCTCCGCACTGCCGGTCATCACCACTTTGATTACGCAGTCTTTGTCCTTCTCAGTTTCAGCATCGTCGTTTTCGCTGCTGGCCCATTCTGGGCGCAGGGCGATCAAGGCGTTGTAAAGATCAACACAAATGCGGCGACTCATACAGACGATCATCGCTTTGCCGTCCATGGCCTCAACCCGCTTTTCGTAATGCGTGACCAGGTCAGCAGCTACCAGTGCAATTCGTTTGGGATCACCAACCAGTGCCTCCAAAGCCGCCCACTTGGTTTTGAGTTTCTCCTTTTTGCTGAGCTCTTCACCTTCGGTGATCTCTTCAAACTCCGCATCCAGCTTAGGCAGTTCAGCAGCATTCAGACTGAGCTTGGAGATGCGGCTCTCGTAGTAGATCGGCACAGTGGACTGGTCAGCGACGGCGCGCTGGATGTCATAAATGGAGATGTAATCACCAAACACCGCCCGCGTATTCGCATCCGTTTTCTCGATGGGGGTTCCGGTAAAGCCAATGTACGACGCATTGGGTAAGGCATCGCGCAGGTTGCTGGCGAAGCCATACGACATCTCGCCGGTTTTCTCATTCACCCGGCCACCAAAGCCATACTGACTGCGGTGCGCTTCATCGGCAATCACGACGATATTCTGGCGCGCACTCAGCTCCGGCATCGCCTCGCCTTTTTCGTGCATGAATTTGTGGATGGTGGTGAACACCACCCCACCACTGGCGCGGTTAAGTAACTCGCGCAAATGCTCACGCCCTTCAGCCTGAATGGGTATCTGGCCAAGAATGTCGGCGCAGCGCTGGAACTGGCCAAACAGCTGATCGTCCAGATCATTGCGGTCGGTCAGCACCACCAGAGTAGGGTTCTGCATGGCCGGGTGCAGCACAACACGAGCGGCATAAAACAGCATGGAAAGACTCTTGCCACTGCCCTGCGTGTGCCACACCACCCCCACACGGCGATCACCGGGCTTGCCGCCATGCATACGACCGGCCCAGTAGCGGCCGACCTCATCACCCATCGCGCCGGGTTGAATCATACCGCTGGCGCGTACAGTTTCCTCTACCGCCGCATTCACCGCATGAAACTGATGGTAGCCCGCAATGATTTTGTGCAACTGGCCGCTGTCAGAATCTTCCTCAAACACAATGAAGTGATGTAGCAGATCGAGAAAACGTTGACGCTCAAACACACCACGGATCAGGACCTCAAGCTCCAACGCTGCTTTGGGTGCTTCGCTATCGCCATCGATGGTGCGCCAGATTTTGAACCACTCCTGGTTGGCCGTGAGCGAACCCATGCGCGCCTGCAAACCATCACTCACGATCAGCACGGCGTTGTAATGCAGCAACGAACTGATTTCTACCTTGTAGGTTTGCAGCTGTGCGTAAGCGCTCCAGATGGTGGTGTCTTCATCGGCCGCGTTTTTCAGCTCGATCAGGCCCAGTGGCAAGCCATTGATGAAAACCACGATGTCCGGCCGCCGGTTGTGTTGCCCTTCAATAACGGTGAACTGGTTTACCGCCAGCCAGTCGTTGTCAGTCGCGTTCTCGAAATCCACCAGCTGTACATGGTCGCCCGCAATACTGCCATCGGGGCGCCGGTACTCAACCGCCACACCATCACGCAGCATTTTGTGAAAAGCGCGATTGGTCTGTACCAGTGAAGGCGTGGCCAGCCTCAGTACTTTACGCAGTGCTTCCTCTCGGGCTTCATTGGGGATATTGGGGTTGATTCGCTGGATGGCTGTACGCAAACGTGGAATCAGTATGACTTCTGCAAATGAATCTCGCTCTGCCGCCGGCTCACCTGGCGCGAGATGTGGGCCGTGGCCAATGGAATAACCCAGCGCCTCTAACCATTCGAGGGCGGCTTCTTCCACGGTGGATTCATTCAAACTCATAGCGGCTACCTCTCCTTTTGGGTGAGGGTTGAGGTGAGGGTGCGTAGAGTGTTCAGGACTCGTCCCCTTTCTCCGGAAGTTGCTTGATCATCTTGTCAAAATCCGACTCGAACAATCGTTGCTGACGGGTCGTAGTCCAGCGCGGTGGCGTAGATGTCCGTGATTTTCTGGTAGAACTTCCTCTCGGAGAGCCGGATTTCCCGAATCTTTTCAAGTTGACGCTCGAAGAACTCATCCGTCAGTGTCCCGCCGTGCTTGAGGCGTTCGGCATCCATCGTCCAGCCCTGAATGGTGTAGTCTTTGACGATCTGGTTAGCCCACTTGCGGAATTGTACGGCGCGCTCGTTCTCGATCTTGAATCCTACGGCTATGATTGCCTGCAAGCTGTAGTGCTTTGTCTGGTAGCCCTTGCCGTCGGCGGCAGTTGTTAAGTATTGCTTAATAACTGTCGCTTCCTCCAATTCGTTGTCGCTGAAAATGCGCTTCAGGTGCTGGTTGATGGCGGGGATAGAGACGTCGTAAAGTGCCGCCATCATCTTCTGCGTCAGCCAGATATTCTCATCCTCGTAGCGCATTTCGATACTGGCTTCCGAGTTGCTTCCAGCCGCCACAAAGGTGAGGTATTCTGCCGCTGAGGAGCGGACGAGAGAGACTTCGGCCTTCTTCTTGGAACGACCGCCTGGTGTTGGCTTCTTTTTACTCATGAGTTCAGTCTTCTTTCAATTCGAGTTGGTGCGAAATCTGCAACAAATGCCCACCTGTCTGCGTGGACCGCATAGGAGTTCGGCACTGCTCTCTTCTTCATCGGGTCAGTCCCCATACACGCTGCATTGTCTTGGTCAGCCTCCTGTTGATGTGTTTTAAACCATCGAAGATCGAATAGCCCAGCGCCTCTAGCCATTCGAGGGCGGCGTCTTCGATGATGGATTCGTTAAGTCTCATCCGATTCAGCCGATTTCACTCCACCTGTACCGCCACCAGAACCACGCCTTTTATTCGCCTGTGTACCCAGCCAGGCCAGGGCTTTGGGATGAGCCTGCCACATCATGCGCAGCTGCGCTGCGAAACACTGCGCCTCCTCTTTGCTGCCCGGTGAATAACTGGTCGGCGAATGTTTGGGCGGCCGCCGATGGCCCTTGATATAAGCTTCCGAATGGCCATTCTGCTTGCGTGCGACAGCCAGTGCCTGCTGCGCGCCTGGTATGTCGCTCGCCAGCCAACGTTCCAGCACACCGCCCCAGGCGAACACCGTGTTCCATGGGCACTCTTCGTACTCAGCGAGTAGCCGCGCTGCGCCATCGAGGTGTGATACGACCAGGTAATCCGCCAGCAACTCATAGCGCACACCCTGATTGTCGCCCGGGTTCAGCTCCAGCATGGCCTCCAGCTCTACAATGGTCTCGTCAATGCGCCCGGCCTCCTGCAACGACCCCGCCAGTTGTGAGCGCGCCCGCATGTAGGGCCGCGTCTCATGGAATCCCCAGAACGCCTCGGCGTATTTTTCGAAGGCATTCGGCCCCAGCCGTTTCGCGGCCAGCTGGACGATTTTGTGCAGTACCTCGATCTCATCATCGCGCCCTAACGGACGATGACGTAGCATCACCAGCAGCGTGTCGGTATGGCCCGGATCCAGCGTCAACACCTTTTGCAACAGTTCGAGCTTTTCCTTCGGCGTGGCTGCATCCATTGCGTCGTAAAACAAGTCGTCCACCTGGTTGGACGGCCGCCATCGCTTTGCGGCGAGTTGCTTTTCCAGCGAATGCATTAATGCCAGAGCGTCGAAGCCCGGTGCGGGCTTGCTGGAATCGTGAATGAGTTTGATCATATTGATACGCCTCTATGGTGTGCCGCGCGCAGCCTCCCAACCGTTGTCAATTTACGCAATGTGCCAGCCATTCGAGGGCGGCGTCTTCGACGGTGGATTCGTTGAGGGTCATGCGGCGTAGCGCTGTTGTAGCCGATCAGAACACGAATCCCGACACTTTGTCGGGATTATTGTCGGGATTCGTGTCCCTGAACCAGGCCAATCCGCGAGTCCCAACTTTGTGCCGGGATTGTTGTCGGGATTCGGTGTCACGGCAGAAGAACCTCGTAGTGAGTGGCCGGGCCACGACCCACGCGCCGAAGCAACCCGGCATCCTGCAGCTTCTTCAAGACGCGTTGTGCTTTGCGTTCATCAAAGCCCATCTGAGCAATCAAGTCGGAACTTCTCACCGAATGGCGAGAGGAGATCAACTCCCATGCTGCCTTGTCGTCATCGTTCAAAGCTTTCAACACATCCGGCCCTAAAGCCTCCACTGCTGCTTTGGCATCCCGGTAAATCGTCAGATTCAAATACAAGCCATCGAACGAATACCTTGGTACTGGCAACCCGTGCTTCGTGGCAGCTTCTCCAAACGTCCTCATTCCAAAGCCGCGCCCTTCCACCAAATTCGTTCCGCCGAAGGCAAATTGCAACTTGGGGTTCCGGTTATACATCGGCGCGGTGAAATCCTGCATTTGTTCCAGAGTGATCGGCAGGAGGGGGGCGCCAGGACTGCGCACCATGACGTAGTCCGCTGTCACTACCAGATGGCACGTCGCACCAGTCAAGTCGTAATCGCGATGCACCAGCGCATTGATTACCGCCTCACGTACCAACTCGGATGGCATCGCCTCCCGCTCCGTCCGCGTCATCCGGCTGCGGTCAATCACGTTCGGTAGCTTCGGTAGCAGCCACTTCTCCAACGCATCGGGGATCAGAATCGTCGGTCCATCAAAGTTCTGTATCTCATGTGTGCCATCGGGGTACTCGATTGTCGCGTTCAGACCAGCATGGTGCAGCACCTCACGCGGTGCCTTCCCAAAGAGCAGGAAGCCAAATCCAGTGGGCACCCGTTTCGATCCCCGCCGACCAAGCAAACCCTGGCGCTCCAAGCGTTGAAGAAATCCGACCGAAGTAGTCTTGTCTGGGATCTTCGTTCGCTCGCGATAGCGAGCCAGCGCAGAGGAAGCCAAGTCCTCAACGCCCACACCGGCCAGCACATTGTCCCACTGCGAAAGAGGCACAGGTATGTCCGCCTTACTGTCTTTCGCCTCCGCCGCGCGCTTCAAGGCCTGCGCGATGAACTCCTTGTTCACCGCACGAATCTGCTTCTGCAAATCAAGATCGAATAGGTGAACCTTCACGCCATTTTGTTCGAGATACCGAGCGCCCTGCCGGTTCACCATCGGGTCCGGGTCTTCGATCCCCATCCAGACCTCGGTAATCCGTGCGTTCACAATCCTCTCCGCACAGGCTAACTTCGGATGACTCCGCGCACCCGGCGCGCAAGGTTCCAGCGTCGCAAAGAGGAACGAACCATCCAACCGTTCATGACGATGCTTCCGCTCCAGCAGCGTGTATTCGGCATGGTCCCCTTGACGCAACTCCCCTCGAAACGCTGTATCCAGGCTGCCATCCGGCTTACGCAGCACAGCGCCGACAAGCGGGCTCACCTTCCCGTCATCACGACGTTCTGCGACGGACTCCATCATCACTTCGACGGCCTTCTCCATCATCAAGCGTGATTCAGTTTTAGATTTCTTGGCCATGACAGTTTCCGCTGGTCTCAGTCAATTCGATGGTGAATTAGTACTACCCTGTCGTTCTGGCAGCATAGGATTCAAGGACTGGGAATCTTGGTCAACATAGGGCTCTGGTGATTGCCGGAGCCTTTTGTTTTGCTGGCTCACGCCTATCTCCTTTACAGTTATGAATTATGGTTGGATGGTTGCAACAGCTCGATTGGGCTGTGATCAGTTTCAGGCGACCCCGATTGGATCGCCTGCATATTAAAGTCGAGGGGTTCGTGCTTGGTGAGATTCTTGGCCATGAATCAATACCCTGGATTAGAGCTTGAGTGCACTTTGAACTCCCTGCTCTACTGCCGCTTCATTTGGCACAAAATGTGGATTGTGGCTAACTACATCGTCTAGTTCCCATAGCCATTTGAGCGTAGTGGTTTCAACGGCGGCTTCGTTCAGGCTTACGGGTTTCACACTTTGATACCCATTTCAGTGAGGAAGCGGGATGGCGCTTTGACATAGCCAAAATATCTACCAGAATACGTAAGCGTTAGCGCCTCTTCAGCTCGGGTAATTGCCACAAAGCAGTTTCGGCGCTCCTCTCTCATTTCAAAGCTGTCGTCACCCTTCTTGGTTGCCGCCCAACTCGGGAGATGGCCCTCAACCAGCCCTATGAGATAAACGCTTTTGAACTCTAGGCCTTTCGAGCCGTGGATTGTCAGGCACCGAACTGCGTCCTTGGGTGGAGGGGTCTCCTTTGAGCGGAGATCGAACTCTTGAAGTAGAGAGTGAAGGCTTACTTCGCTTCTTCCATACTGTTGAATCACCTCCTGCTGTAATAGCTTCCAGACTTCCTTCTCCTCCTGATACTCATCGAACGCGGTGTCAAAGGTAGAGGGATAATTTTGGAGCGTATCAAACCATGAGAAAGCGGCCTCGATGAATGCCCAGTGATCAACGCGCTCAAGAAGAGTACTTTTCGTCAGCTCAAGGAATGCCTGCGTAGGAGGTGAAATGGTTTCCTGCCCGAGTGCGACTTCAAGCCAGCCGCGCAAGTAGTCCCCGCTTTGGAATGAAGAAGCCGCTACCACACCCTCCACTCTGATGTTGCTTCCTTCGAGTGAGTAGTAAGCCTTGCACACTTTTCGGAGTTGCTCCCGGTCTTGTCTGGCGTTCGCGAGCCGCAGCACCGCATGCAGCCAAGAAACAGGTGCACTGATAAACTGGCTTTTGCGCACGGCGATGTATGCGGGAACACTTTGCCGCGCGCACTCCGCAATCACTGCATCCAAAAGCTTCTTGCTCCGTCCGAGAACCACACAGTGATTCCGGCCTTCCTTTGGTGTCTGCTTCAGCTCGGCAACAACCCACGCGACTTCTTTGCCGAAATCTGCAAAATGAAACACTCTTAAATGGGAATCGGTCGTTGTAACTTTGTGAGCTTTGAGTCGCTCCTTACCCGGAGAGCGATCAACATTGTGGCTGATCAAATTGTTAGCCAACTCAATTACTGCTGGCGGGCAGCGATAGTTCTCTGGTAACTGTACCGTCCCCATTGAGAAACGCTTTAAGAGTTCTTGAAGCCGTTTAGGGTTTGCTCCATTCCACTGATAAATTAGTTGGTCGTCATCAGCCACGACGAACAAGTTTGGCCTACCAGCCGGCACGATAG
>CAZRTG010000106.1:0-11519 GCA_964602895.1 uncultured Wenzhouxiangellaceae bacterium
TGATCAGGTCGCCGCTTGATTCACCTGGCTAAACACCAGATTTGACAATAACTCCTTTTACGTTTGCTTTTTATTTCTGATTTTACTGTAGGATTTAAGCTAAGACATGGGTGTCTTTGCTTTTGGATTTAAGCTAAGACATGGGTGTCTTTGCTTTTTCTTCTTTGCTTTTACGTTTGCTTTTTATTTCTGATTTTACTGTAGGATTTAAGCTAAGACATGGGTGTCTTTGCTTTTTTCTGTAGGATTTAAGCTAAGACATGGGTGTCTTTGCTTTTCTGTTTTCCATTTACAAGTAAATACAAAATGCTAAGAGAAATTGCTAACCACCTCAAATCCAAATGGTACAAATATGTACTCGAAATCATTGTGGTCATAGTTGGAATTCTGATTGCATTCAATCTTGATCAATGGAGTGACACGCGTAACAACCACAAGAGAGAAATTGAAATATTGAAAGAATTCCAAAGAAGCCTGTCTGCCGATTTGGCAGAGATGCGTAACTTTATCGAGATGCATGAAAACAGTATTCGCTCCAGCAAATACATATTGAAGGTCATTAAAGATGATCTTCCTTATGATGAGTCATTGGATGCATGTTTTGCCTATACGCATGCTTTCACTATTTTCTCAGGCAGGGTTGCTCCCATTGAACAATTGAGAAACACCAATTTATCGATTGTTTCAAATGACACGCTACGCTTGGAAATTATTAGTATGTATGACGAGGCCTATCCCAGAATTCGTTTGGTGGAATTGGCTATCAAGAGGGACTATGAGCAGTTGAGAGATTTTGACAGGCTTTATTTTGATGCCTATGATTTTGACCATGTTTCCACCAACCGGAATATGTCTACGTCTCCTTGTACGTCTCCACCTCTTTGGGGAACAATGCACCCGTTACGATTTGCAGAACTGAAAACAAATCCTGAATACGCTGCTCTTCTTCGGGCGAGAATTTCTAACCAAACGGGGCTTTTACGGCTACATTACTATCCTGTAGAAAAGAAATTGGACAGTTTGCTTAAACAAATTGACCGGGAGATAGCGAAATTGGAGTCGTAGATGGACGGTCCCGGAGTTGGCGGACATTTGGATTAATCCACACTGCAATTTCCTTGAAGGAAATTGGATCCGACCCCTTTCTATAGAGTCGCCGAAGGCTGGAAGCCGATCAAGGCAATATACGCGACAAAGCCCGCCACGTAGCCCACAATCACAAACCAGCCGTGACGCAGCCAGGAAAATACAGATCGTGCCTCGGTAAACTGGGTGGACAGGGCCACACCGGCTGAAGAGCCAAACCAGACCATCGAGCCGCCAAACCCAACGGCATAAGCCAGAAGGCCCCAGTCATATCCACCCTGTTCCAGCGCCAGTTTGGTCAGGGGAATGTTATCGAACACTGCCGAGACAAAGCCCAATCCGAGAGAGGATTGCCAGCCTGGGTGCGGCAGACTCTCAACCGGCATCATCGACGCACACAGAACCAGGCTGAGTAGAAAAATGCTGCTTTTTATCGAATCAGGCAGCAGGCGCCAGTTCGACGTACGCCAGGGTGTGGTTGCCAGCAAAGCGGTCCAAACCGCTGCAGCGAGGAAGGGGAAGCTATCGGACCATTCCCGAAACCGGGTATTAACCGTAACGTTTACGGTGATGGCGGACAGCAGCACGAGGCTGACGATGGCCAGCCGTGACCAATCGATATGCAAACCAGCAGGCGGGTCACAAATGATGGGCGAATGCCGCTGCTGCAGCAACGATGCCGGGAGGGCGAACACCGCCAATGCCACTCCGGCGGGCAGGTAGGCGGTCAACACTTCCCGCGGTGAGATGCCTTCGATCCACATCATCGTGGTGGTGGTGTCGCCCACCACACTGCCTGAACCGCCGGCATTTGATGCGGCCACAATGGCTGCAAGATAGCCGATATGCACCCGCCCGCGGAACACCGTGCCAGCCACGGTACCGCCGATGATGGCTGCGGCAATATTATCCAGAAAACTGGAGAGCACGAATACCAGCACCAGCAGTACGGCGGGCCCGCGCCAGTCATCCGGAAGCACAGCCGGTAGCAGGCCGGGTATGTGACTTTTTTCGAAATGATCGGCCAGCAAAGCAAATCCAACCAGCAGGCCAAACAGGTTGACCAGCACCACCCATTCGTGTGCCAGGTGGAGCCCGAGCCCAACAAAGCCCGGCACGCCATCAAAAGTTGTAAACAGGAGTTTGTACAGTGTGACTACAAATAGCCCGATCAGCGCGACGCGCAAGGTATGGTGGTGAAACAGCGCAACGCCCAGCAGGATCAGGGCAAACAGGAAAAAACTGACCGGCACACCGAACAGGATTGGTCCGGTGCTTGTATATTCGGGGCTGGATACTACCATCGCCGCACTTTTGGCGGCAACCATCGGAAAGTGCATGATGTCCTTTTTTCTACGCGCAAGCATCAAACGACCGCGCATTTTGTAGTGATTCTACGCCAAATTTGTCATTCTCAAAGCATTTTCTGGAAAAGGGCTCTGATCCTTTTTTATTGCGGAGTTATCGGCTGGACGCAACGACAGCATAGTTCACGGGTTTGATACTGACATCCGGGACTGCCTTGAAATACCTCAGTTTGATCCTTTGGGGAACTTCATCGGTTCGATGCGCGACAGCGATCCGGTGTGTGGTGTTTGGTCTTGTTTGCCAAAATTGCCAACCCTCTTTCCGGTCACCAGCCCCCGGTTCGACGCTAAAGCCGATTTTCCCCGGCAAGGACAGGTCAAATGAAAAGGAACGCAGCGGTATGGCGAAGCCCAGCCCGCGGGCTTTCATATAAGCCTCTTTCAGCGTCCAGTAATCAAAATACCGTTGCCCCTGTTGCGACTCTGGCAACGAATTCAAGTCCCGTGACTCACCGGCTGAGAAAAATTGATCGGAAAGCCGCGCAGCGTCACCAAACTGACGACAAAATTCAACATCCACTCCAAGTTCACCACTGCGACATATGGCCAAAACGACCAGCCCGCGGGTATGCGACAGGCTGAATACCGGATTGTTACCGGCCATCCGACGATTGGCGACCATTGGCCGCCCGTAATCATTGGTGCTGAACTGCCAGTCCGCAGGTCCAAGTGATGAGTGATAACTGGACAGTGCAAAACGCAAAAGTGCGTGTGAAACCAGGAATTGATGACGGTGTTCGGCGAAGTGAAACCGCTCTAAGCGTCCCAGTTCGACATCATCCAGCCAGGTACTGTAGTGGCGAAGCAATACAGCATCTTTAATCCGGGTATCGTCACAACACCAGAGGTGAATCTCATCCTGTTTGAGTTGAGGCCGGACCGGCGTATCGTCGTGGTTGAGGTTGTCGTTCACGAAAGCCCTCGATCGGCTTGGGTGTGCAACCCTTTGCACCCAACCCGATGATAAATACTTGCTCTGCGCCTACTTTAACGCATCGACATGGGCTGTGATACTCAACATTGCGTCGGCATGGCCGCATCCAGCGAGCATGCTACCCTGGCGGGATGACAGGAACGCTGCCCACCACCAAAAGCCTGCTTCGCCGCTTACTGAAAACTACCATCAGCTCCCCCGCATGCAGCATGATTTCCGCAACGGTTCGCCAGGTGTCTTCTGGGTAGGTATTTGAATCTGACGAAGAAAAAATTTTCTGAATTGTACTTGCGTTTTTTCAAATCTCGCCTATGTTTAGGAAGGAGGTTTCCATAATTCCAAATATGCCTGACACCGGAAATAGTCTGGACTATCGGGAAAAGTTGGGGGTGTCATAACCAGGTTGGATGCACTGACCCCTGCAGGAATCGCTTCAGACCTATGTTCCTTTTATCAACTGAGGGATATAAGAAATGGCTATCAGGATTTCAAGATTTTTTGTATTCGCAGCACTCGGTGCTTGCATACTCCCGTTCACCACTCCCGGTGTTCAGGCAGATCTCACCCTCCAGTGTGCGCTGCCCTACACCCACGGCAAACCTGGCAAGGACTGTGGCGGCAAGCACCGTGTTGAGTTTAGTCTGAGCGGTGACAACGGCGGTGCCGTGGTCCAGGCGCAAATGCTTGCGCTGGATGCAGATGGCAACATCCTTGGTACGTTGCCGGTTGAGAATAACGATGAGGCTCACATTAAGAGCCGTGTCGATCCCGAAGATTATCGTCTGAAGGCTACCAAGAAAGGTTTGGACATAGATGCCCCGATTCCGTTGCTCTCGGTTACAGCAAGAGAGGGTGACGAAGTGGTGCATGCCTACTGCTCCAACGTACCCTATCTAAAACTTTACCAACCCACCGGCCAGGTATCCAACGGCGGTGATACCGTTAAAGTGCTGATGGCGGCCACTGGACTCGATATCCCTTCTCTGCAGATACTCGTGGACGGCACCGATATCCTCGCTGAATTGGGCATCGACCCGGCAATCGACCTGCCTCACACCTTCCCGGGTAATGTGGGAACAGCAATGATCGGCGGTGAAAATGTCACCATTTCGGACCTCGTAATCGAGATCGCAGACATAGAGCTGTTGTCTTCCAATACAATTTCGTTTGCGATGGATGGGCTGCCCGCGGGAGGCCATATCATTTACGTGGACGGCGAACGGGAGCCGGGCAAGCCAATACCCACCCCTAAAAAAGGCGGTGCCAAGTGCTACCTTGATGACATGGAAGACGTCGGCCAGTTCGCGGTGTTCGGGGTAGACATTACGCATCCTACCGATCAGTCGATTGTCAATTTGGTGCCTACTCCTGTATCGGGTGTAGTCAAACACGGCCTTCCCATCGCTTCGGTCAAGCTGAACGGTGCAGAGCTGGACCTGACCGGTATGACCTATGTCCCGGGTAACGGCATGACCACAGCAGACCAGTACGAGTACATCATCGATGAGGAACTGCCCCAGACCGACCTTCGCGCGGATCTCGACAACGGTAACCAGCCATTGGGTACACTGGACCGCGGCGCCAACGACTTGACTGCGGATGCCCAGGATGACCTGGGTAATCGCGCCTTCGATAACGTGATCTTTGCGGTGGGCAATGTGCAGTCGCCCGCTTTGCAGTCTCCCCTGGCGTCGTTCGATGTGCTGACATCCAACGCGATGCACTACAACGCTAAGGAAAAGATGACTCCGATAGTAATCTCTGCACTTGAAGAGACCGAGCTGGCCATCGAGAATGCCTTTGTCGTCGGTCTCACAGAGGAGGGCATCCAGACCCTGATCGACCAGAAATGCCCGGCTGCCGGGCAGGCCTTTGCGGATTCGGTGAAGAATAAAATTGGGGCGTTGCCAAAATTCGTCAAGACCCTCCATGACCCCCTTGACTTTACCTGTTCCTGTGATCCGGATGTCAATATCAATATCACCGGTGTGGAAATCGACCCGAACCAGATCAGTTGTCCGGTCAATTTTGTCGAGGACAAGATCGAAGTTACCATCAGCCTGCCCGACGTGGGGATTACTTCCACTGCCACGGGCCACTGCGGAAGTTGCGATTTTGCTGAAACGGAGACCAATGTCTCAATCACTGCTGAGACGGACATCACCGGCCTCAGCTTCAGCTTCGATATCACCGAAGGCCAGTTCCTCGGCAATCCCGTTCCGTCGCCAGTGTTCGTCGAGGGGACAAGCAGCGTGCACACCAGCGGTGGAATTGATACGCCTTGCTTCATCAGCGATGTCTGCGAATTTACCATCGAGGCCTTCGTAACAATATTCACCTTCGGCCAGGTCGACCTCGAACTGACACCGTCTCTTGACATAACCAACGTCACGGAGTTCGACGAAGCCATCTCGGCTTCCGAACCCGACCCCATCGATCTCGGCGATGTCAAGGTTGACGAGACCAAGGTGGAGGAGTTCAATCAGGCGTCGCTGTCCGGCGCCCTCGCTTCAGTAGAAATCACCCCGCAGGGTTTCCTGGCAACGCTGGACGGTAACTTCCAGACCCTGGCGGTAGACCCGGACGTTAAACAGACTCCCGGCGCGGTTGTGGAAGAGCCGGCTGCGCCGACGATGCAGATTGCCGGTGCCAGCGACGCGACCGTGCTGTTGTCGGTAGATACCATCAACCAGCTGTTCGCGAGTATGTCGGAATCGGGTGGCCTGAAAACCCAGTGCCTCAGTTCCGGGCTGACCCTCAATAATGTACTCCCCGTAAACTGCGATAATCTGGATGGTGCCCTCGCCAGCGGCTACTGCCACGGCGTGCGCGGCGACACCGATTGCGAGTCCATTTTCCAGGGCACCGGCATTGGCGACGCCATCAAGCAGGGTGTCTGCCATGGTGTGCGGGACGACGACTGCACTTCTATTCCCTTCAATCTCGAACTGGAGCGGACAACCTGCAGCAACACCCCCCCGCTCAACCTGACCGGTACGGACCCGGTGATGTTCTGCTCGCAGCAGAATATGCCGCCACAATTCCTGCTGGTGGACAACGCTGCGACACCCAATGCAGTCGAGACTGCGGTGCGCCTGAACGACCTGTCGGTATCCATCGTAGTTGACCGGGGCGATGATGGACTTGGTGGCAACGGCATCGTCGATCTGCCCGTTCCCGGTTGTTTCGGCAGCGAGTCATCGATTTTCGGCGACTGCGCACTGTATTCGACCTGTCTCGACCTGAACCTGGAAACTACCAGCAGCATTACCAACGAGGGTTCGGCCGTCAAGGAGTGTCCGCCCGGTGTGCCGGGCTTTGTTACTCAGGTGGATAACTTCTCGCTGCTGGTGCGTCAGCAAGGTGTGGTCTGTGGGGCACCGCAGGAAACTGCCGATGACGAACTGGTGGGTACCAGTAGCGAGGACCAGACAGTGGATCTGATTCGCGACAAAGCCGATACCTTCACACCGCCCGTGTGTGTTGAAGGTCTCAATTTGGGCGGCTTCGTGACATTGCAGAATCCAAAGATCATCGCGGTGGAAACCAATGGTGATCCGGATACCCAGGAGTACATCGGCATTACGGGTGCGGTGGCCCCGCTCCCCTGATCCCTGAGACGGAACCACTTTGTCCAAACCAAAAGCGGTGGCCAATGGCCACCGCTTTTTTCCGAAACGGGGTCAGCGAAAAAGGGTCAGAGTCCATTATTCATTTCCGCACTCATCA
The DNA here is from genome assembly GCA_964602895.1 of uncultured Wenzhouxiangellaceae bacterium. GTDB lineage: Bacteria > Pseudomonadota > Gammaproteobacteria > Xanthomonadales > SZUA-36 > JAWXBM01. The sequence goes on from CAZRTG010000106.1 coordinate 7,117, forward strand.
AAAGCGTCTCACCCCAAGGAACCCCGCGCAGTTTACTTTGCGTTGATGGGTCGGTCTTAGGGCACTCCGGTTTCAATCCTGTCTTCGAATACATTCCCCAGGCCGCCATCCATGGCGACCTGCTGGACCACCGGATCGACAGTAGCCTGGCCGTATATTCAGTGCAGCGTTTCAAATCCGTCGTCGAAAATTTTCTCGATCAGGATGAAAATATGTCGCAGCTCGGCGGGAGCACCGGCGTATTCGATGTTGCCCATTTGGCGGGCACGAACGCCGCAATAGCCTTGCGCTAAAGGCGTTAACTGGTCCCCGGCCACTGCACACTTGGCATCGGTCCAGGTATCAAAGCCGGGATCCAGCCCGCTGCTCGCCATCGCCGATAACAGCAACGGCTGCGAGGAATCAGCATTGACCGGCGGCGTAAAGTCCAGCATTTGTTTGACCGGGAATACTTCAGCCCAGACAGAGCGATCGATATCCGTACCGTCACCCACCTGGCCCTCATTGTTCCAGCCCCAGCATTTGAGTAAGCCGGTATCGGTGATGGCGCAGGTGTGTTGTTCACCGCCATCAGCGGCAACTACGCCGCTATCCAGCCCGATGACGGTCACCGGAATGTTGCTGGCAAAAAGCGTGCGATTGCCCAACTGGCCTGCACCATTGAACCCCCAGCATTTGAGTGCATTGGCACGGGTGATGGCACAGGTATGGTCCGCACCGGTGACGATGGCCTTGGCATCGCTGAGGCCAACCACATCCTGCGGCGTGTTGAACTGATCGTTGTTGACAGTGCCGAGTTGCCCGGCATAATTGCGGCCCCAGCATTTCACGGTGCCGCCATTGATCAGGGCACAGGTATGGTAGCCACCGGCGCTGAGTGCCGTTACGTTGCTCAATCCCGTTATCGGTGTGCCCTGACCACGATCAACTTCATCACCCACTCCCAATTGCCCGTATTGGTTGCTGCCCCAGCAATACACCACGTCGTTCTTGATGGCACAACTGTGGTTGTAGCCCGACACCAGGCTCTTGGTCGTGCCGAACGGGTTACCGGCAAATTTCACGTTAACCGGGATATGGCTGTCCACAAACGAATGGTCGCCCAGTTGCCCTTCAGTGTTTGCACCCCAGCACTGCACCGCGTCGCCCGGATCATGGGCGCAATTGAAACTGAAACCGGAGGTAATGATGAGCGCTTCCACATCGGCAATCTGCACCGGCGTATTGGAGTTTCCCCCGGCTGCCAATCCCAACTGGCCGCGGCCGTTGTCACCCCAGCAACTCACTGTGTAGTCATCAGCGCGGACACAGCTGTGATTCACCCCGGCTACCACATCGGTGATGGTACCCAGTCCGCTAACTCCAACCGGCCAGTTGCTGTCGGCATAGTCACCGTTGCCCAGTTGTCCATAAGCATTGTCGCCCCAGCACGCCACCGCACCATCGGCCGTGAGTCGGCAGGTATGCTGACCACCCGTGCTCACCTGCTGCAGGGCGTTGAAGCCTCGCGCGTTGATGGGTTCATTACTCGAGGAAACCTCATCGTTGGCCAGCTGCCCGGAGGAGTTGTTGCCCCAGCAGCGCACAGCGCCATGGTCGACCAAAGCGCAAGTAGATTCCTTGCCGGCAGCCAGCGCCTGAACGTAATTCAGGTTCGAAACCACCACCGCATTAGCCTGGTTACCGCCCCCACCATTACCAAGACGGCCGGAAAGGTTGCTCCCCCAGCACCGCGCGGTATCGTCCATAAGTATGGCGCAGCTGTGCGCATTGCCCAGTTCAACCGATACTGCCGTCGTGAGATTGGTTACCGTGACAGGTGAGGCTGAGCCGCCAAAGATACCGTGTCCGAGCTGTCCTTCAGAGCCACGTCCCCAGCAGCGCACGGTGTTGTCATCCAGTACGGCGCAAGCGTGGTCACCACCGCTGCTCATGGAATTGGCGTTGGTGATTCCGGTCGGAGTAACCGGCACATTGCTGTCACTGTTGGTTCCATCGCCCAATTGGCCGGGCGCGTTATCGCCCCAGCAGCGCACACCACCATTATCCAGCAGAGCACAGCTATGCGAATCACCCACCGACACAGCGCTCACACCACTGGACAGGCCGGAGACTGGCACCGGTTCATCGCTGCTGTCATCAACGCCTTGGCCCAGTTGTCCTTCAAAGCCATTACCCCAGCACCAGGCCGCGCCATTCTGCACGGCACAGGCATGGCTCATTCCCACGCTGATGGAAGTCACATTGGCGTCCAGGCCGATTACGGCAACCGGGGTCAATGAAGGCTCCGTGCTGCCATTGCCGAGCTTGCCATTGGTATTGTCGCCCCAGCACCAAGCGGCACCTTCATCGGTGATCACACAGGTCGAACTCTCCCCACCCGCAACGGCCCTGACGCCGCTGTGGAAGCCGGCGGCCAACACCGGTAAGTCGCTGTCTTCATTCAATTGATTGCCGAGCTGGCCCGAGCCATTCTCACCCCAGCACTGCAGGGCGCCGTTGGTATTGATGGCGCATGCATGCAGATTTCCCGTGGCCACAGCAATCAGACCATTGAGGCCCTGCACATTGACGGGAAAATCCGAATCCGGACTGTTGCCATTACCGAGTTGGCCATCAAAATCATAGCCCCAGCACTGTACACCACCGCCAGCGGTAGTGGCGCAGGTGTGCGCATCGTTGCCTGATATGTCGGTAACCCCGGAATCGAGCCCGGTGACCGGAACCGGGACATTGCTATCCGTGGGCATATTGGAATTCCCCAATTCCCCGGCACCATTTCCGCCCCAGCACAGGGCTTCGCCCGCATCAGTAATGGCACAACTGTGGAAGTAGCCGCTGTTGATCAAGGCCACGCCTGAGCCCAGGCCGGTTACATCGGCCGGTAGTGATCTCAAGGTGAAGCTGCTGTCACCGATTTGCCCGGAGTCATTCCGCCCCCAGCACTTGGCTGCACCGGAGACGGTGACTGCACAGGTATGTGCGCCCCCTGCAGAGACCTGCTTTACGTCAGTAAGCCCTGGAACTGGAACAGGAACCTGGCTGATCGAGCCCAATCCTGCATCGCCAATACCCAGCTGTCCGTAATAATTCTCGCCCCAGCAATGCACGTCTCCTGAACGATCCAGCCCGCAGCTGTGGTATTCGCCGGTCGTGATCGCTTGCAGGTTGCTGCCAACTCCCGAAACCGGGACCGGCTGATTGCTTTCTTCAGTCGAGTTATTTCCCAGCTGGCCTTTTTCATTGTCGCCCCAGCACCAGGCAGCCCCATTGGTGGTCAGGGCACAACTGTGGGTATAACCCGAGCTGATACTGAGTACCTGGCTGAGGTTACTGACGTCTACCGGCAGCGCACTTCCCTCAAAACTGGCGTCTCCCAGTTGGCCGACCGCATTCTCACCCCAACATTTAACCGTTCCTGTTACCAGCAGCGCACAACTGTGCAAGCCACCAACGGCCAGTTGCACCACGTTCTGCTCCAGGCCTTTGACATAGACCGGAAGATCGCGACTTTCCATTGAACCATCACCCAGCTGTCCGGCATCATTGAGGCCCCAGCACTGCACCCCACCACCGGTGGTCAGCGCACAGGAATGATTGTCTCCGGTGCCGATCTGGCTGACACTACCGCCAGCGGCTATTGCAGGTGTGCTGACAAAAATGGCCAGCAGCACCGTTGCCAGCAAAAAAGTGTTACGAAAACCCAAAGCGGTTACGGGCTGTGATTTCAGCAGGTCCATGGTGTCAGCCTCTTATCATTGAAAAATGAAGCTTTGACTGGTTAGCACATTGCCAACTTATCCCCGTTCTGCGGAGCTTGGTCGCCATTCGAACTTAAGGAAATTCTGATTTATTCAGAGCTTCCTTAAAGATTACAACACGCTGCGGGGTTGTGTCTCAATTAATGACCAAACCAATTGGTGATTTTATGATTCCTTATCCAGCGCAACCCGCGGCCACTACGTGCAGTAAACGCTGTCATTGGGTTAAAGCCGGTATTTTCTCCAGTATTTTCTCCAGTATTTTCTTCCGGCGAATTGTTCAGGCAGAGCGGTATTGCGCTGCGGTATAAAGCAGATCGAAATATTTCGCCCATATCGGCACATCATCTTTTGCGGGCTTTTCCGATAGAGGCAGCTTTTGCTTTGAAACAATTTTGTAATGTCGCATTTCGGCACCATTGCCTTTCTTATGGCTTTGGGCTTTAATCAACATTTTAGGGTTGCGTTCGTTTTCAGAGTTGGCTCTGCTTGGGGTTGCGTGCGAATGCGGAAAAAGGCGTGGTTGCCTGATCCCGACATGCCGTAAAACAAGGGGAAAGCCGATGCCAAACACAACCCGACTGGGTTCTATAAAAACTGCCAGAGCGTGTGTCCGCTTTTGCCTGTCAGTATTTCTGACTC
>CAZRTG010000107.1:0-11510 GCA_964602895.1 uncultured Wenzhouxiangellaceae bacterium
TTTGGTGGCAGCATCGAAGAGATCAAGGCCCGCTGCAAAGCAGAAACCCATCTTGATCCGCCCGTGACGCCCACTTTCGCACGGGCTTAGGGTCTGTCCGGCATGTCAGACCTGCAGCGACAGTCACAAGGGCTTGGTAGCAAGCCGGCCTTGGTACTGGTAGACCTGATCAAAGGTTTTACCGACCCGGCCTGCCCATTGGGGAGCGAGGTTGACACGGTCGTTGAGGCCAACCGGGTATTGCTGCAGGCTTTTCGTCGCCAGGGTCTGCCGGTATTTTTTACCACCGTGGTTTATCACCAGCCGGAACAGGCACAGGTATTTCGCAATCGTGTCCCGGCCTTGAATGTTCTGACGCCCGATTCGCCCTGGGTACAGGTCGATGCCCGGTTGGCTCCCGAAGAAGGTGAATCCGTCATTGAAAAGCAGTGGGCCAGCGGCTTTTTTGCGACCGACCTCCACCCCCGGCTCACCCGGCTTGAAGTTGATTCCCTGGTCGTGACCGGGTTAACTACCAGCGGCTGTGTACGGGCAACCGCCGTAGACGGCCTGCAGTACGATTTTAAAGTGGTGATTCCGCGAGAGGCGGTAGGTGATCGGAATCAACGGGCACATGAGTCGAATTTATTCGACCTGAATGCAAAATATGCAGATGTGCTGGATTTGGCAGAAGTACTGGAGCAATTGAGTTTATGCAGATAAATTGAGTTGTCCAGCCTCGAGACTAACAAAGAATGGGTTAAACCCACTGGTGGACAGTAACAGCCACTGAAACAGGAGAGTTTTGATGAGAAAAGCGAAGCAAAGTCAGATTCTGGCATCAGCCATGGTCTTTGTGCTGAGTGGATGGGCAGGCACATCAACGGCACTGGCTCAGTCCAATACACGGGGTGCAGAGAACGTCATGGAAGAAATCATGGTGACTGCCCGGCGCCGTGAAGAAAGTCTGCAGGATGTACCGGGTACGGTAACTGCATTTTCTGAGGAAACCCTGCGCAATGCGGGTGTGGAACGCGCCCAGGATTTCGTCGCATTGACCCCGGGTGTCAGCATGGTGAATGCCGCTGAAGTGGGCGATACCCAGGTGAACATCCGTGGTATCAACGGTGCACGTGATGCCGAAAACAGTTTCGCCTTCCTTATTGATGGCGTGTTGTACACCAACCCAGCGGCCTTCAACCGCGAATATACGGACCTGCGCCAGATCGAAGTGTTCAAAGGTCCACAGGGCGCTATTTACGGGCGTAACGCGGCAGCTGGCGCCATCATTGTAACCACCACAACCCCAACCAATGATTTTGAAACCAACGGCACTTTGAGTGTCGCCACGGACAGCACCTACCTGGGTAAGGGCGGTTTCTCCGGCGCCCTGGTTGAAGATGAACTGTTTTTTCCGCCTTTCAGCTGACTGGCGCAGCAGTGACGGCTATTACCGCAATGAGTTTCAAGGGCGTGATGACATTGTGGATGCCTATGAGGGATACAACGTCCATGCCCGTTTGCTCTGGCATCCCAGCGATGCAACCACTTTGGATACCAAACTTCGTGTCGGTGCAGTAGACGCCTCTTCTATCACCTTTAACTCGACCTTTGCCTTGCCCGTATTTGCAGCTGCTTTCGCCAATCCGGGGGCGTATCAGAATGTCAACGATTTCGACTTCAAGTTTGATGCCAACATCGTTTCCGATAACGACCAAAGTTCTTTCGAATTTTCCACCAAGTTGGATCAGGACCTGGAAGGCATGCAATTCACCGGCTGGTTCCTGTACAGCGATATACAGAACGATCTGATTTCCGATGGCACCTCGGCGGCCTTTGGCTTTTACAACGTTGATCCGGTATGCCAGCAGAGCACTGCAGCTTTAACCGGTTATCCATTGTTGCCGCCGCAGTTTATTGGCCAAACGCCTACCGGCGTGATCTTTGATCCCAACGGTTCGTTCCTGGGCGCATTTACACCCACCACCTGCGACGGTATTCAGGAACAGTTGCGCGACCAGAAAGATATGAGTGTCGAAATGCGACTGGCTTCAGATAATGATTCAAAACTGCAATGGATGGGCGGCGTTTATTTCCTCGACATTGACCGGCAAGTGGGCGTTTCACTCAACCGGGACAGCGGACAACAGCCCATCCGCGGTCTGTACCAGCCCGAGCCCGGCCCGAACTCAACCGCGTCCCTGGTCTATGACCAGTTTGACAGCCAGGTGATCGCGGTTTTCGGTTCACTGGATTACGACGTATCAGACAACCTGGAGCTTTCTCTGGCGTTGCGCTACGACAATGAAAAACGCAGTACCTCCAGTCTGGTCGACCCCAATGCCCGGCAGTCTTACATCGATTTGAACTTTGATGGTGTGTTCAACGACCCCATCAACCCGGCTTTGAGCAGCCTGATCAATCCGGACGGTGTGATTCCTGACAAGCAGGAAACCTTTTCCGAAACCCAGCCCAAGGTTTCCTTTCGCTGGGACGCCACCGACAGTACGGCCATTTTTGGCAGTTGGGGCGTAGGTTTCAAAGCAGGTGGTTTCAATAATGCCGGTAGCGCAGCCACGGTCAATATATTCAACAACAGTTTTATCAATTGTGGCAATCCGCTGGGCATCTGCTATGCCGATGACATGGGCGTACCCATGCCGGTAATTGCCGACGACTACGACAAAGAAACCTCAAGTGCTTTTGAACTGGGTTTCCACAGCACGCTGGCCGGTGGGCGGTTACGTCTCAATGGTGCGGCTTATTACACCGAAGTCACCGATATGCAGTTCTTCGAATTTTACGTTGGCAGCTTTGGTCTGCTGCGTGTCGTTTCCAACATGGATAAAGTTGAAATTACCGGCCTGGAGCTGGGAGCCGACTTTGTGTTGAATGACAACTGGCGCTTCTATGCCGGCGGTAACTGGCTGGATTCCGAAATCAAAGCCAATAGCTCACGCCCCGATACGGTAGGAAATAAAGCGCCTTACACGCCCGATTACACGTTTAATTTCAGCGCTGATATGAATTACCCCATCACCGACCGGCTGAACTTGCTGGGGCGTGTGGATGTACGCTTGGTGGGCGATACCTGGTTCCATTCGGTGGAAGGTGGCGCACGCCCAACCATATTCATGCCACTGTTTGAGATGGGCTTTGGCCCCGGAGCGGGCGCTTTGGGTACTGCCAACTATGATGTAGCCCGGCGTGATGCCTTTGGTATCATCGATTTGCGTCTCGGTGTCGGCAGCAATAACTGGACTGTTACTGCCTTTGCAAGCAACCTGACCGATGAGCATTATCTGGAAGAAGTGATTCCCGCAATCGAGTTCGGCGGCAACTTCGATCACCCTGGCGCAGAGCGTCGTTATGGGCTTGAGGTCAGCTTCAGATATTGATCTGTTGTATTTGAATAACAAAAGCCCGGCGAACGCCGGGCTTCTTCAAATTATTTCAGAAATTGATTTTCAGGCCCATATAAGGCCCTGCAGCGGACAAATCTTCCAGGGCCGTGCCGGTATCAAATTCCCACTTGATAATCCGATAACCCAATACCAGACTGGTTCGTTTCAGGCGGTAATTGATGCCGGCCTGGGTTTGCCAGGTCAGGTCTGAATCACCCGTGCCGATATCGGCGTAATAATGGATCAACCACTTTTCGTTCAGATCGAATTGTCCCCGTCCACCGGCTATGAAATCCCAGTTGCTGCTCGACTCGTCAACCTGTCGCAGATTCCCGTTCGATCGCAGCACGCCCAGTTCCATATCCATTCTCAGAAAGCGTGCGCCGGCCAGCAAATAAAAGTTGCTGTTGCCTGATTCAGCGACCTGATAGGCGCCACCGAACGTTGATATGTAACTTTTCAGATCCAGGTTGGCATGGGCCAGGGTGATGTCATTGCCGGAGTGCAGTGGCCGGAGTTTAACGTCCTTGTTACCACCGATATCCAGGTAGACCAGATCGGCAAACAGGGCCCAATCGTTTTTGCGCGCAGCCAGTGCGCCCATGAACATAAAGTCCAGGCCGGAGAGAATGTCGTGCAAGGGAACGGTGAAGTCGTCGCCGGTGAAAGCGGTGCCTTTCATATGAGCACCCCAACCGTAGAGTTCACCCACAAATTGCCAGTCATCGGCGTCCGGTGTGTTGGCAGCACAGAGTGGTGAGCCCGCAAAAAAAATTACCAGGCCAATTGCCAGGCGTTTAAGCAGACCAGGCATAGAATGGTTTTTCATTAAATGTTCCCCAGTAATTTGCGCTACCGGACGGTGGCCCACTGCGGTATTCAATCAGAAAAATATGTTTCGCCGCAAGCGAAGAATCCAAAGCCTCCTATGATTTGAAGCCTTTCGGCAAACCCGCAGCCGGCACGTAGCCGTACATTTCTTCGCCCGGCAGTGCCGCCTGCACCAGTTCGCGAACCTTGAGCAGTTTTTTCAGGTTGATACCGGTTTTAAGACCCATGGATTCCAACATCCACACCAGATCTTCGGTAACGATATTGCCGCTGGCACCTGGCGCGTAAGGGCAACCACCAATGCCACCCAATGAGCTGTCTATGGTGGTAAAGCCGAGTTCGACGGCCTTCAGTGCATTGGCCAGGCCCTGACCACGGGTATTGTGCAAGTGAACACCGGCCATCTTTTCATGGCCACAGTGCTGCCAGATACCTTTTGCCAATCGCTTGAGCTGTTCCGGATTGCCGTAACCGGTGGTATCGGAAAGGCCCACTTCATCCACGCCCATCTCGCAGACTTTAACCGCCATACGGATCACCCGGTCTTCCGGCACCACGCCTTCCAGCGTGCAACCAAATGCGGTAGACAGTCCGACTTCGAATTTGGGTCTGTCAGCTTCCGGTATTTCTTTCAGGAATGCCACGCAACGTTCAATCTCATCCAGCATCTGGGCATGTGTTTTTCGCACATTCTTCAGCGAATGGGTTTCACTCATGGAAAAAGGGATTGAGACTTTATGTGCGCCGGCCGCCACGGCATCTTGCAGTCCACGCAGATTAGGGACCAGCACCGCAACCACCAGGCCTTTCCGGCGTATCGCATATTTGACAATCTCGGCAGTATCGGCCAGTTGCGGCAGCAGCCTGGCCGGCACAAAAGAACCAACCTCAATTTCCTGCGTGCCAGCCAGGTGCTGTGCCTTGATCCAGGCTTTTTTGTCAGCAGTAGACATGATTTGCTGAATGCTTTGTAAGCCATCGCGCGGGCCTACTTCGCTAACCAGAATGTCAATTTCGTTCGATTTCATGTGGTCTGTCGTCAAATGAGTTATTGTTATATCATAATAGCAAATGTAGACTCATAAGATAAGAATCAGGAAAAAGGTCCGATACAAATGCAACTGGAATCTTTGCCTCTGCAAGGCATACGCGTTGTAGAGTTTACCCATATGGTCATGGGTCCGTCCACCGGAGTCATTTTGGCAGATCTGGGCGCGGATGTAATCAAGGTGGAACCACTGGGTGGTGATAACACGCGGCGCCTGCAGGGCAGCGGTGCCGGGTATTTCCCCATGTACAACCGCAACAAGCGGAGTATTTGCGTGGATCTTAAATCCGATGCCGGCCGTGAGGTGGCCATGCGATTGGTGGATCAGGCCGATGTGTTGATAGAAAATTTTCGCCCCGGCGCAATGGACAAACTGGGCTTTTCCTACCAACAATTATCCGCGCGCAACCGGCGGTTGATTTACTGTTCGCTCAAGGGCTTCCTGTCCGGGCCTTACGAACACCGCACGGCGCTGGATGAAGTGACCCAGATGATGGGTGGTTTGGCTTATATGACGGGTCTGCCGGGACGCCCGTTACGTGCTGGCTCCTCCGTGATCGATATCACGGGTGGTATGTTTGGTGTGATTGCCATTTTGGCTGCGCTGGAACAGCGTCATCAAAGCGGCAGCGGGCAATTGGTAACCAGTTCTTTGTTTGAAACGACTGCTTTCCTGGTGGGCCAGCACATGGCGCAACAGGGAGTCACGGGCGAAGAGCCACCGCCTATGTCGGTGCGGCGTTCCGCCTGGGCGATTTACGATATTTTCCAGTGTCGCGATGATGAACAGGTATTTGTAGGAGTGGTCAGCGATTCATTATGGCAATCATTCTGTGCCGAATTCGGCCTGACGGAATTGGGCAGTGATGATCGTCTTGCCAGTAATAATGACCGGGTGATACACAAAGATAAAATCTTTGCTGTTGTAACCCCCCTGTTTGCTGACATGGATAAGGATGAACTGCTCCGACGCCTGGAAAAAGCCGGTGTTCCATTCGCACCCATCAATCGCCCTGCCGATCTGTTTGATGATCCGCACCTCAATGCCGGAGGTGGTCTGGTTGAAGTTACACTGCGCGGCGGAGAGCAAGAGGGCCGCAAAGTTCGTTTGCCTGCACTACCGCTGGAAATGAACGGCGACAAGTTTGGTTTGCGGCATGATCTGCCGGCTGAAGGTGAAGACACGAAGTCGGTTTTGAGGGAACTGGGTTTTAGTGAACAACAGATTGCAAATCTGATAGCACTGGGTCAGGTTAAAGCACACTCTGAGAATTGAGTGGAATGGATTCAGCGGTTTCTCAGAGTCTGTTCACCGCGTGAGGTTGCCATGGCGCCGCTGCGCACTACGGCAAGAATTTCACCGCAGCCACTGACCGACTCGATAAATTGATCCACCTGCACATTGGTGCCCGTCATTTCCAGCGTGTAGTTGTCCCGGGTGCCATCCAGCACGCGCACATCGTTGGCATCAATCAGTTCTATGGTGCGCTGTTTCTTGCCTTCATCAACCTTGACCTTGATCAGCAGCAATTCGCGTTCAATGTGGTCGTCAAGTGTCATGTCAGCAATTTTGACCACATCCACCAATTTAGCCATTTGCTTGGTGATTTGTTCGATCACTTCGTTGGAACCGCGCGTGACCAGGGTGAGTCGTGATAACTCATCGTGTTCTGTAGGGGCCACACTGAGTGATTCAATGTTATAGCCGCGGGTGGAAAACAGGGCCGCAACCCGCGCCAATGCGCCAGCTTCGTTCTGGAGGATGATGGAAATTATGTGTCGCATAATGTTTGAATGGTGCTTGCAGCAGGAATCAGGCGTCATGTTGGCTGACTTTTTCGGCTATTGCAATGTGTCCATGATTGCCGGAGACTTGAATTTCGCACACTGGATATTGGCCTCAAGGCTTAATTGAAACATTCTTTACCCATACCGTATTTTTGAAACTACAGGTTTTTTGAAATGAACCAAGCCCAACCCATCACCACAGACAATTATCACCCCTTATCCGGCCACAAAATGTCCGGCGCAGAAGTCGTCGTACAGGTTTTGGCCGAGGAGGGCGTAGACCTCATTTTTGGCTACAGTGGCGGTGCCATTTTGCCAACCTACGATGCGGTGTTTCGCTATAACCAGGAAAACATCAAGCCGGATGGCAGAGAGCCAATGCCGCTGATTGTGCCGGCGAATGAGCAGGGCGCAGGCTTTATGGCGTCGGGTTATGCCCGCGCCAGTGGCAAGGTGGGTGTGGTGATGGTGACTTCCGGCCCCGGTGCCACCAATACCGTCACGCCGATCCGTGATTGCATGGCAGACTCCATCCCCATTGTGGTGATCTGCGGACAGGTGCCTACCTATGCCATAGGCACCGATGCATTTCAGGAGGCGCCGGTTTCCAGTTGCCTGGGCCCGGTTTCCAAGCACACGTTTTTGGTTACCGACCCCGAACGGTTGGAAGCGACCATTCGAACCGCATTTGAAATTGCCCGCAGTGGCCGACCCGGACCGGTGGTAGTCGACCTGCCCAAAGATATACAGAATTGGAACGGTGTATTCCGAGGTGAGGGCCTGTTACCCGTACGCGGTTACCGACAGCGTATGCACGCCATGGAACAGCAGCATTTGGATGAAGAAAGCTGCCGCGAGTTTTTCTCACTTCTGGCAGAAAGCCAAAAGCCATTGATCTATGCCGGCGGTGGTGTGATCAACGGCAATGCGTCCAAAGCCTTGCGTGATTTTGCCAAAACCTTTGCCATTCCGGTAACCACCACGTTGATGGGTATCGGTGCGGTTGATACCACTGATGAGTTGTCATTGAACATGTTGGGTATGCACGGTGCGGCGCATGCCAACTATGCGGTAGAGGATTGTGATTTCCTCATCGCTGTGGGTGCGCGATTCGATGACCGCGTGGCAGGTGTCCCCGCGAACTTTGCCCCCAATGCAAAAAAGATCGCTCATTTGGATATTGACCCTTCCGAGATTGGCAAGGTTAAAGCCGTGGACTGGCATCATGTCGGCTTGCTGGCAGAGGATTTGTCCCGTTTGACGGCCCATGGACACCAAAACAAATTCCAGCCCGACTACAGCCTCTGGCATGCTGAACTTGCTGAACTGAAAAAAACCTATGCGATGAATTACGATCACGAATCCGAATTGATTCAGCCCTACGCGGTGATCGAGGCCATCAACGAACTGACCGATGGCAATGCCATCATTTCAACCGGTGTGGGCCAGCACCAGATGTGGGCGGCGCAGTATTTTGATTTCCGTCATCCACGCTTGTGGCTCACTTCGGGCAGCATGGGCACCATGGGTTTTGGCTTGCCGGCTGCGATTGGCGCACAATTTGCCTGTCCGGATAAACTGGTCATCGACGTGGATGGTGATGCGAGCATTCGTATGAATCTGGGCGAGCTTGAAACCGCTTCGACTTACGAATTGCCGGTCAAAATCCTGGTGCTGAACAACTACGGTGATGGCATGGTGAAGCAGTGGCAAAAACTGTATTACAAAGGCCGCCTCTCAGCCAGCGATAAATCTCTGCGCAAAAAAGACTTCGTCAAGGCTGCAGAAGCCGACGGTTTCCAGTTTGCCAGGCGCCTGGATCGCAAGCAGGAACTGGACCAGGTGGTACGTGAGTGGCTGGAATTTGACGGTCCGGCTTTCCTCGAAGTGATCATAGATCCCGACGCGGGTGTGTATCCCATGGTGGGTCCCGGTCTCAGCTATGACCAGATGATCACCGGTGATTTTATTCCCACCCGCAAGCAAACCAAGGCCGAGGATATCGACAGCTCGTCCATGTTCTGATTGCGGCCCTGGCTTGCACGGTAGGTTCTTCCGCAGGACGTTGACTGGTTTGGATGGTACGCAGTTGCCAGCCAGTCAGGAGCGTAGTGGTCCGTTTTGAGCCGTTTGTCGGGAACGTGACGCGCAGTTGGTGAATACGCCGGTAGACAGGATTTCAAATTGACTCTGGAAGATTACAGAAAAGAGTTTGAAAAAGATGCCAACCGGTCGCTATCCATGCCGGTAGCTGGAGCCATCGTTTGGGCAGCGATTGGTTTGGCCAGTTTACGATTCCGCGAAAGTATCTCGGTTTATATTCTCCTGTTCGCAACCGGCGCCATATTTCCCATCGCGTTGATCATAGCCAGCATCAGAAAGGAAGTGCTGCTGTCATCCAAAAACCCTTTTGCAAAATTGATGGGTATGTGCGTGCTGATGGTCAATCTGCTTTGGGGCGTGCATATCCCGCTGGTCCTGAACGCAGCGGAATTTGTACCACTGAGCCTGGGGATTGGACTTGGCCTGCATTGGATAGTCTATTCGTGGATTATTCAGCACCCGCTCGGTGTCATTCATGCCGTGCTGCGCACCGTGCTGGTTGTGGCTGCGTGGTACATTTTCCCTGAAGCAAGAATTTTCGCGGTCAGTTTTGCAATCGTTATTGTGTATTGCCTGACTGTATACCAAATGTGTGCCCGTAAGCTGGAATACAGCTGACGCGCAATACTTGCCCGTTTCGTCGACAGTAACCTGTGCCGATTCAACCTGAAGCGCAACCTGATGGAGTTGGAGATCAATCTTCGATGAATCCAAATACGTCTTCCAGTTGAACCTGCAAACTGTTCGCAATCAAAAAAGCGACCTCCAAAGACGGCGAATACTTATTGGCCTCGATGGCATTCACGGTTTGCCGGGTAACACCGACACGATCAGCCAACTCCTGCTGTGTCATACCTCCGCCTTCGGCACGAAGCTCTTTGATGCGGTTGGTCATGATGAGCTTGCGTTTACCCATGGTTCAGCTGTCCCGGCGATACATGATGATCTGTGACAGGTTTTCAACCATTTGTGCCAACACCCAAAAGCCCAGCAGTACATGGGCCATGGCGGCATTTCCCTCAGTAAATACGGCAGTGCACAGTGAGAAAAACACCCCGCTTGCGAGCACCCATGAGCCATAACGCTCGCCCTTCAATTCAATTGTCCGGTCACGTTCATCGGTTTCGGTATCACGATTGACGATGACGACGAGAATATGTCCTACGACCAGAATAACCACCAACAGCGCAGTTGCAGCCATAAACAGGCCCGCCTGGTTCGGCAGGATGTCTTTGGCCACGGGTGTTGGGTAGAGCGTCAGCCAGGCTGACTTGAAGTAACCACCGAAAGCGATGAGCAGGCCAGCCAGCATGACCCACTGGCTCTTTTCCTGAAATGTCATTGATGACATGTTTGATTCCTCGATTGATTCAAAATGTATGAAAAACCCGACATGCGCAGAATATAAAATATCCGGAGGGTATGTCAAGTAAATTTTACATCATGAAATCAAGCGTGAGCTTTCGGATGTGATTGGGAGGTGTGAAAGCCGGAGAGTCATTCCTTATCCGGATTTCCAATTTTTGAGACCATTTTGAGCACCAGGCCGGGATAGAAGCGCTTGATCCAAAGCGCATGCATTTCCCAGCCGGAGCCCACTGGGATTTCCATCTTGCCTTTACGGAAACCCTTCATGATGACTTTTGCACATTCGTCCACGTCCATGCCTTTGGCTATGTTCGAGTCGGTTCGATTGAAGCGGGTGCCATCGCCCTTGAGGGCATTGTCTGAAACAGCCGTACGAATAAAGCCAGGGGTGATGGTTGTTACAAAAATTCCCTGAGCGCTGACTTCGGCCCGCAAGGCATCAAAAAAGCCCATAACGGCATGTTTGGCAGCACAATAGCCGGTGCGTTGTGGCGCGCCGATTTTGCCTGCCACAGAAGACGTAACCGCGATATGGCCGCTACCCTGTTGCAACATGCCCGGTAGCACGGCTTTGGTCAGTGCTATCTGGCCCAGTACGTCCACTTCAAAGATTCTGCGATAAACCGACATTTCGGTGTCGATACAGGCCGAGCGTTGTGACAGACCGGCATTGTTGATCAGCATATCAATACGACCAAAAGCCGCTATAACCTGTTCAACAGCACCGGGCATTGCAGCCTCGTCGGTAACATCCAACGGCAGGACCAGGATGTTTTCAGTCGGTGCCCCGGCTTGCACGCAGCGATCGCGAACCCGTTCCAGTTCACTTTTTCGGCGAGCTGACAGCACCAGTTTTGAAGCTGATCCGGCGAACTGCAGTGCCAATGCTTCACCGATGCCGGAGGAGGCGCCGGTGATCCAGACGACCTGGTCATTAAACGTGTTTTTGCTCATGAACAACCCTCATTCGGCTTTTTGTCTGTAGGAGG
>CAZRTG010000108.1:0-2005 GCA_964602895.1 uncultured Wenzhouxiangellaceae bacterium
AAGCCCTGGAGTTGATTGCTGCCAAGAAGCAGGCAGATCTGGACAAGATTTTGCACACCTGGGAAGGATCTGATGTGCAGATCATCAAAGGCCGTTGGGGACCCTTCATCACCGATGGCAAAAAGAATGCGCGCATTCCCAAGGAACGCGAAGCAGAAAGCATGAGCCTGGCAGAATGTGAGGAACTATTGGCTGCAGCTCCGGACAAGAAACCACGCCGGGGTGCAAAAAAAGCAGCTGCCAGGAAAGCACCGGCAAAGAAAACACCGGCAAAGAAAACGGCGAAGAAAGCCACGAAGAAAAAGGCTAAAAAGAAGAAGGCCAAAAAGAAAGCCACGAAAAAGACCGCCAAAAAAGCCGCAGCCAACGCTGATGCAACGGGCGACTGAATTTTAATCAACGGGCCATGTCAGCCAATACTGCCCCCGACTCCCCTCTGAGTATCCAGCAGGCCGCCCGTCTTTTGAAAGCGGGTGAAGTGATTGCCTACCCCACAGAAGCTGTCTTTGGTCTGGGTTGTGATCCACATAACGAACCGGCGGTGCGGCACTTGCTGGCTTTGAAACAGCGTTCACCCGATGCCGGTTTGATTCTGATTGCCGATCGTTATGAATTTTTTCAGCCCTTTGTCGGTAAGGTTGCTGACGCGCAGTTGAAAGTGGCATTGGCCAGTTGGCCTGGCCCCGTCACCTGGTTGTTCCCGCGTGCGCCAACCGTCCCGGACTGGTTGACAGGCAAGCATTCGACCATCGCCCTGAGAATAACGGCACACCCGGTTTGCCGGGCTTTGTGTGCCGCTTTTGGCGGCGCCATCGTCTCCACCAGCGCCAATGTCGCTGGTCAGCCAGCCCCTTACAGTGCCGGGCAAGTGAGCCATTATTTTCCCAAGGGGCTTGCCGGTATGGTTGAAGGCGAACTGGGTGGCCGCAAATTACCCAGTGAAATTCGAGATCTCGCCACCGGTCAGCTGATACGGGCGGGATGAATCTACACAAGGCCTGTAAGCATATGTCAGAGAAAAGCCAGTCCGAACCGGTAGACATCGCTGCCGTAAAATCTTATCTGCTGCATCTGCAGGACCAAATCTGTACCGCTCTGGCCCGGGAGGACGGTGCGGCGGCGTTTCAGCACGATCGCTGGGACCGGGGTGATGAAGGTGGTTCTCAACCAGGCTATAGTTCAGTTAATGGTTCAGCTAATGGTTTGGCGCTTGACGGCGGCGGTGAAAGCCGCGTTCTGCGCGACGGTGCTGTGTTTGAGCAGGCCGGCGTCAATTTTTCACATGTTCGTGGTGAGCGTTTGCCACCTTCCGCATCAGCACACCGGCCTGAACTCGCCGGTCGCCGCTTTGAGGCCCTGGGTGTCTCATTGGTGATACACCCACGCAATCCGTACGTGCCCACCAGCCATGCCAATCTGCGTTTTTTCCTGGCCGAGAAAGACGGTGAGCAGCCCGTATGGTGGTTTGGAGGTGGCTACGACCTCACGCCCTTTTACCCGGTATTGGAGGATGTGGTGCACTGGCACCGTACGGCACAACAAGCCTGTACGCCTTTTGGCGAGGATGTCTACCCGCGCTTCAAGGAATGGTGTGATCGTTATTTTTACCTCAAGCATCGCAATGAAACCCGCGGCGTGGGGGGACTGTTTTTCGATGATCTGAATGAGTGGGACTTTACAAAAAGTTTCGGTTTTCTGCAGTCGGTGGGTGATTCCTATACCCAGGCCTATCTGCCCATAGTCCAGGCCCGCAAGAACATGCATTTTGGTGAAGAACAAAGGCAATTCCAGTTATACCGCCGCGGCCGGTATGTGGAATTCAACCTGGTTTATGACCGTGGCACCCTGTTTGGCCTGCAATCCGGCGGCCGTACCGAATCCATCCTGATGTCGCTGCCACCGCTGGTGCGCTGGGAGTATGACTGGAAGCCACAGCCTGGCAGCGCGGAAGAACTGTTGTACAAGGATTATCTGCGACCCCGAGATTGGCTGGGGGATTGGCTGG
>CAZRTG010000108.1:2105-11503 GCA_964602895.1 uncultured Wenzhouxiangellaceae bacterium
GATTGGCTGGGGGATTGGCTGGCAGCCTCAACTTCGGGATAAAGACAGTCCCGGGTATCTGTATGTAATGATTTCGGCCATTTCCCCGCCCCAAACGGCGTAAGCGGCTTCCGAAGGATGAAAGCCATCCGCGCAGAAGTCATGTTCTGCTGAGTCGATCACTGTCGGGATATGCAGCATGCCGGCGTGGCGTTCAATCACCCCTGCTGCGATGTGATCAAAGTAGCCGGCGCGTAGCCCAAGACAAAAGCGCAGGGGCTGTGGCGGTAAGGGAAACTGGTCCATCGGCGGCAGACCCGCAAACACGATCACGGCAACGGGCCAACGTGCACCCAGTTGCTCGCACAGAGTGACGATATTGGATTGCCAGGTTTTACTGCTGCAAAGACCGGTGACGTCATTGACCCCAATTGAAATCAGTACCAGGTCGGGTGGTGGCTGCTTGTGCAATTCATCCAGCATGCCCAACAAGTCCGTACTGTTGGCGCCGTTGCGGCCCAGTGAAGTCCAGCCCACGGGATGCCCTTCGATTTGTGCCAATGCACGCGCCAGATGGGCTGGCAGGGTTTGATCCTGCGTGCTGGCACCGATGCCGGCGATAATGGAATCACCCAACGCGAGTAGCTGCAAAGGCTTGCGAAAGGATGTGGTGTGTTTGTTCAAACGGGTCTGACCAAATACACCATGGGTGTTCCCGGGCGGCTGCTGCAGGCGCATGGCCGTCTTGCGCAACTTCAGTCCCTGAATTGCAGCAATCGGCAGTAACAACCAAAAAGCGATGCGGCGTAACAACACGGTCACAAACACACCATCCAGATCCAACTCAATGTGCGGTATCCCAGTCTTTGCCGTGTCCGGAATCCACCACCAGTGGTACGGCCAGTTCAGCGGCCGTCATCATGCGTGCCGTGACCTCATCCCGTACCGTAGCCAGTTCCTCTTCGGCCACTTCCAACACCAGCTCATCATGCACCTGCATCACCAGCCAGGCCGATGATTTGGTTTGCTGTAACCAGGCGTCTACCGTGATCATGGCACGCTTGATGATGTCTGCAGCCGTGCCTTGCATGGGGGCATTGATAGCGGCGCGCTCTGCTCCCTGGCGACGTTGCATATTGGACGCCGTGATATCGGGCAGATACAGGCGGCGACCAAACAGGGTTTCAACATAACCCTCGTTGCGGGCTTTCTCACGCGTGTCTTCCATGTACTGCTGCACATTGGGATAACGCAGGAAATAGGTGTCCATATAGGCCTGGGCTTCCTGCCGGCCTATGCCCAGTTGCCTGGCCAGGCCAAAAGCGGACATGCCGTACATCAGCCCAAAGTTGATCGCCTTGGCGGCGCGGCGCTGATCGCTACCCACCTGGTCGTAGTCCAGACCAAACACCTCGGCAGCCGTGGATCGATGAATATCCACTCCGGACCGGAAAGCAGTCAACAGGCCTTCATCAGCGGACAAATGCGCCATGATGCGTAACTCGATTTGCGAGTAGTCACAGGCCAGAATCACCTGCCCGGGTGGTGCAATAAAGGCTTGCCGTATGCGTCGTCCCAGGGGTGTCCGTATGGGGATGTTTTGCAGATTGGGATCGGATGATGACAAACGCCCGGTCGCTGCTACCGCCTGGTGATAGGACGTATGTACGCGGCCGGTTTTCGGATTGATCTGCTGCGGCAGCTTGTCGGTATAGGTTGAGCGCAGCTTGGACAGGGAGCGGTGCTCCAGGATCAGGCCAGGCAGAGCGTAATCGTCTGCAAGCTCCTGCAAAACATCTTCTGCGGTCGAAGGCTGGCCTTTGGGTGTTTTCCGGATCACCGGCAAACCGAGACTCTCGAACAGGATTTTTTGCAACTGGGCCGGTGAAGCCAGGTTGAACGGTCCGCCAGCTTCGGCGTGCGCTTCTTGTTCCAGCGCCCGGATCTGCTCGGCCATCTCTTTGCTTTGTTGCCTGAGCAGGTCGCCATCGATTAAAACGCCGCGCTGTTCCATGCGCGCCAGCACCGGGATCAGGGGTATTTCGATTTCCTGCAGGACTTTTGCCAGCGCAGGCTCCTGTTCCAGTCGCGGCCACAAATGCTGGTGCAATTGCAGGGTGATGTCGGCATCTTCGGCAGCGTAGTGACTGGCTGGTTCCAGTGGCACCTGGTTGAAAGAAATCTGTTTGGCGCCTTTGCCGGCGATGTCCTCAAAATGCATGGTCTGGCGGCTGAGGTATTTCAGCGCCAGCGAGTCCATATCGTGACGGCTGGCAGTGCTGTTGAATACATAGGATTCGAGCATGGTGTCAAAAGCCACGCCCTGCACCTGTATGTCGTAGTTGGACAGAACGTTCATGTCGTACTTGGCGTTCTGCCCCACTTTCCGGTGTTGGGCACTTTCCAATAACGGCTTGAGTTTTTTCAGTACCCACGGCAGCTCCAGTTGCTGTGGCGTACCGGGATAATCATGGCCTACCGGTACGTACCAGGCCTGGTTTTCCCTGATGGCAAAACTGAAGCCCACCAATTGCGCCTGCATGGAATCAAGGCTGGTGGTTTCGGTATCGACTGCCACCAGTTCGGCAGCTTTGACCTGTTCCAGCATGGCTTCGAATTGCGCCTGGTCGAGTACGGTGTGGTATTCCTGTTTATCCGCTGCAGCCTGATCTTTTTCAGCGGTGCCCAATTCTTTCAGCCAGCTGCTGAATTCATATTTCTCCAATACTTTTTGCAAGCCCGCCTGGTCCACTTCACCGCGCAGCAGATCGGCGGGTGAAATATCCAGATCCAGGTGGCGGTCAATGGTGACCAACTCGCGCGACAGGGGCAGGTTGGGCAATGCTGCACGCAAATACTCACCGATCTTGCCGCCAATTTCGTCGGCATGTGCCACCACGCCATCCAGCGTTTCATACTGATCCAGCCATTTTAATGCCGTCTTGGGGCCACACTTGTCCACACCGGGAATGTTGTCGGATTTGTCGCCGGTCAGTGACAGGAAGTCGATGATCTGGTCAGGTCGAACGCCGAATTTTTCCTTCACGCCCGCCAGATCCAGATGTTCATCGGTCATGGTGTTGACCAGCCGGGTATGCTCTGTCACCAGTTGTGACAGGTCTTTGTCACCGGTGGAAATCACGCAGTCCATGCCCTGTTCTTCCGCCTGGCGGCTGAGCGTGCCGATCACATCATCCGCTTCCACACCGTCTATCTGTAATAACGGCAAACCCATCAGTTTGACGAATTCCAGTATGGCCTCTACCTGGTCGGATAATTCGCGCGGCATGGGGGGACGATTGGCCTTGTATTCGGGATAGCGCTCGTGGCGAAAAGTCGGGCCTTTGGCATCGAATACAATGGCAATGTGCTCGGGATCGTTTTCCTGCAACAAACGCCGCAGCATATTGGCCACGCCCAGTATGGCGCCCGTAGCATCACCGTGACTGTTGGTGAGGTTGGGCAGGGCATGAAAAGCACGGTAAATGTAGGAAGATCCATCTACCAGGTAGAGAGTGGGTCGCGTGCGGGTTGCTTGATTCATGTCAATCGGATCGGTTCATTCAAATAGGGCCATTCAGTTGGGGTTGGGTCTGCTATGATTCAGTGATCCAGTCTAACAAAGTGTGCTGTCCCAACAGGAGATAATTGTGAACAGTCAGAGATTTGCGTCGGTAAGACGCCCGGCTATATTCGCCGTAGCGATGGCCCTGTTGGGGTTTACGCTGCCACCCGCCATTCAGGCCCAGAATGAGCCAACTCAAAACGAATTGGAACTACCCCCGGCTATCCCGCCGGAAAATACCGCTGAACAACCGTTGCCGCCCAAAGTGCAGGATGAGCAGGTCGAACCCACCGTTACCATTCGTGACGAAGAAGGCAAGCGCATCGAAGAATACAGCCGCAACGGCCAGGTTTACATGGTGAAAGTGACTCCTGAGAAAGGGGTGCCCTATTACTACATCGACAGCGATGGTGACGGTCGGCTGGAAACTTCACCCACCAAAGGTCTGGAGCCGGTTCGGCCGATTTACTGGAAGGTCAAAGAGTGGGATTGAGTTCTTCCCGGCAATTGTCTGCTGCTGAGCAGGGGCTTGTTTCACGAGCCATAAACCTGGTGGGTACTGCAGTTTCCTGGCTGACCCTGGCGATGGTGCTGGTGACCTTTTTTGTGGTCGTTTGCCGTTATGCCTTCAATCTGGGCTGGATCTGGCTACAGGACAGCATTGTGTACCTGCATGCCTGCGTTTTCATGTTGGCTGCGGCCTGGACACTGCAACGCGATGAACATGTGCGGGTGGATATTTTCTACCGTGACAGGTCACCCAGGCATAAAGCGCTGGTCAATTTGCTGGGCTCGTTGGTGTTCCTGCTGCCTTTTTGCATTTTTCTGATTTACGATTCGTGGAATTACGTGGCAACTTCCTGGGCCATCCAGGAAGGCGCCCGCGAAGCCAGCGGACTGCCCTGGGTTTATCAGTTGAAAAGCCTGATCATCATCATGCCGGTCCTGTTGATGCTGCAGGCAGGGTTGCTGATGTGGAGCAGCTGGAAAACACTCCGTTCCTGACTGGCTGCTAGGCCAGGTTTTCACGCAATTCGGTCAGGACCTTTCCCGTTTCCGGCACATAGCCGGTCCAGAGTTCAAACGACAACGCTGCCTGCTCAACCAGCATGCCCAGGCCATCGCTGAATCCCGCTCCTCGTTGAGTACAAACTCGCTCCCAGGCGCTGGCGGCTTTGCCATAATTGAGGTCGTAGCAGAAACTGTCCCCGGCAAAGCAGGCTTCAGCCAATTCAGGCGCAATACCCTGGTGGCCCAACGAGGTGGCATTGATCAGCAGCTCAAACGGACCGTGTTGATCACATTCGGTTAACGCGCAAGCATTGGCCCGGCCGAAGCGGGAGTAGCGTTCTGCCAGTGCTTCAGCTTTCGCCACATTGCGATTGGCAATCACCATTTTCGCCGGGGCCTGTTGCAGTAATGGCATCAGCACGCCGGCTGCTGCACCACCCGCGCCGAGCATCAATATCTTCTTGCCAGCCAGGCCGTCGGGTATCAAACGGTACAGGTCACGCAGCAGGCCACCGCCATCGGTGGTGGTCCCGAACCAGTCATCCGGTTTGCGAAACACCAGGGTATTGACCGCCTGTGCCAGTTCAGCCTCGGCGCTGAGTTGCTGTGCCGCTTCAAATGCAGCCCTTTTCAGTGGCGCAGTGATATTGCAGCCCAATGCGCCATCCTCAGCCAGGGCTTTCACCCTGGCCGGAAAATCTTCCACCGAGGATTCAATCGCCTGGTAGTCGATGGCCACACCGAACTGGGCAGCGAATTGTCGATGTATGGCTGGCGACAGCGAATGCGCTATCGGCTGACCGAATACCGCCAGTTTGATCAAGCGGTTTCCTGCAACCACTCGGCGGCCTGAATGGCGTAATAGGTCAGAATGGCATCGGCACCGGCGCGGCGTATTCCGGTCAAAGCTTCCAGTACCACCGAACGTTCATCCAGCCAGCCGTTAAGCGCTGCAGCCTTCAGCATCGCGTACTCGCCCGATACCTGATAGGCGAAAGTCGGTACGCCAAAGCGTTCTTTCACCCGCCGTACGATGTCCAGATAGGGCATGGCCGGTTTGATCATGACCATGTCGGCACCCTCGGCCAGGTCGAGCTGAACCTCACGCAAGGCTTCATCGCTATTGCCCGGATCCATCTGGTAGGAATACTTGTTACCACCCGCCAGGTTGGCAGCGGAGCCCACCGCGTCGCGGAAAGGCCCATAAAAAGCCGATGCATATTTGGCGGCATAGGCCAGGATACGGGTATTGGTAAATCCTTCGGTTTCCAGCACCTGGCGTATGGCCCCGATGCGTCCGTCCATCATATCGGAGGGTGCCACTACGTCGGCACCGGCTTCGGCATGGGACAATGCCTGTTTTACCAGCACTTCGACCGTGGCATCGTTCATCACATAGCCGGTATCGTCGATCAGGCCGTCCTGGCCGTGGGTGGTGAAAGGGTCCAGCGCGACGTCGGTGATTACCCCCAGACCCGGGATGCTGTCTTTGATGGCAGCCACGGCTCGCTGCGCCAGGCCATCGGGATTCCACGCTTCGCGGCCATCCAGTGATTTGGCTGTGGCGCCCACAATCGGAAACAGGGCGATGGCCGGAATACCCAATCCATGGCAATGCCGTGCCGCCTTGAGCAGGCGGTCAATGCTCATGCGCTGTACACCGGGCATGGAAGCAACCGCTTCGATCTGGTCCTGCCCTTCCAGTACAAATACCGGCCAGATCAGGTCTGCGGCGGTCAAATGTGTTTCACGCATCAATTTGCGGCTGAAGTCATTGGCACGCATGCGGCGCATGCGGGTGGCCGGAAAACTCATGTTTCTTTCCTCTTGTTGTCGCTGGCGTTGTCGCTGGCTATTTTATCGTCTGCTGCAACTGAGGGATATTCATAGAGTTGGTTCAGCCGTCTGATCAGATCATCCTTGCCTTCACCGCTTAATATGGAAAGCACCTGGGCACTGGCGCCTGCAGGCAATTCGCGGCGCAGCTTCAGTAAAGTGGACTGGGCCGGACCGCGTTTCAGTTTGTCTGCCTTGGTCAACACCAGGTGTATGGGCAATTGTTTGGCGCTGCACCAGTCCACCATCTGTTGATCGAAGGGCCGCATAGGGTGGCGTATATCCATCAACAGCACCACGCCGCGCAATGACTGCCGGGTTTCGAAATACACCTGCAATACTTCCTGCCAGTGTGCCCGTAATTTGGCCGGCACTTTGGCGTAGCCATAACCCGGCAGATCCGCAATGCGCCGATTTTCGTCAATATTGAAAATGACGATCTGCTGGGTACGGCCCGGGGTTTTACTGGTGCGGGCCAGTGATTTCTGATCGGTCAGGGCATTGATGGCGCTGGATTTGCCGGCATTGGAGCGGCCGGCAAATGCAACTTCCCAACCCTGATCGGCGGGTAACTGGTGCAAATCATGGGCGCTGATGGTGTATTCTGCCTGGCGGTAAGGATTGGGCAAAGGCCTGGCAATTTTTCTGTGTATGGATTTCTGCGTTTTCATTATTTTACGGCATTCATTTTTTGGGCTGGATCGTGACGGCCTAAACCGCGATAATAATCCGTCATCATAGCCTGAATCATCAACCAGCTTTGTTATCCACCAAATTGTCAGGAGATATCCCATGAATGTTTGCATCCGGATTGTTGCCGGCTTGCTTTTACTGACCAGCCTGCAGGTCCAGGCTGAAGGAGATGCCACTGCCGGCCAATCCAAGGCTGCCATCTGTGCTGCTTGCCATGGTGCTGACGGTAACAGCATGGTGCCGCAGTGGCCCAAGCTGGCCGGGCAACACCCTGGCTACACAGAGCGTCAGTTGATCCTGATCCAGTCCGGCGCACGCTCGGTGCCGGAAATGGTGGGTATTGTGGCATCCATGAGCGAGCAGGATTTTGCTGACGTCTCGGCTTTTTTCGCCAGCCAGAAAAACAATGGTGGGGTGGCCGATGAAACGCTCAGCCCGCTGGGTGAGAAGTTATGGCGTGCCGGTAACGCCGAAACCGGTGTTCCCGCCTGCATGGCCTGTCATGGCCCGGGTGGGGAAGGCAACCCGCTGGCCGGATATCCGGCTCTGGCTGGCCAGCATGGTGTTTACACCAGCAAGATGCTGAAAGGATTCCGGGCGGGGGACAATTGGGGTGAAAAGGATACCAACAGCCATATCATGAATGATGCGGCCGCAAGGCTCAGCGACGATGAGATCGCTGCTCTGGCCAGTTTTATCCAGGGTCTCTATCTCGACATCGAATGAACCGAAGTGCCGAATTGCGGTCTGTTGATGGCAATTGGTGAGAACCGTTAATTGATTTTTTGAGAATTTTTGGAGTGCCAGATGAAAACCCGTTTCATGACCTCTGTTTTATCCGCAGTCTCGATACTGTTTGCGGGACTGGTGTTTGCAGGCACGGCGCAGGCAGCAGAAACCAAATACCAGGATGGCGTGCATTACACCACCATAGAAAATGCCACAGCCAGGCCAGCGGGAAACGTCGAGGTTGTAGAGGCCTTCAGCTACATGTGCAACCACTGCGCAACCTTTGAACCCTATATCCAGAGCTGGCACAAACGCCTTCCGGAATCGGTTACGTTCAAGCGCTATCCGGTGGTGTTTGGTCGCGGTACCTGGGAATTGTATGCCCGCGCTTACAACACGGCTGATGTGATGGGCGTTGCCGATAAGGCCCATGCTGCATTGATGGATAAAATCTGGAAACAGCGTGAAATCCTCAAATCCATAGAAGAACTGGCTGACTTTTATGCTGCTTTCGGTGTGAACCCGGACGAATTTGTCGCCACCTCCAAATCTTTTGCCGTGGACGCCAAAATGCGTCGCGAACAGCGGTTCCTGATGGAGTCGGGTGTCAACAGCACACCCAACGTTGTGGTGAATGGCAAATACCTAGTCGCCGGCAATGCCGCTGTGGCAAATTATGACCAGCTACTGGCTGTGGTCGATTACCTGGTTGCTCGGGAATTGGCCAGCGCAGGCCCGGCTGCTTCAACGGCTGCTGCCATTGAGGATGCGGTAGAAGTGAAAGAAGATGCGGCTGCGGAAGCAGCAGAAGTTGCTGCTGCCACCGTTGTTACCGACGAAAATTAATTTGTTCAGCATTTTGATTAAACGAGCCTGAGGTGTCAGTTGAAAACCCGCAGAAAAGCGGACCGCATGACCTGCGCCTGCTCAGTTTCAATATCCAGGCAGGCACAGCGACCACCAGTTATCAAAGCTACGTAACCCATAGCTGGCGGCAGATATTGCCGCACAGCCAACGTACCGAGAACCTGGACAGCATCGCCAGCCTGATCAAGTCTTATGACATGGTGGCATTGCAGGAAGCCGATTCCGGCAGCCTGCGTTCCGGCTTTATCAACCAATCGCGTTATCTGGCGGGCCACTCCGGTATGCCATACTGGGTGCACCAGTCCAATCGTAAAGTAGGCAACGTGGCTTATGCCGGCAACGGTTTTCTCAGTCGTTTTGAGCCTGATGGTGTGGATGAATACCGCTTGCCCGGACCCATTCCGGGCCGAGGCTCTCTGGTGCTGCGTTACGGTCATGGATCGGACAGCCTGACAGTTGCTGTATTGCATCTGGCACTGGGCAAACGGGCCCGTAAGCAACAATTGGAGTTCCTGGCTGGCAAGCTGGAAACTGCAGATCGTCTGATTGTGATGGGTGATTTGAATGCGCCGCTGAGCAATCCGGAAACCCAGGCATTTTGTGATCGCCTGGAATTGGCGACCCCAACCGACGAATTGCCTTCCTATCCTTCGTGGCAACCCCAACGCTCCATCGATCACATCATGTTGAGTCGCAATTTGACTTCGTTTGATGCGCG
>CAZRTG010000109.1:0-11480 GCA_964602895.1 uncultured Wenzhouxiangellaceae bacterium
CTGTCAAACTTTGCGTGCCTCCCCAGCAGAGCTGGGGGGTCTCCTTTTTTACTAGCTGTACCGGCGGAAACCAACCATTCCCATACCCAGCATCAACAAAGCCAGAATCGCCATGCCATACTGACTCAGCGTGGGTATCCCTTCGTAAAACACGGTGTTGGTAATAGTGCAGCTTTGATCTTGGCCCACTTTGATATCGAACTCGCCGCAGCCATTGTCAGATTCAATAGAACTATCGAAGAAGAGTTCCTCGACAATACAACGGGACTCGGGGTATCCGGGAATGACGCTAACGGTCATCTGCATATCATTCAAGCCCGTTTCGCCAACACACGCAGTAAAACTATCGTAATCAGGACCACCCTCTCCCAGCACGCTTTCACGCATGTAAGTTGGCCCGGAAGCCGAGCCAAGCGTGGAGCAATCCGTACCGACAATTTCTGAAGTACAAGCTACTGCAATCACAATGAAGGTATCCAGGTCCGGCGCCTGATTGCCTGAAATCACCCAGTCCTTGGTGACCTCAATCTCGACTGGCAAGGGTGAGTTGGTTATTTCACACTCGAAAGCATCGCCATTATCGACGGCTGTGTATTTGCAGACATTCGCGCCACTGGTATCAGAATTCACATCATAGTATTCACCTGCGTACCCGGCGAGACCATTTTCACTGACACTACAATTCAATTCACCCGCATCGAAACCGGTCACCACAAACGTAACCGATTCACCATCAGCCAGGTCCTTGTCCTGGTCCAGGATCACGCCCGTATTGCAATCCAGTGTAACGGCCACTTCATCTTTATCATTTCCATCAGCAAAAAACTTGGTGACTTTAAACGTGGCTCGATTAGCAAGCGCAGAGGGCTCATCTACTTCAATCGAAACATCATCGACAAAGAAATTGGTGCCGCTGCCAGCAGCACCCGTTTCAGAATAAAACACAAGTGTGTGATTGCCGCCATCGGCATAGGAATCGATGGGTATGGAAACCAGTGAATAACCCAAATCTCCACACAAAGTTGCAGAGCCGTCTATCCGGTACACCTGATTACCGTCAATTTTCACTTCCAGAAAATCGCTGGGGCTGGAACAAACAAATGCCTCCAGGTAAAAGGTCAACAAGGCAGAAGTACCCAGCGGAATAGTTACTTGTTGTGATACCTCACCTACTTCAACAACGCCAATACCACCAAACCAGACCCACCAATCACCGGTGTGGGGGCCGGTACCCGTACCGGTTCCACATGCAGCAATGGAGCACAATGGTGTTCCAAAATTCGTAGATGATTCGGTCCAGACCGGATTGGGTGTACCCAATTCAAAACTGTTGTCACTCAGGACTTCTACGGCAGGAGCCTCCGGTGCAAAATCCGGGCTGCTGATAAATTCCAGGCTGTTGCCATTCAATTCTGCAGGGCTTAGCGGGGTGTTGGGCAGCCGGTTGGTTTCCTGTGCCGAAACGCTTGCGGAGACCAGAAAAATACCGAACAAAGAGGCACTTGCCAGTAAGCTGGCACGCACGATTGAGACATTCATTGATTGCACTCCAAAAATTTTTATTAGCGGGTTGGGTTGCCCGGCCTCACACCAGAGCCCGGCTCATCGTAAGTACATGTGAAGGCTTTTACAACCCATCAGCGAAAATTCAAGAGTAAAGTTAAAGACCAGGCCACTAGCACCCATTTGTAGGAGCAAGCCATGCTGTGGGAGCGACCCATGGTCGCGACCGATCGCGAGGTCGGCAGCATGGCTGCCTCCTACTTGCGGAAGCCAGCCATTCCCATACCCAGCATCAACAAAGCCAGAATCGCTATACCATACTGACTCAGCGTGGGGATACCTTCAAAGAACACGGTATTGGTGATCACGCAAGCAGCCCCCTGACCCACGCTGATGGTCAGGCTGGAGCAATCGCTTTGATCGACCTCCACCGCCGCATCCTGACCTGACTCCAGCCAATAGCAGGAGGATGCCGGGAATTCTGGAATGACCTGCGCACTGAACGCGGCCGAGCCACTGCCCGGATAAGCTTTGCACCACGACTGTTGCATCTTCTGACTGCCTGCCGCACCCGCATTGTCCTGCTGCGTCCTGCAAGCAGATGCGCCTTCTTGCTGCGCATCCAGCGCAGTGTTGCCAGGCAAGTGGCCGTCAATGATTTCAGCATCACAGAACAGCGTCAGGGTATAGCCGGTATCGATGTCAGCCAGGCTATTGCCTGCCCACAACCACTGTGTGCTGACCGCGACAGAAACGGGGATTACTGTGTTGGTAATCTCGCATTCAAAGGCATCTCCGTCGATTACCTCGGCGTAAGCACAACCATCCGGGCTCATCACGCCAAGGCTGATGTTGTTGTACTGCGCTGTATAACCCTCATCAGTGCTCTGTTCCGAAATGGTGCAATCCAGCTTGCCATCGGTGAAGTCGGTCACAACAAATTCTACGGCTTCGCCATGATGCAGGAACTTGTGTTGGTCCAGAACCAGACCGGTATTGCAGGAAAGACTTACCCTGTTTACGGCCACATCATTACCATCGTCAAAGAACTTGCTGACTTTGAAGCTTGCACGGTTGCTTGCTGCACTCAGCCCGAACCGGGTTTTGGCATAAGCAAAGCCGTCCTTTGCTATTGCGGAGCCGATGAACCGGCCCGGAATATCATCTGCTGTGGGATGAATGCCACCATAAATGCGTGACAGGCTGGTTTCATCGGCGGCATCGTAATAGCTGGCCCACTGCAGGGTAATGTCCACACTGGGGCCATCTTCAAATACCAGAAATTCATCTTTGGGTGCTTTGAATTCACCCAGTCCACCCGGAAAAAATTCACTGCCAGTGAATTGGCTCATGATGACCGCTGCCGCACGACTGAAAGCGCTGTGTCCGGAGACATAGCCCGCAAACGGTGGTGTAACAAAACTGGGGCGTTGATACGGCCACCAATTCTCACAGCGGATCCAGCCCACACCGGCCGTATCCGTAGCGGGATTGGCCACATAGTCCGGGCCGCGCCAGGCATACACCGCTATCTTGCCCAGGTGCTCATTGATATTGCCGCCCAGCGGAAAGTGCCGCCCGCCGGGTGCCGCTGTTTCCGCTGTGATCACTTCGACAAAGCCAGGGTAGAGGTGAATGCCGTCCGGGTGATAGGAAGGACCTTGCGAATCAGACGACTGGCCACGATCACACATATAACGAATCGCCGAAACGGGACGTACCCAGTCGTACCAGCCTTTCATTCCCCAGACGCTTACAGCCACATCGTGCATGACACCGCCCAAAGTGAGATACAGTTTTACATCCCACTCCAGATCATCCAATACCGCTCCCTGTCCACGAAATTTTTTCTCTGCCAGTGGATGGTCGGATACGTAGTTGGCGATGGCAAACCAGTGACCTGGCGGTGTTTCCGAATTCGGACCATCCGCCCAGAATTCCGCCAATACGCGGTAATAGTCACCGGCGGGCACGATTTCCGGTTCGTAGGGCAGACCGGTAACGGGGTTTTTATCGTAGCCTGAGCCATCGTTTGTGCCCAGGGTGTTGTGGCCATTCGAGGCCGGGCTGATATCCATCAGTTCGCCATCCGTAGGATCCAGCAAACCACTCCATAACAACACCTGTTCAAAACCTGTTTTGTAGGATTCATTGCCTGCGCCACCCAACAGCGGAGGTGGACCAGGATCGTGGTAGACCCAGTATTCATTGCCGTCTCGCTGGTAGATGGTCAGGTTTTCCCACTTGAGCGCAAATGGCTTTACCCTACCCCATTCCGCACTGAGAAAGCCGGGGTAGCCACCGACAATGACATTGCCACCCTGGTCTTCAAAAAAATCCAGCGCCAGTGGCTGCCAACGGTTCGGGTCGGATATTTCGGGATTTCCGGGCAGCGCCGGAACCAGCGGATCATTGACTGGCTCATAAAACAGGTTCTCATAATCATTCTGTTCATTGGAATGATCGGTCAGCCCGAATTCAATATAAGTCTGTGCGATTCGGTTACCCAAGGCAGCCGGCGTATCACCGACAGTGGAAGTAAAGTTCCGGTTATAGCCCAATGAATCCATGAGTTGGTCAAAGGCAGGCATTGACTGTGCTGCACCGGGCGAATGTGCAAAACGCCAACGCAGAATGCGATAGGCCGCAAAACTGATGGCTTCCTCACGTGCAGCTTTTACATCCACCACAAACAGTCGTTCGTGGTGGTGGAGTGTTTTCAGTGCGGGGTCGTACACCGCAAACGCATCCCACATGGCTGCAGATACATGAAACAGATTGCGTGCGTGTACGGTGGGCCGGGCAAAGTCCTTGCGTATGGCTTGCAGCAATGCCTCATTCCAATGCCGTGCGGTCGACCAATCTGCCTGGTCTGCTGATACGACGGCTGGCAAAAGCAGCATCGATACCAAGCTGAACAGGCTCAGATAATACTTTAAGGCTCGTAGAAAAATCAGGTGCATCAGGCACTTAACCCTTATTTTTAATCTGATTGCTGTATCAATAACTGGCCAACCACAGGGTGTGTTTGGTGCCCTTTTTGCCATGGGCAAACACCCTCACCTGGTCCACCAATAAGCCACAACTTTTCAGCAGGTCATGGAAATCATCGTCTGGAGCAGCGGACCAGTAGGCCAATACCCCGCCCGGCCTGAGTGCTTTTTGTGCCGCAGCCACCCCCATCAGGCTGTACAACCAATTGTTGCTGGTGCGCGTCAGGCCCTCCGGGCCGTTGTCGATATCCAGCGCGATGACATCAAACCGATGGGTGCTTTGCTGCAGCAACCGGACCACGTCACCCACATGCACCCGGCTGCGCGTATCTTCCAGTGGCCGGCCGCTGTACTCACCCAATGGACCGCGATTCCACTCCACCACTTCAGGCACCAGTTCGGCCACGGTCACTTCTGCTCCAGGCCCTACAGACCGCAATACGGCTGCCAGGGTAAAACCCATACCCAATCCACCGATCAATACCTTTGCGTTAGCCGGGTCTTTCAAACGCTTGCAGGGCAATTCACCCAGTGCATCTTCCGAGCCGTGCTTGCGGGTGTTCATCAACTCCTGCCCGCGAGCCAGTTTGATGGAAAAATCATCCTTGCCCTGATAAAGGTAAATGAATTTTTCGGTGCCTGGAATTTTTGCTTCACCCAACAGGGTCCAATTTGGCATTCGGTATTGATTCTCTGGGTTGACTCAGCGGATGGGACACAAGCATAACGGAAGGAAGTGGATTTTAGGGTAATCTGTACTTCATGAACAATATAAAGAAATGGCACTCAATAGCAGCCCCAGTAAACGGCAACTAAATACGTGCAATATTGTTCTGTTGTTATGGATGGATCATGAAAATTCAACGGGGCCCCGGGCATCGAAACTGTTGGTTTTGACTACCCGGCGATCAACAGAATGACTGTCTCAAAGGTTCTGAAGCCGTGGTTTTTCTGCTGTTTCTGATAGAAAAGTATAATTTGCACACAGATGATAATTATTTGATAAATATGCTTTAAGCTACTGCTTTCAAAATAGATATGTCTGTGATATATCATGTATTTTTACTTATACACGAATATTTTTTCGGATATAAATGACCGCTCAGAGGTTTAATCAATAGATGAATGTCCTGCTTACCGGTTCATCAGGATGGCTGGGGCAAACGCTGGCTCCGAGATTGACCCAACTGGGTTACAAGGTGACCGGGCTGGATCCAAATCCGGGCCCCTTTACCCAGCAAGTTGGCTCTGTCTCCGATGCCAGCCTGGTGCGGGAATTGCTGTTCGATCATCACATTGAAGCAGTGATTCACGCCGGTGCCCTACACCAGCCGAATATTCAAACTCACCCTTACAGTGATTTTGTGGCGGTCAATATCCAGGGTACCCTGAATCTGCTGCAAGCCTCGACAGAAACCGGCAGCCCGGTGCAGCGTTTTATAATGACCTCAACCACCTCATTGATGATTTCACGTGCTATTCGCGCCGGAATGTCGGCAGGCGCAGAACAAGCGGTATGGATAGACGAAGACATGCAACCTCTGCTACCGCGCAATATCTATGGAGTGAGCAAACTGGCCGCAGAAAATCTGTGCCGTATGTTCCATGAGCTACATCAACTGCCAATGATCATATTGCGCACTTCGCGCTTCTTCCCTGAAGAAGATGATATGTCTCATGCCATCAGCCAATCGGAACAAAACACCAAGGTAAATGAATTGTTGTTTCGTCGACTGACGGTTGAGGATGCAGCTGAAAGCCATGTTGTGGCATTGAACAAGGCTGATGAAATTGGCTTCGATACCTTTATCGTCTCGGCCAAAACACCGTTCCGGCGCGAAGACTGCCGACAATTGCTGCACGATGCTCCAGCCGTGGTGGAAAAGTATTTTCCGGAATTTCCTGAAATCTACCGCCAGCTCGGCTGGAGCATGTTCCAGTCCATAGACCGTGTCTACGACGCCAGCAAAATGGAACGCCGTTTGGGCTTTGTCTGTAAAACGGATTTTGCTACTGCGTTGCGGCAGCTTGTGCTCTAAACTGCTGTTGAATACCGTCAGGAAACAACTGATCCATCAATGCCAATGAACAACCCAATGACCGAATCAAAGTTAGGCCCGGTGACTGAGTCGACGCACGATCTGGACCGCTACCATCGGCAAATGCTGTTGGCAGGTTTTGGCGCCGAAGGCCAGCGCAAGCTGTTGGCATCCACTGCACTGATCCTGGGCTGCGGCGCACTGGGCACGGTCTCTGCCAATATACTGGCCCGGGCGGGTGTGGGTCATTTGATTATTGTCGACCGGGACTTCATCGACATCACCAATCTGCAACGGCAGATACTGTTTGACGAAGCGGATATTGCCGCCGGGCTGCCCAAGACCGAAGCGGCACGGCGCAAACTCCAGCAAATCAATTCGCAGATTAAAGTGACCGCAGTGGTTGATGACATCAACTACAAGAATCTGGAGCAACTGGCGAGCGATGCAGACCTCTTGATAGACGGTCTGGATAATTTTGAAACTCGTTATCTGGCCAACGATTATGCGGTGAAACATGGCAAGCCCTATGTTTACGGCGGCGCCATCGGCACTACCGGAATGGCATTTACCGTGCTGCCACACAGCCCGGATGGCCAACTTCCCTGGGAAACCCTGAGCAGTGGCAGCAAGGCTTCACCCTGCTTCCGCTGTTTGTTCGAACAGCCACCCGCAGGCGAAAGTCCGACCTGCGATACCGTTGGCGTGCTGGGGCCTACCGTATCGCTTATTGCCAACTACCAGGCTGCTGAGGTCCTCAAAATACTCACCGGCAACTTTGCCCAGGTCAGCCCTCACCTGTTGAATATCGATCTGTGGAGCAATGTGCTGATGCAGCTGGATGTAAGCGACAGCCGGAAGGACGGCGACTGCCCAACCTGCAAACATCGACGCTTTGACTATCTGGAAGGCAAGTTCGGCTCCAGCGCTATCTCGCTGTGTGGCCGGGATGCCGTACAACTGCTGCACAAACAAAGCAGCAACCCCATCAACCTGCAGGCAATGGCGCAGCGCCTGAAACAACAGGGTGAGGTCAAGGTAAACGAGTTCATGCTGCAGGCAAGCCTAATCGACAGCGGCCGCAACTATGAATTAAGCCTGTTTGCCGATGGCAGAGCCATCATCAAGGGCACCGGCGATGCATCCGAAGCACGCAGCATTTACGCGAAATACGTGGGGATTTGAGCAAAACCTGACTACCCGGGCAGTTCCTGACAAGTACGCGTAACCATGCCACATCATTTACGGACCCTGGCCTCGGTGGAGGGTGAAATTCAATTAACCGTAAGCCTGCCACATTCATCAAGCTTATTTAAAAACAATATGGCCGCCAGCGCGACATTCTGGGTAGAAAGGTTTTCGTGACGCTTGGCAGCCACTGTCAAAACCTTGCCAATTGAGTAAAAATGGAATAATTTATACTCATGGGCAGGTATGAGTTCGACAATAAAAAGAGCAGGAGCAACCTGGAAAAACATGGGATTGATTTTCACGACGCTCAAGAGCTTTGGCAAGACCCCGACCTGCTTCAACTTCGAGCAAAATCTGAGGATGAGGAACGGTACCTGGTGATTGGGCGTATTGGTTCTAAACACTGGTCTGCCGTCATCAACTACAGAAACGAAAGTATTCGCCTGATATCTGTCAGGCGGTCCCGCAGGACGGAGATAGAGCTGTATGAAAGCCAAGGAATTTGACAAAAAATTTGACGAAGGTAAGAAAGACATCATAGATGATCTTGATCTTTCCACAGCACGCCGCGTCAACCAGGAGCAAAAGCGAATCAATGTCGACTTCCCAACCTGGGTGGTCGAATCTTTGGACCGTGAAGCCGCGCGAGTTGGCGTAACCCGGCAATCAATAATCAAGGTCTGGTTGGTTGAACGCCTAAAGGCGGAGGCCGCTAAATAGTAACGCCGCAAGCAGTGCACATTAGTGGCATGTTAGGCGACGGCGAACCTCAGACTGAATGAGTAAGTAATTGTCCACGATAGGGGGGTATCAGGAACGGATGCTCCCTCAATAAAGTGGATACTTCAACCCAACGTTGTATCTGCCTGGAAAGGAGTTAAACATGACGCTGATCGGACTGCGAAGATCACTTAATACGATGGCTGGAATGGTGTTCGTCGTCGTCGCGGGTTGTTGGATCTGGTTTGGAAAGGAAGCCATATTGGGCGTACTTCTTCCAGCATTTTGGGCATTTTTTCTATTTTCCTTGTTGGCACATATTGTTGCTCGAATCGAAGCTCGTATTACCGGGTTGGAAGAGAAACTCAAGGATGACAAGCGTTGATTCTATTGGAGGCGAGAAATAACAATTCATCCAAGTCGAAATAGCGGTGCGGACCAGTGCTTCGGCCAAATCCAGGCGGTGGTTGACTTGTTGCAACTCCATTTCAGCCAATAGTCCGAGGTTCCCTGCAAAGCTCAAACGTGTTGAAACCCCTGCAGGAATGCAGGAGGTAACGTAACGCAGCATTTACGCGAAATACGTGGGGATTTGAGAAAAGTCTGAGAATTCTGCTAAATTAATTCACAAAACTGCACCAATTAGCTTCGAAATTCACACCCAACAATCGGGAGAAACTCCGTGGCTGGAATAAGAGTTCTTGTTGGTACCCGCAAGGGTGGTTTTATTCTCAACTCCGACGCCAGCCGTAAAAGCTGGACCGTTGAAGGCCCGTTGTTCGGTGGCTGGGAAATCTACCATATGAAGGGCTCACCGCTGGACCCGAACCGCATTTATGCCTCGCAAACCAGCAGTTGGTTCGGCCAGATCATCCAACGCTCCGACGATGGCGGCAAAACCTGGTTTCAGCCGGGCTCACGTGGTGAGGAACCTGCGATAGACGAATTCAGC
The DNA here is from genome assembly GCA_964602895.1 of uncultured Wenzhouxiangellaceae bacterium. Classification (GTDB taxonomy): domain Bacteria; phylum Pseudomonadota; class Gammaproteobacteria; order Xanthomonadales; family SZUA-36; genus JAWXBM01. The sequence goes on from CAZRTG010000109.1 coordinate 9,399, forward strand.
GGTATGCCCAAGGGTGAAAGCAACAAGTTTGTTTATGACACCTCCGATGCAACCGGCAAACCCCTAACCACTCACCAGTTCTACGACGGCACCCAGCACCCATGGGAGTTCGCACGGGTCTGGCATTTGGAGCCCTCGCATTCCGAAACGGACACGGTCTTTGCGGGTGTTGAAGATGCAGCATTGTTCAAAAGCACCGATGGCGGCACTACCTGGCAGGAACTGGCCGCACTGCGTGGCCATAAAACCGGACCGGACTGGGCGCCCGGTGCGGGCGGCATGTGTTTACATACCATCGTCATCGATCCCAATAACACCAAACGCATGTATGTGGCTATTTCGGCCGCTGGCACTTTCCGTACCGACGACGGTGGCGAGAGCTGGACTCCGGTCAACCAAGGCCTGCACTCTGAATACATCCCCGACCCCAAAGCAGAAGTCGGCCATTGCGTACATCGCATCGCCATTCACCCCGCCAATCCCGATGTCCTGTTCATGCAAAAACACTGGGACGTGATGCGCAGTGATGATGGCGGTGACTCCTGGCATGAAGTCAGTGGCAACCTGCCCAGCGACTTTGGTTTCCCCATCGCAGTACATGCGCATGAACCGGAAACCATTTACGTGGTGCCCATTACCAGCGACTCGCTGCACTACCCGCCCGAAGGGAAATTGCGGGTTTATCGCAGCCGCACCGGCGGTCGCGAGTGGGAAGCGCTCACGAATGGTTTGCCACAGGAAAACTGCTACGTGAATATCCTGCGCGATGCCATGGCGGTGGATACGCTGGAACCCTGTGGCATTTATTTCGGCACCACAGGCGGCCAGGTTTACGCCTCCGCCAACAGCGGCGACAACTGGCAAGCCATTGTGCGTGACCTGCCCCCGGTGCTGTCCGTTGAAGTGCAAGCACTGCCATGAATGTGGCCATTAATCAGGTCACCTGCCAGATACGTGTAACCCTGCCCCATCATTTGCGTATCCTGGCTTCGATGGATGGTGAAGTTCAACTGGCCGTAAGCACACCAGCCACCACCCGCGCCGTGCTCGATGCACTGGAGCAACGCTTTCCCATGCTACGCGGCACCGTGCGCGATCACGTGACCGAAAAGCGCAGGCCCAAAGTGCGCTTTTACGCCAACGAGCAGGACATCACCCACCAGGACCCGGAAACGCCGCTGCCCGAGCCCATCGTCTCGGGCCGCAAACCCTTTATGATTGTTGGGGCTATTTCAGGGGGTTGACCGATTAACAAAATGGGTGGCAAATGAATGACGTAAGGTGTGACAGGTCACGCGCTTTGTAATACCGGCTCGTCATGCGGCATCCGACACTGCTTTCTGCACGGCTCGCCGGGTAAAGTCGAAATCACCCACACGCAATCGAAGACATTCTGTCAACCGTAAGCCCGCCCCGTACATCAAGCTTATCAATAAGATGTGTTTTGAATGACAGGCTTGAAGCAGTGATTGAATCTCACCCTTTCCCAAAACAACCGGTACCCGGGTTTTGGTCTTGGCGCGAACCACGTCATCCAGCCAGGGCAGTTCGATAGCCAACACCTTCGCATATAAAAACAATATGGCAGCCAGTGCGACGTTCTGCGTAGAAGGGCTCACATGGCGCCTGGCAGCCAGGTAGGTGAGAAAGGATTCAACTTCTTTCTTGCTCATACTCGCAGGATGGCGTTTGCCATGAAACAGGATAAAACGACGTACCCACTGCAGATAAACTTTTTCCGTGGCTATACTGTACTGGTGTAGCCGCAGGACATTGCGCATCTGGTCCAATAAGCGCGGTTCATTAGGGACTTTGAGCATAATAAAGATCCTGGCATCAAAACCCGGGACAGCATGCAGGAAAAAGGAGTAATGTTTTGTAGGTTATTCGCTATTTATGCAGAATGAGTGATGTTAACGAAGGTCGGGACATTTAGCTAAGTGGCGGATTTAAAGGAGATTTTAGAAAATGAATAGCAAAATTCAGGGCCTAATAACCCTTATCCACACCAACTCTGTAAAATTGTAGTTAGGCCTCACAGGTAACATCGATGGCTGTCAATCAAACGCACGGTAATTTCAA
>CAZRTG010000110.1:0-11468 GCA_964602895.1 uncultured Wenzhouxiangellaceae bacterium
ACCTGCTGAGCGGTCAACCCTGGTATTGGCAAGCGGTACGGCAAGGTGATTGGAGTCGCTCGCGGCAGTTTTGTCTGCAGCACCGGCCCATACGTCAGGCCAAAGGTCTGAACTTCGGCATAATTGGTGCGGGCGTGTTGGGTAAGCGTACGGCCGAATTGGCAGCGGCACTGGGTATGAAAGTGCTGTGGGCTGAGCGCAAAGGTCAACCACCCCGCAAGGGCCGGGTGGCTTTTGAAGAAATGATTCAACGCGCCGATGTGATCTCGCTGCATTGCCCACTGGACGAAAGTACCCGCAATCTGATCAACCACAAAACCCTGCACGCCATGAAACCGACCGCCCTGCTGCTCAATACCGCCCGCGGTGGCATCGTCAATGAGTCCGATCTGGCGGATGCCTTACGCAGTGGAGTCATTGCGGGTGCGGGCATCGACACCCTGACGCAGGAACCGCCACCCGCCGATCACGTGCTGCTGCAAGACGATATTCCCAACCTGATTGTGACGCCGCATAACGCCTGGGCCAGCCGTGATTCCCGTCAGGCCGCCATCCATCAGGTGGCTGAAGTGATCAGCGCATTTCTGGCCGGCAAGCCAATCAATCTGTTAACTGAAGGTTCGTTGCAGTAAATCATCCACGCTGTGTTCGGGCGGCAGCTGCAGGTAATAGCCTTTGCTTAACAGCTGCTTTTTGACCGACTGCAGATCGGCCTGGGCCAATTTCTGCCGCTGGCTTAAATCCAGCTCCAGTATCAGCTCGGGTGAGCCGAATTTTTCCAACAGAACTTCAGGCAGATCTTCCAACTCTTTTTCCTCTGCCAGGTATAGGTAGGTATAAGCCTGGCTTTCGGATCGGTATACTTTGCAATGCACAGTGCATATTTCCGTTGGTTCCGGGGCGTGGATTATAAAGAGAAATCTGGCCAGTGACAGCAGTGCAGGGGCTGATGATTCAGCAAAGCTCTGAATTAATCAGGGTTTCATCAAGCCTGAAGCAGTAGAATTCATCACCCGGGACAATTTTGTGTAGTCCTGCGCATACTTTCATGGGCGGGAAATATCGATACCGAGGAGGAGATATGAAAGTTCTGACTTCGTGTTTATTGGTCTTGTTACTGTTGGGTTGTACTACGACATCCGCACAGGTGGGTGTGTTGAGTGCTGACCCCGAACGTTTCACCGTGGTTTTGAATCCCAATCTGGATGAAAACAGACTGGACATCCTGAGCCCTCCCCAGGGCTGGGACAAAGTCGATAAAAAGAACGGCTGGGTAGGGTTTGACCTCAATGAATCCGGTACCGTGACGTTCATCATGAATGAGCTGCCATCCAAATCCGTTTGTACCGATGACCCGGAAACATCCGCAGGCTGGGTTATCACCAAATTTGAATTGACCAAGAATGGAAAGAAAGAAACCCAGAAAGGCCATAATTTTGGAACCCAGCAAAAAGGTTGGATAGAAAGGGCATTTCCTCAAATGAATCCTGACGATGGAAGTGTGCTGAATGCAGACAAATCAAAAGCGTCGATTTCGTTTGTGCTTGATAACCTGAACAATGACGACAAACAAAGAACTTCCTACTACCAAGTCACGGCTACCCGATGTTCGGATGGATTAAGCCTGATGACCGACCCCGGAATTGGCAACCGTGGAACAGAATAATCAGGGTTGAGTAACTGTATAGTGTGGCGCTATGGAAACGCCACGTTACAAGGCATTCATCAGTTATAGCCACCGGGATGAGCGATGGGCCCGGTGGCTACAACAAGCCTTGGAGACCTACCGTGTGCCCAAGCGCCTGGTGGGCGAACCCGGCGTTTTCGGACCGATTCCGGCACGCCTGAATCCGGTTTTTCGCGATCGCGAGGACCTGTCTTCCGCTGCCGACCTGACATCCCAAATCAAAGGCGAGCTGGCCCGTTCTGAAAGCCTGGTGGTGATTTGCTCACCTGCCGCCGCAGCATCACCCTGGGTGGGTGAAGAAATCCGCTATTTTCGCCAGTTGGGCAAATCCGATCGCATCCTGGCTTTAATTGTCGATGGTGACCCGCAAGCCAGCGATCCGAACGAAGTGTGTTTCCCTGCTGCAATACTTGAAGCTGAAAACGGTGACAGCAAAGAGCCGTTGGCGGCCGATGTGCGCAAGTATGCCGATGGCAAACGACTGGCACTGCTGAAAATTGTTGCCGGTATGCTTGGCATCCGGCTGGATGAATTGCGTCGTCGGGATGCGCAAAGGCAAATCCGGAATCGCATCATTTTTTCAATCGCAACATTGACGCTGGTTTCGGTTATTGGCTGGCTGGTCTATTCAGAGGCAACCATACGGGCCAGTGCCCAAATACAAAGAGCCAATACCGAAGAGTTACTGGGTTATATGTTGGGCGACCTGAAACGGCTGGAACCCATCCAGGGCCTGGAGTTTGTTTCCGCTGATGATGAACTGCAACAGCATTTCCGCGAAGAATTTCATCTTGACCAAATGGAAAATGACAGCCTGCTGGCGGCAGGCATGCAATGGCGTGAACAGGGCATTGAAGCCAAAAGCCAAAGCGACCTGCACATCAATATGGAACTGTTCCAGCGTTCGCGAGCTGCATTTATCGAACTGAAGCAGCGTGAAAACAGCGGCACACGAGCGCTTTTTGAGCTGGGGCAGGCGGAGTTTTATGTGGGTGAAGTCCATCATGCGATGGGAGAAATCGATCTTGCCGAACAGGCCTGGGCTCGCTATGGAGCGGTCACGCGTCGCCTGGTTAATGCAGAGCCCAACAACGCGCGCTATGTCATGGAACTGTCATACACACTGACCAATCTGGGCGCGCTGGAACTGGGGCGGTTAAACCCCAACACCACGCGCCTGCTGCAACTGGTTCAGGCCGGGGTGCAATACAATCAGATGGCTTTGGTTCTTGATCCGGGTAATGCAGAGTATCGCGATGCGCTGCCCAATAACCTGGCCTGGCAGGCCGATGCCTGGCTGGAAAAATGCGAGTTGGGTCAGGCCCTTGATATTCGTCAGCAGGCAGTCAGGCTCAGGCAGGAATTGTTAGCGGAAAATCAAGAGTCTCGGCGAAATAAATTTGAATTGGCCATGAAACTGACCGGGCTTGCCGGAGTAAAAGAGCAAATTGGCCTGAATCAGGAAGTCAGTGAGCTGTTTGAACAAATCGACAATATCCTCAATGCCCTGCGCCAGACCGAGCCGGACGACACCGATCTGGAATGGGAAGTATATTACCGCCAGGGTCGTTACGCCCGTCACTTGCTGGCCATGGGTGAAGTGGATGCGGCCGGAGCCATCCTGGATCGAATTGCCGATCGCTCCGATGCGTTGAGTGATCCAAAATTAACCGGTGATTATCAAAGAGGCTTTGAGGCAGCCCGTGCGCGCATGGACCGGGCGCTGGTGATGTTGTCCAAAGGTCAAATTTCACAAGGAACCGAGCTGTTACGAAGCGTTACCGCCCAGATTGAGGCAATGGCTGCTGCCAAACCCAAAGCACGTGACGGTCTTGATGTGCTGGCCATGGCTGAATTTGAGCTGTGGCACCACTCGGGTATGGACGACAGCACCGAAATCAATCCGGTACTGAATGTTTTCCTGTCTCAAACAGAGCTTACCGAAAATTGCTTTGACGCGGACCTGGCAGCTCGAGTCGCGGTAGTCGATGGCAATCCGGAGCTGGCCAGGCGCTATACTGATTATGTTTTGAACAAGGGTTATTTTGCAGCAGGTTTTGTGTCTTTCTGCAAGGAATTCAACCTTTGTGACCTGCCCTGAGCTGCCCAACAGGCTCCTCGAACCGGTTCAAAGGGCATTTTTGGGGTATTCCTCAACAGTATTTTTCATTGGAGTTTTTTACATGATCGGAGTTACGCGCAGTACGATTTGTTTGGTGTTGTTTTTGGCATTTGCAAGCACAGGCTTGAGCGCCCAGGACAAGATGATAGACCTGACCGTGGTCGGTTCAGGCAGTGATTTCAAACTGCAGTTTCTCAGTTCTGACTGCACTGACGGGAAAATGGAAAACGGCTGTATTGAAACCGAAACAGGTGACTCGCGCATGCTCCATTGGGAGCTGGATTCGATCGGTGAAACCTATTGGATGCTGACCCGCTTGCAATTCAGTGCTGACGGGGAGAATTGGGGAGACAGCAAATTTCCACTGCAGGATTGCACGGTAAATGATTTTGAACTGGAAGCGCGCGACCAGTTTACCGGTAACGCGGCCAGTGCCATGATCACCGGCAACGGCCGTCAGATTAAAATCATGAATCACAATGCAGAAGCCTGCCAGACCTACTATCGGATTTATGCCATGCCCAAGGCCGGCGGCATGGAAATTCATTCCGATACCCGGCCTGTAATCTACAACAGGGGCGCCGGCAAACCTTCATCCTGATTCCGGCATAAAGCCAGGTTTGAGCATCTCATGAATGCAGAAAGCCATCTTCCAATAACCGGTATGCGCCTGACCGTAGGTGTGACCGGGCATCGGGATTTGCTTGCTGCAGAAGTACCGGAAATCGAAACCCGGGTTCGTGAGTTTCTGCTTGGTCTGCGTAAACGCTTTCCCGATCTGCAATTGCAGTTGCTGTCACCACTGGCTGAAGGGGGGGACCAGCTGGCTGCACGGATCGCTGTAGCACTGGGAGTTGAACTGGTCGCGGTATTGCCATTCAATCAGGTGGAGTACGAAAAGGACTTTGAAACGCCAGCGGAGCTGGAACAGTTTCGAGGTTTGTTGGGTCAGGCCACCCGAGTCATCGAACTGCCTTTGGTTCATGGTGAATGGGACGATGGCGTTTTCAGCGCCGCCGAGCGTGACCGCCAGTACGCTCAGGCCGGCGTATTTATTTCCAATCACTGCCAGATCCTGTTGGCTTTGTGGGACGGCAAGCCACCTGCAGCCGTGGGTGGTACAGCGGACATTGTGCGCTATCACCTCACTACCGTGATGCAGGGCTTTGAAGATCAGCAAACGTCTGCGCAACTGCTGTCGGATAACGAGAATGACCTGGCCTATCACATCGTCTGTTCACGTGATCGTCCGGGTGGACAGTGCGCTACCGCTTTGCGTCCACTTGATGGTGCCTGGATCACTTCAGAAAGCACCGGGAGCCGTGACAGGATACCGTCCAACTATGCCAGTATGCTGGATCGCCTGCAGCAATTTGAGCGGGACCGGCGCAGATACCTGGGTGAACAAAAGCGGTCTGGCACCATGCTGGATAAAGGCTTGCCGGGCCGCCCACCCCCGGAAAGTGCTCGTTTCGTAGAATATCTCTTCGATGTGGCAGACCATCTGGCCATTCATTACCAGGCTCAGGTGAACCGCAATCTGTTCGGCATTTACGGCTTGGCCACCTTGATGGGCATGGTGTTCATACTCTATTCCGAATACTCCGAACCGCACTGGCTCATCTGGTTGTTTCTCGGGCTGTTTGGTGCCGGTGTCGCTTTGCACGTCACGGCCAATCGTCGTGAATGGCATCGCAAATACCTGGATTACAGAGCGTTGGCCGAGGCTTTACGGGTACAGTTTTACTGGCATTTGTCCGGAGTTGTAGAAACGCGCTCGGTCGCTTTTGCCTATGAGAATTTTTTGCAAAAACAGGACGTGGAACTGGGCTGGATCCGGCACGTCATGCGCGCCGCCAGCTTGCACCGGGCACGAGGCACCGAGCCCGATCCTGCCTGGGTGCCGTGGGTGATTCAACAATGGGTGGGAAATTCTTCCGGCACGGGCGGTCAGCTGGCCTATTACACCCGTAAAGCCGAACAAAACAGCCGGAACTATCACCGGACCGAGTTGCTGGGCAGTATCTGCCTGTGGTCAGGCATCGCGATTGCGGTTGCACTGGGACTGCTGCAGGACCGATTCACACCAAGCCAACAACAGAGTCTGCTGGTATTGATTGGTATTTTGCCTTTGCTGGCGGGTATACGGGACACCATTTCCCACAAGCGAGCTGAAAAGGAACTGATCAAACAGTATCGATTCATGGCACGAATCTTTGCCAATGCACGGGATTTGCTGGACCAGGCACCCGATCTGGAGTTTCAGCGTCGTGTGCTCAAGGCGCTGGGAGAAGCCGCGCTGGATGAGAGTGCAGAATGGATACTGATGCACCGTGCCCGGCCACTGGAGCACGGCGGTCTCACCTGACCTGGTCCGTCGTTGGGTTCAAGGGAAACCCTGATTTATTCAGAGCTTCCCAAGAAATCAGTTTATTCCGGTATCACCAACTCCTGGCCAGGAAAGATATGGTCAGGATCTTTCAGCAAGCCTTTATTGGCTTCGAATATTTTTAAATACTGGTTACCTTCACCGTAAAACTGTCTGGCGATTTTCCACAGTGTATCGCCCGGTTGTACCGTGTACGTACCCGGAGTTGAGCCGGGAGATGGGTCCACAGTCGGGCTGGTTGTTTTTGCAGCGGGCGGGCGTTCAGAGTCTTTTGCACCGGTTGTGCCGGCAACTGTAGCATCGGTTGCAGCCGTGTCAGAGACTTCACCGGGTTCGGCTGCAGCGGTCGCCACACTCAGTTCCTGTTTGACCTGCTTGATGCCGGGGAGGGTCAACAGCAGTTGTTTGATTCGCGCTTTATCGGCTTCCTGTTGTACCTTGCCAGTCACGGTCACCGTTCCGTCTGCTCCGAACGCAAAACTCAGACCGCTGGGGTCAATACCTTTTTCTTTCAGCACCTGGCTGGGAGCTTTGGTCGCGCTGGCAATGGAACTGTCCTTCTTGCCGCCCAGTACACTTTTCAGATTGTCGAATAGTCCCATGTTTTTTTCCTTAGCGATGCAATCGATTGTCGATCAACTGTCGAACCACATTCGGCTCGGCAAGAGTAGAAGTATCGCCCAGATTGGCAAAATCATTGGCTGCAATCTTGCGCAAAATACGCCGCATGATTTTTCCGGAACGGGTTTTGGGCAGTACCGGCGCCCATTGCAGCTGGTCTGGCGTTGCAATGGGACCAATTTTCTTGCGCACCCAGAGCTTTAACTCGGCGACCAGTTCATCCGAGGTTTCCTGTCCCGCCACAGGAGTGACATAGGCGTATATGCCTTCGCCCTTGATGTCATGCGGGTAACCGACTACCGCAGTCTCCGCTACAGCCGGATGCGCGTTCAGCGCACTCTCCACTTCGGCGGTACCCAGCCGGTGACCGGACACATTCAACACGTCGTCAACCCGACCGGTAATCCAGTAGTAGCCATCCTCGTCGCGCCGTGCGCCGTCGCCGGTAAAGTAGCAACCGGGAACCGTGGAGAAATACGTTTCAATAAAGCGTTGATGATCACCATAAATGGTTCGCATCTGGCCGGGCCAGCTGGCAGTGAGTACCAACAGACCATCGGTGGCGCCTTCCAACCGCTTGCCCTGTTCGTTCACCAGGGCCGGCTGTATACCGGGCAGGGGTAATGTGGCAGAACCTGGTTTCAGGTTGGTTGCACCCGGCAACGGGCTGATCAGAATGCCGCCGGTTTCGGTTTGCCACCAGGTGTCGACGATGGGGCAACGCCCATCGCCCACCACGTGGTAATACCACTCCCATGCTGCCGGGTTGATGGGTTCACCTACCGAACCCAACAGGCGCAGGGATTTTCTTGAGGTTCGTTTTACCGGCTCATCGCCTTCCCGCAACAGGGCACGAATGGCCGTTGGGGCGGTGTAGCAGATATTGACCTGGTGCTTGTCCACTACTTCCCAGAAGCGACTGCTGGTGGGGTAGTTGGGTACCCCTTCAAACATCAGCGTGATCGCGCCATTGGCCAAAGGCCCGTAAACGATATAGCTGTGGCCGGTGACCCAGCCCACATCGGCGGTACACCAATAGACGTCACCCGGGTGATAATCAAAAACGATTTCGTGGGTATAAGCGGAGAATAACAAATAGCCGCCGGTCGTGTGTAACACGCCTTTGGGTTTGCCGGTACTGCCCGAGGTATAGAGTATGAACAGCGGGTCTTCAGCATTCATTTCAGCAACCGGGCAATCATCACTGGTTTCAGGCTCCAGTTCGTGCAGCCACTGGTCGCGACCGGGCTGCCAGTTGATGTCATTCCCCGTGTTGCGCACCACCAGCACGGTCTCAACCAATTCAGCAACTGCCGGGCGGGAGCAGGCTTCGTCAACATTGGCTTTCAAGGCTATCGTTTTGCCACCGCGCCTGCCTTCATCGGCAGTGATGACGAACCTGGACTGGCAATCCACAATACGTCCAGCCACGGCTTCGGGTGAAAAGCCACCGAACACCACCGAATGCACTGCACCGATGCGCGCACAGGCCAGCATTGCCATGGCGGTTTCGGGAATCATCGGCATATAGATGGTGACACGGTCACCACGTTTCACTCCCAATTGCAGCAGGACATTGGCTAGACGGCAAACCCGCTGGTGCAATTGCCGGTAGCTGAGTTTCAGGTCGTGGCCGGGATTGTCACCTTCCCAGATAATCGCCGTCTGGTCGCCACGGGTTTCCAGATGCCGGTCCAGGCAGTTGTAACAGGCATTGAGAATGCCGTCTTCGAACCAGCGGATGTGCACATCTTCCTTGTCAAAGGATACGTCGCTGATTTTTTGCGGAAACTGTATCCAGTCCAGTCGTTTGGCCTGCTGTTGCCAGAAGGCATCTGTGTCATCAATCGACTGCCGGTACAGCTGTTGATAGTCGGCGGCTGTGATCAGGGCGCGTGCGGCAAAGTCGGGCTTTATTGGATACATGGTGTTCATGACATAGATTCAACCTGGGTGTATAGGGCATTGTAACGACTCAACTGCCGCTGGCAAGCCAAAATGATTGTGCGGCCAGTGACCCTGTAGAGTCTATATAATCGCGACAAACAGGATTTTTCTGGAGACGATCATGCAAAGTTGGGTTCTGAAACTGAGTGCACTCGTCTGTTTGTTTGCCGGCGGTTTGGCAGCAGCCGATCAGGTCGATACAGAAAGGGTAAAAGTGGGTTTGGTGCTCAGTGGCGGCGGTGCCAGAGGCATTGCACATATCGGTGTTCTCAAGGCGCTGGAGGAAATGCAGGTTCCTGTCGATTGCATCGCCGGTACCAGCATGGGTGCGGTGGTGGGTGGTTTGTATGCGTCCGGCTACAGCCCGGCAGATATTGAAGCCCTGGTACGTGATACCAACTGGAGTGAGGCCTTTACCGACCGGCCCTCACGCCGATACCAGACCATGCGGCAAAAACAACTGGATTCGGGCTTCCTGATACCACACCGGGTGGGTATGAACGGTGGCGAGATCCAGTTACCGCTGGGAGCCATTGAAGGTCAGCACCTGGATCAGATTCTGCATCGGGCCATGTTGGCTGCAAAAGACATTTCCAACTTCAACAAACTGCCCATACCATTCAGAGCAGTGGCCACAGACCTGGTGACTGGTCAGGAGGTGGTATTGGCCAAGGGTTCATTGCCCGATGCCTTGAGAGCCAGTATGTCGGTACCGGGTGTTTTCGCCCCGGTGGAAATCGACGGACGCTTGCTGGTTGATGGCGGTATGGCCAATAACCTGCCCATCAGTGTGGCCAGGGAATTGTGTGCTGATGTGGTCATTGCGGTGGATATTTCTTCGCCTTTGTTGAGCAAGGAGAGTCTGACCTCCGTGGTATCGGTTACGGAGCAGATGACCAACTTCCTGACGCGGAAAAATGTGGAACAGCAGCTGGCTACGCTCGGCCCTCACGATGTGCTGGTGGTGCCACAGCTCGAAGGTTTCAGCTCAACCAATTTTGACAATGCACTGTCCATTGTCCAGAACGGTTATGACGCGGTGCAGCTGAACAAACCATTGATCGCTGCCCTGTCTGAAAGCGGGTACGACCGCTACGCGACACTGGGTGATATCCGGCAACGCGAGGAGGCACCTTTCGTCATCGAATTTATCGATATCCATAACAACTCGATAATCAACGATGAGATTCTGCGTTCACGGATTGATCTGGAAATTGGTGAGCCGCTGGATCTTGACAGGCTGGAGCGCAGCCTGGATGACATTTACGGCATCGATATATTCCAGTCGGTCACTTATAGCCTGATCAGTGAGGATGACGGACGCACGGGTGTTGTAATCAATGCCCGCGCCCGTGGTTGGGGCCCCAATTACTTACAGTTTGGTTTGCGGTTTTCGGATGATTTTTCCGGCAACAGTGATTACACACTGGGTGCCGCCTACACCCGCAATGCGCTCAACTCATTGGGTGGGGAACTGCGCGTTGATTTCACCATAGGCCAGGAGGATCTGTTTGAATTGGATTTCTACCAGCCCATTGATAAAGCCGCTCGCTGGTTTATTGAGCCGCGGATCTATTATTCGCGCAACATCCTCAATGCCTTTATGGATGAGCAGTTGCGTGACCAGGTGGAATTGCAGGGGCCCGGGGCGGTGTTTGCCATTGGGCGCAATCTGAGTTCTACCGATGTTTTGTTCACCGAATACCGGTTTGGGCGTGGCGACATTGATGTGATACTCGGTGGTGACGACTTACCCGTCAACGATATTGAAATTGGTGAATTGAATTTTGTTTATCACCACGACAGTCTGGACAATTTGTGGTTTCCCAATCAGGGCTACAGTTCCAGCCTGGGCTATCGCCTGTCACGCAAGTCCCTGGGCTCGTCGGAAAATTATGAGCAAGCCTTCAGTGATTTTTCCGGCGCCTGGTCTTTTGGCAAAAATTCTGTGCAGTTCAAGCTGGAGGGCGGTTACAGCTTTGATGACGAGACCCCATTGGAGCGCTGGTGGGAGTTGGGTGGCTTTGGCCGGCTCTCCGGCTTGATTCCACAACAGCTGGCAGGACCGAATTATGGCCTGGCATCACTGGCTTATTACCGTCGCCTCAATGAGGTCCGGCTGGCGCCGGTATATGCGGGTATTACGCTTGAAACGGGCAATGTCTGGGAAAACAATTCCAGCATCGGTTTTGATAACCTGTTGTATTCAGGCAGCGTGTTCCTGGGCATTGATACGCCTATCGGTCCGTTTTTCCTGGCGTGGGGTCAGGCGGATACGGGCGACAGCACGTTCTATCTCTACCTGGGAAATCCATATTCATCACGAAATTATTGAGCCAGGACCGCTCATTCAACCCGCGATCGCGGCATTCACCAAGCATTTGCTTTGCTGTTGAGCTATGCTGAGAGCACCCATTGAAGGAGTACGACATGACTGTAGCACGCGTAACTGAAATTATCAGTTCCTCCAAAGAGTCCTTTGAAGACGCTGTAAAGCAGGGTCTGAAACGTGCCAGTAAAACCCTGAAAAACGTTAAAGGCGCCTGGGTGGAAGGCCAGAAAGTCGTATGCGACTCAGAAGGCCACATCAAAGAATTTCGGGTCATTCTCAAAGTCAGCTTCGTTCTGGACGACTAAAGCAACCCTGTTGTAGGAGGCAGCCATGCTGCCGACCAGGGGTTATTGGTTGTAGGAGGCAGCCA
>CAZRTG010000111.1:0-4821 GCA_964602895.1 uncultured Wenzhouxiangellaceae bacterium
CCCGCAATTGTTTCAGCCGTTCTTTCTGCTGTACGCCAAAGCGGTGTTCTTCATCGATGATCAACAGGCCCAGGCGGTCAAAGGCAATGTCTTTTTGCAGCAAGCGGTGTGTACCAATAACGATATCAACCTGGCCGGAGCGCAACCTCTCGAGCACGGCTTTCGACTCCTTGCCGGTGCGGAACCGCGACAGCATTTCCACCTGTACCGGCCAGTCGGCCAGTCGGTCGGTAAAGGTTGTAAAGTGTTGGCCTGCCAAAAGCGTGGTCGGCACCAAAATGGCCACCTGTTTGCCCGCCTGTACCGCGATAAAAGCAGCCCGTAGTGCGACTTCGGTTTTGCCAAAGCCGACATCGCCACAGATCACGCGATCCATCGGTCGTTCGGCTTCCAGGTCAGCCATGACCGCGTCAATGGCTGCCTGCTGGTCGGGCGTTTCCTCAAAAGGAAAACCGGCACTGAACTCAGCATACAGCTTGCGATCCAGTGGAAAAGCAAAACCCTGTCGCGCTTCGCGACGGGCATACAGATCCAGCAATTCTGCCGCAACATCCCGTACCCGCTCGGCTGCTTTGCGCTTGGTTTTTTCCCAGCTTTGGCTGCCCAGTTTATGCAAGGGCGCGCTGTCGGGATCGCTGCCGGTGTAGCGGCTGACCAGATGCAGATAGGAAACCGGCACATAGAGCTTGTCTTCTCCGGCGTATTGCAGCTGCAGGAACTCGGCGGGCCGACCATCGATTTCCAGAACCTCAAGCCCCAAATAACGACCCACGCCATGATCTTCGTGTACCACAGGTGCACCGGGGGAAAGGTCGGCCAGATTGCGGATAATCGCATCCGGGTCACGCTCGGAAACTTCCCGTCGCGCCTTCTGCCGGACCCGCCCGCCAAACAACTGCGACTCGGTTAACAGGGCCAATTCACCCGGTATGACGAAGCCTTCCTCTACCGGCAATACGGCCAGGCCGGTGTGGGCAGCCGACTGGTAGAAAGAATTGAAATTGTCAAATACCTTCAGCCTGATACCAAAGGCCGCCAGAGTGCTCATCAATACTTCACGACGGCCGGGAGAATCCGCAGCAAACAACACCTGGCCAACAAAGAACTGGATGAACAAGTCCAGTTCGGTAGCCGCATCCTTGCCACGCTCGTGAATGTGTACATCGGGAGCGGAGAGGGTGTTGAAGTTTACGGTTACGGCATTTCTTTCACTGGCATCGGCCAAGGGCCTGGTTGGGGTTTCGGCTGAGGTTTCGTCCAGGGTATCGGCAAGAATGACGGAAACCTGTTGCTCCAGCGATTGCATCAGCCCGGTTGCCGGCAGAAACAGTTCCTGTGGATCCAGTACCGGGCGTTCCAGGTCATAACGGCGTTGTTCCCAGCGCTCCAGTGTGCGGCGCTGCAAATCCTCTGCTGCTTCGCGCACACCGGCTTGCATGATCAGTTGCAATGGGCTGGGCAGATAGTCGAGCAGGCTGGCGGTTTGCTCAAAAAACAAAGGCAGATACTGCTCCAGACCCTGTGGCTGGATTCCGGCACGTAGATCCTGATACAGACTGACTTTGCGGACATCCACATCAAACCGGAGACGAAAAGCACGGCGAAAGGCATCCAGTGCCTCGGTATCGCTGGGATACTCACGCGCCGGCAGCAGGGTGAGGTGGTCCATCTTGCCTGCCGAGCGTTGGGTTTCCGGGTCAAAACTGCGGATGCTTTCCAGCTCTTCGTCAAACAGGTCCAGCCGGATGGGCTGATCCAGTCCGGTTGGGAACAGGTCGATAACTGATCCGCGTATGGCAAACTGGCCGGGTTGGAACACCTGATCGGCAGCCTGGTAGCCCGCCTTTACCAGATCTTCCCGAAACCTGTCGATGGCAATGGTTTGTCCGGTTTTGAGATCAAAACTGCGCTGCCGCACATAAGGCACAGGTGGCAAGCGTTGGGACAGGGCTGAAACCGGACACAGGACAATACCTTTGCGCAGTGTGCTGACCTGCGCCAAAGTCGCCAAACGCTCGGAAATAATGTCCGGGTGTGGTGAGTACGGGTCGTAAGGCAGTGTTTCGTGGTCGGGGAACAGCAATACCGGCAGCGAGCCAATGGCCAGCAGTCGCAGATCACGCGCAAGCAATTGTGCCTGGTGACTGGAGCGGGTAAGCACCAACACGGGCTGTTCTGAACTCTGCGCTGCGGATTGCAGCGCCAGTGCCAGGCTGCTGCCGTGCAGACCTGCCCAGACCTGGCGATTTTGCTGCCCGGGATGGAGGTCCTGAATGCCCCCTTTTGTGGCCGCTGGGTTGATATCGGGTAAACGGGCTTTGAGCGGTGAAACGCTCATGGTGCTGTCCCCGACAGCAGCATCATCGCCATGACTGACTTCATGCGGCGTGCCTGTGCGCCGTGTCTTCCCCATGGCCAGGTGCCACATCTCCGGCAAAATACGCTTCCAACAGGTCCAATTGCTGGAACGGTTGTTGTGCGATCATCAATGCCTTGCGCCAGGCCAGTGCGCCAGGGCGACCATCCAGGTACCAACTGATGTGTTTGCGGGCCACGCGTACACCTGATTCAGGACCGTAGGAACCATGCAGTTGCTGCAAATGTGAGCGCATGATGCGGTGCACATCTTCCGCTTTGGCTGGAGCAAGGATTTTGCCGGTTTCGAGAAAATGCCGGATTTCGCGGAATATCCACGGATTGCCCTGCGCTGCACGGCCTACCATCACCGCGGCGGCGCCGGTAAATTCCAGCACGGCTTTGGCTTGCTGCGGTGTCTGGATATCGCCATTGGCGAATACCGGGATGTGCACGGTCTGGCAGATTTCAAAAATGGTGTCGTATTCAGCCTGGCCCTGAAATTTATCCGCACGGGTGCGACCGTGTACCGCCAAAGCCGCGATGCCGGCATCTTCCGCCAATCGGGCAATCAGCAAGCCGTTGCGGTGGTCCCGGTTCGGTCCGGTGCGTATTTTCAAGGTGACCGGAATATCGACCGCAGCCACTACCGCATCGAGTATGCGCCGCACCTGGTCCGGGTCGGACAACAGGGCCGAACCGGCCAGCTTGTTGCAGACTTTTTTGGCCGGGCAGCCCATATTGATATCGATGATGGCCGCACCGCGGTCGGCATTATAGCGGGCCGCATCTGCCATCCACTCTGGCTCGGAGCCGGCAATCTGTACCGCTACCGGTGCCGGTTCATCGCTGAATTCTTCCCGCAAGCTGGATTTGCGTGTGCCGCGTAACGCCGGATTGGCAGACAACATTTCCGTGACCACATAGTCTGCACCCAATTGCCGGCACAGGCTGCGAAAATGCCGATCCGTAACGCCGGCCATGGGCGCCAGAGCCAGGCAGTTGTCGGGGAATGTGTAGCTACCGATATTCATAACAGGATTATCTTGGCTCAGTTTAACTGAGTGCCTCAAATATTTTGAAGCCGGCAACCCAGGTGCCGATGGCCGAGCCCAGATTGGTAAAGAAAAATACCAGCAGGATGCGGGTGGCACGATTGCTGAACCAGCCCTTGGCTGTGGTGATATCCTGATGCAGTCGCTCCAGGTCAGAGATCTTGGGCTTGCGCAGCCAGGACTCTACCAGGCCGGTCACCATGCCTGCAGCAATGGTTGGATTCAAAGAAGTGAGGGGCGCTGCAAACACTGCGCTGAGTATGGTCAACGGATGCGCCCGGGCAATCAAAGCACCCAGTGCGGCCAGAACACCATTGATCAATACCCAAAGAACGACCAGACTCCAGCCCAACTCGGGGCTACGTGAAAAGCCCAGCGCAAAACCGGCGAGCACCAGCACCATGATGGCCCAGGGGATGAACTTGAGCCAATGTCTTTTGGGTGGCACCTGTTCCAGTTCAGCCCGAACGTCTGCGGGCGCTTGCTGATCCTGTTGTAAATGCTCGGCCAACCCTGCCATGTGTCCGGCGCCAATAACCACCAACACGTTGCGTGGTTTTGAATCCTCAGCCGCTGCCATGCTTTCCTGCCGTAACCGCGCCGCCATAAAACGGTCGCGCTCTGCGATCAGGGCAGCGTATAACTCGGGTGAATACGAAGCAAACTCGGTAAAAGTGGATTCGAGTATGTCGCCTTCCTTCAGTTTTTCGACGGATGCTTCATCGATTTCATCGGAACTGATCATGCCCATCAGTAAACCGGACATGAGGTAGAAACGTTTGTACCACGGTACGGCGGCATAACTGCGCTTCAGGGTCAGGGCCAGGTCACGATCTACCAGTTGCAATGGTACGCCACGCTCGGCGGCGGCCACGACTGCGGCACGCATTTCGGCACCGGGCTCGATGCCGAACTGCTCGGCGATGCGTCGTTGGTAGGCGCTGAGCGCCAGATTGGCCATCACCAGGCCGGCTTTGCCTTCGCGAATGATCTTGTACAGATCCAGGTCGGTCCATTTGCGTTCGGCTTTGAGTGCGTCATAGCGGGCCGGGCAAAGCTCTACCGCGATGGCATCAAACTCATTGCTGCTGGCCAGTTCCTGCACGGCTTCAGCACTGGCGCGGGAAACATGCGCGGTACCAATCAGCGTATAACGCACGCCATCGCGCTCAACCACGCGCATGGGTTGCTGGTTGACGGTTTGCCCGGTGGATTCCCCGGCTGATCCATCTGGAGCATCAGCAGAAGCATCCTGTAGCTGGTTTTCTGGCACTTGCAGGGACGACATCAAGAACACTCGGTGACCTGGCGAGAAGGGGCGCAAGGATACCTCAGATTGGCTTCCAAGGCATCCTGTGATTTATGTTGGGGCGGCCTTTTGCATGTAGGAGGCAGCCATGCTGCCGACAGG
>CAZRTG010000111.1:4921-11430 GCA_964602895.1 uncultured Wenzhouxiangellaceae bacterium
GAGGCAGCCATGCTGCCGAAAGGGCAGATAATGTGGGAGGCAGCCATGCTGCCGATCTATGTGTTAAATCGCGAGCATGGCTCGCTCCCACAGCATGGGTCGCTCCTACAATGTCGGCGCGGTCAGTTGGCTTTGGCAGACTGACCGATTACCTCGCCTTTGTGTAAAACGGTAAACAACACCTTGTCGTATTCGAAATACACGCTCCAGCGTTCATAGGTCCACTGGGTAATGGGTGGATCGCCAACCGGGTCGCCTTTGCTGTTGGGCGCACCGTAGCGAGCTTCCACTTCGGCCATGGTTTGGCCGTTGGCCGGCACGCTCATCAGGCCTGCCTGGCGTACTTCCTCTATCAACAGTACATCGGCCGAGGCCGTGCCTGCGACACAAAGCAAAATCAGTGTCAGAACCATCCGTGTCATGTCACTGCCTCCTGTTGGTAAATGGCCGGCCCGATTGCCTGAGGATGAATACGGAAGCTCTGCATAATGCCATCTCCGAGTTTTCCTGAATCAAAATATAGCACAGCCGCATCTTCGCGTTACAACTCCGCTTTACGCGGCACTATCGCCCAGGACCCGCCATACCCTGTGCCAGCAGGCGACGATAGGAATCCAGACGCCAGGCAGGTATCAGGCCCGCTTCGACCGCAGCGCTGATCACACAGCCGGGTTCATGAACGTGTTGGCAGTCATTGAAGCGACAATGGCCCTGCGCCCGACTGAACTCCGGATAGCCACTGAGCAGTTCCCACTGCTCCATTTCCCACAAGCCGTACTCCCAAACTCCCGGTGAATCGATTAAACGGCCAGTGCCGGGCAGACGATACATCAGCGTGCTGGTAGTGGTGTGCCGGCCTTTGCCCGTGCTGGTCGATAAAGTTTGTGTTTGCAGATCCAGATCGGGTACCAGTTCATTGACCAGTGAAGATTTGCCCACCCCGGATTGGCCTACCACAATATTGATCTGGTCCTGCAGCAAAGGCTCCAGTGCAGTGATACCGGGCGGGCCTTTACAGGACGTGGTGATTACCCGATAGCCCAGTTCGCGATACGCATCCAGGCGATTGAAGGGTGCGGGACGGTCTGCAGAATCAGCCGCCAACAATTCGACCTTGTTGATGACAACAAGAGGTTTGATGCCCAGGCTCAGCACCGCCACCAGGTATCGATCCAGCAAGTCTTTGCTGGGTGCGGGCTCCGGGGCAATTACAATAACCACCTGGTCCAGATTGGCGGCCAGGATCTGCTTGCTGCCGTTGCGCTGGCCGCGCACAAAAGTATTTTTTCGCGGCAGTATTTCGTTGACCGGTTTGATTTCGCCCTGACCGGTATCCAACATGACCCGGTCGCCACAAACCGGCCGTCCTACGGTACGTCGAAACACGCATGCCACCTGCCGCCCATCTGTCAACTCGGCAACACCTTGGTTGCCATGTGAACTGATGATCAATGCTTTTTCATTGTGCATGCGATTCCATAATGATGATGTGTGTTACGGCTATTTTACCTGTGCCTTTTGATTATGGGGTACGGCGAATTTCGCCGGTTCGACCGCAGGTGGCTGTTCTGCCCGTCGAGGTGACTGTTACTATGCCGGACGTACATCTGAAAAAAGAGAACTGACGGCATGCTCGACCGCTTGATTTGGATAGACCTGGAAATGACCGGCCTGAATCCGGACACGGATTCCATTCTGGAAATAGCCACTGTGATTACCGATGCCAATTTACAGGAGTTGGCCGTGGGCCCCGTGCTGGCCATTCACCAAGACGAACCGACCCTGCAGGCCATGGATGACTGGAACCGCAAACACCATTCCGAGTCCGGTTTGTGGGGCAGGGTACTGGCCAGCAGGGAAAGCCTGCAGTCTGCGGAGCAAAAAACTCTGGCCTTTCTGCAAGAATGGACCACCAGCGGTGCTTCACCCATGTGTGGCAACAGCATTTGCCAGGACAGGCGCTTTTTGTACCGGCAAATGCCGGAGTTGCAGGCCTGGTTTCATTACCGCAATCTGGATGTCAGCACCCTGAAAGAACTGGCAGCTCGATGGGCCCCCAAGGTGCTGGCCGGACACAAAAAAGAAAATCGCCACGAAGCCCTGTCGGATATCCGCGATTCCATAGCCGAGCTGCGTTATTACCGGCAACACCTGGCAAAATTTGTGTAGGAGCGACCCATGCTCGCGATTTTGTACAGGGATGGTCGGCAGCGTGGCTGCCTCCTACAACGAAACGAAGCTTGCTGTAGGAGCGAGCCATGCTGTAGGAGCGAGCCATGCTCGCGATTTTAGACATGGGTCGGCAGCATGGCTGCCTCCTACAGCGCATCAATCCTTCAGATGCCTGGCCAGACGTATCCAGGTATCCACTACGGTATCCGGGTTCAGCGACATGCTGTCGATACCCTGATCCAGCAGCCATTCCGCCAGGTCCGGATGATCTGACGGCCCCTGGCCGCAGATGCCCACGTATTTACCACGCCTTTTACACGCCTGGATGGCCATGGCCAGCAGTATTTTGACCGCTTCATCGCGCTCGTCAAACAAATGTGCGATCAGGCCTGAATCGCGGTCCAGCCCCAGGGTGAGCTGGGTCAGGTCATTGGAACCGATGGAGAATCCATCAAAAATATCCAGGAATTGATCGGCCAACAGGGCATTGGAAGGCAGTTCACACATCATGATGATTTTCAGCCCGTGCTTGCCTTGCTCCAGCCCGAACTCCTTCATCACCCGGATCACTTCACGGCCCTCGTCGAGGGTTCGAACAAAGGGAATCATGGCCCAGACATTGTCCAGACCCATCTGTTCACGCACCTTGCGCATGGCACGACATTCCAGCTCAAAGCAATCCTTGAACTCGGGAGAAACAAAGCGTGAAGCACCGCGAAAGCCCAGCATGGGGTTTTCCTCGTGCGGCTCGTACTCCCGGCCACCGACCAGATTGGCGTATTCATTGGACTTGAAATCCGACAGACGCACGATCACCTGCTTGGGTGCAAAAGCCGCGGCGATGGTTGCAATACCCTCCGCCAGGCGGTCGACGTAAAAACTTACCGGGTCCGCGTAACCGGATATTTTGCGTTCTACTTCGGTGCGGGTTTCTCCCTGCAACTGGTCGAAATTGAGCAGGGCCTTGGGATGCACCCCGATCATGCGATTGATGATGAATTCCAGCCGGGCCAAACCGACGCCGGCATTGGGAATCTGCGCAAAATCAAAAGCGCGGTCCGGATTACCCACATTCATCATGATTTTGAGCGGCGGTTCCGGCAGCTGTTTCATGTCATCGGTTTGCACTTCGAAATCCAGCAGGCCTTCGTAAACAAAGCCACTGTCACCCTCGGCACAGGACACGGTCACGGCTTGTCCCGGCTTGATCGAGCGGGTCGCAGCACCACAGCCCACCACCGCCGGAATACCCAATTCACGTGCGATGATGGCGGCATGGCAAGTACGTCCGCCACGGTTGGTCACAATCGCTGAGGCCCGTTTCATCACCGGCTCCCAGTCCGGATCGGTCATATCGGTTACCAGCACATCACCGGCCACTACCTGGTCCATATCGGCGATGGACTTGACCACCCGGGCGATGCCCGAGCCGATTTTATGGCCAATGCTGCGACCCTCACATAGCAGATCGCTGGTTTGCAGCAAACGATAGCGTTCAATGACGTTGCCGGCACGGCTGCGTACGGTTTCGGGTCTGGCCTGAACGATGTACAGCTTGCCGGTTTCGCCGTCCTTGGCCCATTCGATATCCATGGGCTTGCCGTAATGTTGCTCGATGGTCACCGCCTGGCGGGCCAGTTCCTTGACTTCTTCGTCATTGATGCAGAATTGCAAGCGACGCTCTTCTTCAACGGGGCGGGTTTCTACACCACTACCGGCCGGGTCTGTTGCGGCGCTGTAAACCATCTCCAAAGCCTTGGTGCCGCGATTCCGGCGCAATACCGGATCGTGTCCTGAGGCGAGGCCGGGTTTGTAGACGTAGAACTCATCCGGGTTGACCGCACCCTGTACCACGGTTTCGCCCAGGCCAAAGGAGGCGGTAATGAATACGGCATCCCGAAAGCCCGATTCGGTATCCAGTGTG
Source organism: uncultured Wenzhouxiangellaceae bacterium (assembly GCA_964602895.1). Lineage (GTDB taxonomy): Bacteria > Pseudomonadota > Gammaproteobacteria > Xanthomonadales > SZUA-36 > JAWXBM01. Next base: position 9,018 of record CAZRTG010000111.1, read on the forward strand.
AACATCACGCCACTGGCTGCCAGATCCGATCGCACCATGATCTGTATGCCGGCCGACAGGGCCACCTCGGAATGAGCAAACCCCTGATGGACGCGATAGGCAATGGCCCGGTCGTTGTACAGCGACGCAAACACCTCGTGTATGCGCTGTTTGACCTGTTCCAGCCCGCGTACGTTGAGAAAAGTTTCCTGCTGACCTGCGAATGAGGCGTCGGGAAGGTCTTCAGCGGTGGCTGAAGAGCGCACGGCTACGGCAGGCTGTACGCCGATTTTGTCGCATAGCTCACGCCAGGCCTGCTCAATCGCGGTATCAAAAGCGGGCTGAAACGGCGTTTCCATCACCCAACTGCGAACCTTTTTCCCGGCAGCAGCCAGAGCGGCAATGTCATCTACATCCAGACTGATCAACAATTGGTTGATTTTGTCTGCCAGACCGGACTGCGCCAGGTATTCGCGGAATGCATCCGAGGTGGTGGCGAATCCGCCCGGAACCGATACACCCAGGCTGGACAATTGGCTGATCATTTCGCCCAATGAAGCATTTTTGCCACCTACCTGATCCAGGTCTTGCATTCCCAGGCTATCCAGCCATTTGATATAGTGCGTCAACAGACTCTTCCTTATGTTTAATTGGTCAATAAAATCCATACCGCCGATGGCCAAGGGTCGATCGGCGGCAAAAAGAATCCTGCATTTTACAGGGGTAAAACATGCGTCGCACGGTGTTCTTCATTTCAGACGGCACAGCCATTACGATTGAAACCGTTGGGCACAGTTTGCTGACCCAGTTTCCAAGCATCGAATTCCGTCAAATCCGCATTCCTTTTGTCGGTGATGAAGCGAAGGCACGCCAGGCAGTGGAGCAAATCAATCGCTGTGCACTAGAAGATGGAGCACCGCCCATCATTTTCAACTCCATTGTGGATGAAAGCATCCGTGCGATCCTCAAATCCAGTGCGGGTATTACTCTGGACCTGTTTGGTGCATTCCTGCATCGCATGGAAGCAATGCTGGGCGTAAAACGCCATGCGGCGGTAGGACAGGCGCATGGCGTGGTGAACCTGAAACGCTATGAAGCGCGTATGGACGCGACCAACTACGCCCTGTCCCACGACGATGGTATCAGCACCAGTTATGACAAAGCCGACCTGATACTGATTGGCGTGTCACGTTCCGGCAAGACACCGACATGCCTGTACATTGCGCTGCATTTTGGCGTAAAAGCGGCGAATTATCCGTTGACTGATACCGATCTGGAGCGGCAAGCCCTGCCAGACTTCCTGCGCAGCCAGAAATCCCGCATTGCCGGCCTGACCATCGATGCTGACCGTTTGGCACAGATACGCGAAACGCGCCGCCCGGGCAGCCAGTATGCCTCCATCAAACAATGCCATTGGGAAGTGGAAGCCGCAGAAAGCCTGATGCGCATGTCGGGTATCCCGGTGTTCAATACCACCCACAGCTCCATTGAAGAAATTGGCAGCCGGGTGCTGGCAGAATTGGGCTTGCAACGTGAAATGTTCTGAATCACCGGATTGAGCAGTGCAGGGCAACGGTTATGCTATGCTTTTGCCATGGTTTCATTTTGTCAAACAGGTGGGTTTCATTTACGCCCAAAGCTAAAGCGCTTGCAGGATTTGCAAGAGGATATCTATGGTCAGCTGCAATTGCTGATTCCTGACGATATCAGCTTCTTTGATCATCTCAGTTCCCGGGTTTATGGCTCTCCCTTGTTGCGCCTGCAGGTACTGGAACGACACCCCTATACGACTTTTTTTCGGCTGACCTATGAGTTTCGGGCAGATGAGGCCACCAATTTCGCACCGGATGCGCATATTCGTTATTACCACGACGCGCGCCTGGCGGAAGCTACCTCATTTGATTGCGAACAGGCTTGCACGCGAACCAATTTTCCTGCCTTCCCCAATCGGCAGGCCATGCAAAAAGCCTGGCGTGAAAACCGTGCTCTGGATCGCTGGCTGGATTATCTGTTACGCCAGGGGCACAGCGTGGATACCATGAAAGGTGCGTCCAAACCGGAACCCGCGACGACGAATGAACGGGTCAAGGTGGAAGTCGGTTAAATTTGGCATTGACATCAAGCGCTACAGACCTTACGATGCTGCGGCTTTCGCGGGGCTATAGCTCAGCTGGGAGAGCGCTACAATGGCATTGTAGAGGTCGGCGGTTCGATCCCGCCTAGCTCCACCACTCAATGTCCCCTTCGTCTAGAGGCCTAGGACACCGCCCTTTCACGGCGGCGACACGAGTTCGAATCTCGTAGGGGACGCCAAGTCCTGCATCAGAAGTGAAAGATCTGATGCGACATCTAAACCACCTCCGGGTGGTTTTTTTGTGCCCGAAACAACTGTAGGAGCGAGCCATGCTCGCGACCGTTTTGATTGTATCGGCAG